>JALHHH010000010.1 GCA_022837485.1 Bacteroidales bacterium
GTACATCACAAACAGGTCTTTATCGCTGACGGTATTCACCCGCATTACGTCGAGAGCCGGGAGCCAGTACTGATGAACCTTACCTGCCTTTACCGGAGGGAACGGCGGATGCCCACCCTGCTGCCGGATTTCAAAACTCTGTAAATCGGCCACAAGCGAATCGGGATAGAACATAAAGCGTTCCGATTCGCTTGTGGATGTCATAAATGTCAGACTTCCGTTTGCTTCCAGTCCCTTGTTGCTCAGTTTAAGCGAATTGAACACCCTGCCCCTGTCGTCGTATACGGGTAATCCCGAAGCGGCAAGCTGCCGGATAAATCCAAGAGAATAGTCAGGCATCACCTTCAAGGGTTCACGAATATCTGGCATGATTCCGCCTGAATACAGAAATCCTTCGAATTTAAGACCTTCCGTGGTAAAACTGTTGAGACTGTCGAGCGTAAAGGGATCGACCTGGTAATAGAAATTATCGCGTTTATATGCTCCTTTTTCGATTCGCGGGTTGTCGAAATAGACGAATGCGTCGTTCTTACTGATAAACACCGGAAACTCAGGATATTCCTCAATGCCTGACTTATTACCCGGATTATCGATAAGCAGTTCGCCGCTAAGGTTGGCGATAACGTTCTTTACAAGCACCTGACCCGGTTTGTTGTTGATTTTGGAAAGCGTATCCACTTTGAATGCAATCGAATCGATCTGTGGCATATCGAGCTTGAACTTATTATAGTCGAACGAGCTCTTGTTGGCATAAAAGTCGAAGTATCCGGCACGTACCAGACCTGTGAAGATAAAATCCCTGTTTTTCCGCAGCAGGATTTCCTTATCGGCCGGAAATATTTCAACGGACTGCCGGTCGCTGAGTCTGACTTCCGGAACGCCTTTGATTTTCAGGTCAAAGGTATTGAGGTCAAGAACGGCATTACTGGTCCGGTTTACCTGGGAAAAGATTTGGATAACGTCGTAATCTTTCTTTTTGCTACGGGCGCTCAGGTAATCGTTGAGGCGGTTTGCAACTTCGATGCGTTCGTTGTCAATGTTATAAATGATGTATCCTCCGTTCGACAGGTTGATAACCATGGCTTTAACCTGTTCAATCGGTTTTTGCATAAAAGCCACCAGATCGCTCAGATAGAACACTTTGGTTTTATAACGCTCGGTATAATTATAAATCACGTTGATAGGATTGATATCGTCGATCCCCTGAAGGCCATGGTATCGTGCTTCGGAGTAGAAGCTGGCGGATTCAAAAACGGCATCTCCCTGCTGACGGACTCCGCGCAGCATCTCGAAGCTCATACTGTCGCTGCCCATGGGGTAATAGAGGGCTTCGAAATACATATCCACGTTATGGTATGAATTGAAAAACGGACTTGAGGAGGCTCCTTCGCCGGAGCGGATCAGCAGCAGTTGTTTATCGGCATCGATGTACCGGAGCTGAACGCCCGGATGAAAAATTGAGTCGGATTCGTAAAAGATGGTTGCGCTGACGCGTTGGGATGCCAGGCGGTCGGGACGGATGACAAAATCGCGGGAAGTGAGCCGGACAAACGGCTGTCCGTTGCGGCTAATCCACAGAGTGGCATCCCGGTCGCCATAGCCTGAACCGATAATGCGGGGTCCTTCGAGCGTAAAACCGCCTCTGTAATCCATGTCTTTAAATACCTGTTTGATTTCGATATCGGTTTGGTACGAAATAAAACGGGGGAAGGTAGCCCTGTCGGCCGGCACTCCTATCAGTACCCGGTCGTCGAGCCTTCCGGTCAGCGGAAACGGAAAGAAATCCTTGTGGTAGAAATTAACGGAATCGGCCGACCAGAATGTTTGCTTCAGGTTGATGCTGTAATTATTTACGATTGCATATACTTTCTTCGGATCCAGTCCAAAGCTTTCCCAGAATACATTGCCGCCATTTCCGGCGAACTGGTCTTTAAACGGAAAATGAATCCCGGAAGTGCCGGAAATGCGAATGCTGTCGCGTCCGGAAATACAGACCAGATCAATGTTGTTGAATCGCACGAACAGGGTGGTGTCAAAACCGAAACTGTAGGTTCCGTTTCGAAACTGCCAGGAATTGGCGTTCGATTTAAACAGGATTTTTTTAGAATTCAGGCTTGTGGTGTTGGTCAGGAAGTTGCCCAGCAGCCGGAGGCTTTTGGCATCGATAAACGGTTCCAGTCCCCTGTGCCAGGCCAGAATTCCGGCGGGTGCCGTTCCCGGTGCAAAAGAAGTCAGAGCTTCAAGGTAGTCGCGAAATGCCGGTGTAGGGCGCATACGCTGCGCCAGCATAAGATTGCTGATCCGGATAATCTCCTGCTGAACCTCGTACGAATACTCTCCGGCATTCCACCGGCCGGTAAACAGCTGAATTAGTTCTTTGGTCGAACGATCGTTCGACTGTTGCATGTAAGCCGAGAGTTCGACGACAAATAAAGCGGGATCTTCGGCAAACGATTTCGGAGTCTGGGCTGAAGTTTTGAAGGTGATGATCCCCAGCAAGAGCAGCGACAGCAAAAAAAGTCCGGATATAGTTATTTCGCATTCCTGATCGGTTAGTTTGTTTTGGGCCTGCCCTGAATTCCGGATATCAGTCCATGGTAAAAGCGGCGGCCACCCAGTTATTCTTTTCACGCATGCTTTGATACGTCAGCCCCAGCATAGCAGCTTTTTCACTTACGGCATCGAGATCGTCCCTGTAAAAACCGCTCATCAGCAGCATGCCGCCATGCACTAAACAAGCGGCATATGCCTGCATATCGGCCAATAAAATATTACGGTTTATATTGGCAATGATCAGGTCGAAAGACATATCCCGGAGCAGGCCCGCATCACCATGATAAACGTTTATACCGGGTGTATTATTTTTTAAAATATTCTCCAGGGAATTTTTATAGGCCCATTCATCGTTATCTATGGCAGTTACTTTCTCCGCTCCCCGCATCGATGCCAGAATGGCAAGCACCCCGGTACCGCAGCCCATGTCGAGCACCCGTTTCGGGCCGGGCATTACTTCGAGCAGAGTTTCTATCATCAGTGCAGTCGTTTCGTGGTGGGCTGTTCCGAACGACATCTTGGGTTCTATTACGATTTCGTGTTCAAAACCTTCGGTGGCAGGATGAAAGGGTGCCCGGATGTGGCACCGCCCGCCAATGGTTACGGGTTCAAAATTCGACTCCCACACGGCATTCCAGTTCTGTTCGGGAATTACCTTCCAGCTGTATTTAATGTCGCCGTCTCCCGGCCAGAGCATAGGATCGCTCAGTACAGAGGTATCAAATGCCGGTGCAGGAATATATGCCAGCAGTCCGTCGCCGGTTAGTTCGAAGCTTTCGAATCCGAGCTCTCCCAGGCGGGCCATGATAATTTCGGTGAGCGTTTCCTCATAATCGGGGAGGATGCAGCTCAGTTGAATATAATCCATATCGGGTTTCCGGGATTAAAAACTGTTAATGATCTTCACAAAATCTCCTGCTTTAAGCGAAGCACCACCGATAAGTCCGCCGTCCACATCGGGATTGGCAAAGAGTTCGCGGGCATTGGAGGCATTGCAGCTTCCGCCGTACAGGATGGTTGTTTCAGCGGCAGCTTCCTTTCCGAAGATTTTGCCCGCCATTTCCCGGATGTATGCATGCATTTCCTGAGCCTGCTGAGGCGACGCCGTTTGTCCGGTACCTATGGCCCAAACGGGTTCATACGCGATAACCACATTTGAAAACTCTTCGGCGGTAAGCCCTGAGAGAGCCTCTGTTATCTGCTGACCCACCACTTCAAAATGGAGATTCCGTTCGCGCTGCTCCAGTACCTCGCCGCAGCAATATATTGGGATCAGTCCGTGTTTCAGTGCCTGTTTGACTTTCCGTGCGATCAGGGCATCGGTTTCTCCGTAAAAACTACGGCGTTCGGAGTGGCCTGCAATAACATACGAAGCTCCGGCAGAAGCGATCATAGCGGCCGATATTTCTCCGGTATAGGCTCCCGCCTCATGTTCGCTGATGTTTTGGGCACCGCAGCTGAAGTTATTTTCGGTGGCAACATCGGATGTCATCTCCAGATACAGAGCCGGGGGGCATATTACAACTTCAACATCTTCGGGACGGTCAGAGGCAAGCTCATCGGCAATACCGAAAACAAGATCTTCGGCTTCGCTGAATGTCTTATTCATCTTCCAGTTTCCTGCAACTATTTTCTTTCTCATAATCGAGTATAAAATTAAAAATATTCAATTACCCCGCCAGTCTGACCCTCGGGTCAAGCAGTCCGTAGATAATATCCACAAAAATATTAATAATCACCAACATTACTGCTATGAAAAGTACGGCACCCATAGCAACGGGGAAGTCATACTTCTCAAGTGCTCCTACTATCACCACCCCTATGCCTTTCCAGTCGAACACATATTCCACAAAAACCGCACCTGCCATGAGGGATGCAAACCAACCCGAGACAGCTGTAACAACGGGATTCATGGCATTACGCATCACATGGCGGGCGATAACACGGAATTTGCTCAGTCCTTTTGCTTTCGCCGTGCGGACGAAATCCTGCGAAAGCACCTCCAGCACAGAGCTGCGGGTGAGTTCGATTATGATAGCAAGCGGACGAATTCCAAGGGTTAGGGCCGGCAAAATAAGGTTCTTCAGGTCGAGGTATTCGCCTCTTCCCAGATCATCCACGCTCCAGAGCGAGCCGAACATATTTAGTCCGGTATATTGGGCCAGCACGTAGGCAAAGAGCCAGGCCATAAGAATGGCTGCAAAAAACGACGGAAGCGACATTCCGAAAACGGATAATACCATCGAGAGTCGATCGAAAAGTGAATCTTTGTGCAAGGCTGCCATTACACCCGTAAAAATACCGAGAATGGCGGCAAATCCTATGGCTACGGCCGCCAGAAGCATGGTATTTGGAAATGCCTGGGCGATGATTTCCGAAACCTTGCGCTGACTCTGGTAGGAACGCCGCAGGTATGGCTTTTTCAGAATGATACGGGCATCTCCTGTTGACAGCAGGGCCGTAAACGGGGCATACTTACCCGGGTCGGGATACCACATGGAGGCGGGATCTGCTACCGAATGAAACGATACCGGTGAAAGATCGTTGAGAAATCCAGCATACTGGACGAGCAATGGCTGGTCGAGACCCAGCTCACGGTTGATAGCTTCTACAGAGGCGATATCGGCACGTTGTCCAAGCATCATGCGTGCCGGATCGCCCGGAAGGATATTGAATAGTGCGAACACCAGGGTTATCACTCCCAGAAGCACATAAATTCCGTATAACAGCCGCCTCAGGATATACCGGTGCATAAAACGGATTATGGTTTGCAGGCTTCAGGAAATTTCGTCCGGAAGGCTGAGTAGTCGGGAAAATCGTTGAAATGCCATTTACCGATTACCACACCATTACTGAGTGCGATGAGTCCCGGATTGGCTCTTACCATCGTTTTAAGGGTGATGTCGTCGGCATGGAAGAAATCATAGGAAAGTCCGAGTTTCACCGACACTCCGTCGATCTGGGGGTCAAGAGAACTTGTAAGAGCAATGAAACCATTCCCGTGGGCTTCAGCAGCTGCAGCAAAATCATTCATCCGCATAAGTCCTTTTTCGTTTGCCTTTTCAACATCCCATGTGATCAGAAAGAACTGGCAGGCAGGATTCTCAAGAAAATCAGCGGTATAGTCGTTGCCTTCCCGGTCGATGATCTGAAGATCGTGCGCCAGGGAAACGTTGGGATCGTCGATTCGCTGATCCACAAACTCCCACTGTGTCATCCATACCGAATCGTTGTAAGGATAATCGGGTGATAGATACTCCTGCGTTTTACCGGTAACAACATTGCGGAAGGTAAGGTAATACTTCACCGGAAGGGGATTTTCATTTACCATTTTATTACCTACCTTCCAGTCCATGAAATCGATCACCGGCAGATGGCGATAGCAGTACACCGATAATCCGGCAAAAAGCGCCGCAAAAAGTGCAGCCGTTCCGTATGAGGTAAAAGCACCGTAATTATCCTTTGTCTTTTTTCGCCATACAAAAAGGATGAGGGTAGGAATCATCAGGATTACGTTTTTGTAGAACGTCTGCCAGTTGGTAAGAACGATGGCATCGCCGAAGCAACCGCAATCGGGAACAGGGTTGTTGATGGCATCGTTAAGGGTAAGGATGGTAAAAAACGACATCACACCCAGCAGCAGCCATGCATTTACTCCGGGTTTGAGATTCAGAAGCACCACTACGCCCAGAACAAACTCCATCGTACTGAGCATTATCGACAAAACCAGCGCCAGGGGTATCATCCATTCTGTACCGAAGGCTATAAAATAATCCTCAAGCCGGTAAGCCGTACCCAGAGGGTCAATTCCTTTAACAAAACCCGAGAAGATGAAAACAACTCCAACGAAAATTCTGGAAATAAAGTGAAGTACGCGCATGTTTCAGAGATTTTTTATGGGCAACGGCAGCAGTAATGCAGCAGTAGTCCCGTTAATTCTTTTGTTCTCCCAGTTTTATCAGGGCAAAAATGGCATAGTTGATCATATCAAAGTAATTGGCATCCACCCCTTCGGAAACGAAAGTATTTCCCTTATTATCCTCAATTTGCTTCACGCGAAGCAGTTTCATAAGGATAATATCGGTAAGGGAGCTGATGCGCATATTTCGCCAGGCTTCGTCGTAATCGTGATTTTTGTCGAGCATGAGCGACTTTGCCTGAGCGGTATATTTATCGTAAAGGGCTTCAACATCTTCTGCTGCCATGACAACGTCGGGTGAATCTCCCAGTTCCAGCTGGATCAGGGCAATTACGGCATAATTGATGATACCGATAAATTCAGGCCATTCATCTTCGCCTATCCTGTGGGTTCCGGTTTTCTGAATGGTACGGATGCGATTGGCTTTGATGTATATCTGGTCGGTAAGGGACTCCGGCCTGAGTACACGCCAGGCAGTTCCGTAGTCTTTCATCTTTTTTAAAAATATATCTTTGCAGGCAAGGATGGCTGTATCGAATTGATCAGCAGTAACTCTATTCATATATTATTAGTTGTTAACTATTTAATTCAACAAAACCATGTCAGCAACTGCTGCTGCTTTGCCGGATAAAGGTAAAAATTTTTCACAAACCCGAAGGCTTTGGTGCGGAAATACCTTTCTTGATCTCACACAGCCGGTAGTAATGGGCATTTTAAACATCACGGACGATTCCTTTTACGACGGTGGCAGGTATTTAACTGAGACTGCCGTTATGAACCGAACGGAGCAGATGCTGGCGGAGGGAGCCCGGATTATTGACGCAGGAGCTATTTCCACACGACCGGGCTCCAGACCCCTGCCTGCAGAAGCGGAAACCGAACGGCTTTTACCTGTAGTGAAAAACATCGTACGCAACTTCCCCGAAGCCCTGGTATCGGTTGACACTTACAGAGCTGAAGTTGCTCGGGCGGTTGCCGGTGAAGGTGCACACATCATCAACGACATATCGGGTGGCACCATGGATAAGACCATGCCTGCAACCATGGCCAAACTTGAAGCTGCCTACGTGCTGATGCACATAAAAGGTACGCCAGAAAATATGCAGCAAAATCCTGAATACAAAGATGTAACGAAAGATGTCGGACTCTTTTTCAGGCAGCAGCTTGATCAGTTTGTAAAGCACGGAAAAACGAACATCATACTGGATCCCGGATTTGGATTCGGTAAAACCATAGCGCACAACTATACCCTGTTGCACGAGCTTGAATCGTTCCACGATTTTGGTTATCCCCTGCTGGTTGGCGTATCACGCAAATCAATGATATATAAAGCATTGGGAACCAATCCGGAGGAAGCCCTGAACGGAACAACTGTCGTGAACACCTTAGCACTTGAACGGGGCGCACACATTCTGAGGGTCCACGATGTGAAGCCGGCGGTGGAGGCAATTAAAATAATCGCATTGCTCAGAGAATCCCGTCCGAATGCCTAATTTTGCAAAAAAGCGCTGAAAATGGCCGAACTCCTGATACCCTTTTTCATAAATATCCGCCTGCTGGATGTGATTGACATTCTTCTGGTAGCATTCATGCTTTACGAGTTATACAACCTGGTTAAAGGAACGGCTGCCATCAATATTCTGCTTGGCATTGTGGCTGTTTTCCTGGTGTGGAGACTGGTAAGGATTCTTGAAATGGAGCTTCTGACCGAGATATTGGGAGCCTTTATCAGCGTTGGATTTATTGCCCTGATCGTGGTGTTTCAGCCGGAGATCCGGAAATTTCTGCTGCTGCTTGGAACACCTACTTTTATCCGTAAAAGTCAGCGACGTTTTCTTTTCTGGAAGATCAGGTACTCAAACGATGAAAACCTCGACATCGACACCATTGTTCAGGCCTGCCACCGTATGGCAAACGCCAAAACCGGTGCTCTGATCGTCATCGGAAAAATAAATGAGCTGGAGGAATACATCAACACAGGCGAAATCATCGATGCCCGAATCTCTGAACAGCTTATTGAGAACATCTTCTTCAAAAATGCACCACTTCACGATGGTGCAATGATCATTATCGGCAACAAAATAAGGGCGGCAAGCTGCATACTGCCCGTTTCGAAAAACGATGAACTGCCGTCCCATATCGGACTGCGGCACCGTTCGGCGGTTGGTATTACCGAACGTTCGGATGCCGTTGCCATCGTTGTGTCGGAACAAACGGGACGCATCTCGTGGAGCAAGGGCGGGGAACTTATCCCCGGTATTCAGCCTTCGAAGCTGAAATCACTGCTCGAGGAGGAGTTTAATCCTGAAAACGGGCACAAACCCAAAGAGCAGCCCGGGACGGAAGCTTAAGGATTATTCAGCGGACTGTTCCGCAGCCTTTGCTTCAAACTCACGAATCAGCTCTTCTGGCGTTTTCCCCAGATTATTAATGGCGGCCTCCGCATCATCGGCCAGTTCGTGTTCCGGAAAACGTAAAAGGAAATCCTGGTAGGTTTTCAACGCCAGTCCAAGATTGCTCAGCTGGTTTTCATAAATAAACGCCTTGAGAAAGACGGTTTCGGGTATGCGCTCACTTTTGGGAAACTCGTTAAGCATGCGGTCGGCAAGCTCCATAGCTTTGACACCGTTGTTTGTACCCATACTCAGACTGAGGGCTTTATAAAGATATTCCTGCGCCCTGGCGTCGTCGCTGTATTGGTCGACGAAATGCAGGTACATATCCAGAAGCTCGCCGAGCCGGGCGGCATCGGGCCGGGCTTCCATGGCCGTAAGCTCGTTCTCAAGTGCAGTGATGGCTTTAACCTCTTTTTCTACTGGTGCACCGCACGAAACGGCCAGCACAATCAACAAAACAGCCCATAAGGCAACAGACAATCTTTTCATACGCGGATATTAATTGTTTCCTTTCAAACTTTCTTTTTAGCAAGCGGAAAAAGCATGCGGTAATCAGTTTTAACCATGCCTTTGGTAATCTCCGTAAGCTTGCGCTTCAGCATAATCTTACGCAGTGGATTTATACGGTCGACAAACAAAATGCCTTCGAGGTGATCGTATTCGTGTTGAATAACCCTTGCCAATACTCCGGTAATGCGTTCGTCATGGAATTCAAAATTCTCATCGTAATACTGCATCCTGAGCTCACTTCGACGCATCACATCTTCACGGATCTCTGGTATGCTGAGGCATCCTTCGTTGAACGACCACTCCTCTCCCGTTTCTTCAACAATTTTTGCATTGATAAACACCCTTTTCAGATTTGTTTCTCCGGGAAACTCATCCGCATATGGCGTGGCATCCATAACAATAAGACGGATGCTGCGATTCACCTGCGGAGCTGCAAGTCCGACTCCGTTTGAAACGTACATCGTTTCAAACATATCGGCAATTAGCTGCTGCAGTCCGGGATAATCCTTTGTAATATCTTCGGCTTTTTTTCTAAGTGTGGGATGCCCGTAGGCAACGATCGGCATTATCATAACTTTTCGTTTTTTTCTATATCTCCGTGCCCGGGATTAGCAATTCCATCAGCGGCACGTTTGTACTCGAACGATTTCATTTCGAGGTACGTCTGTAAAATAATAACAGCACTCACCATATCCACGGTTCCCTTATCCCTGCGGTCTTTCTTTTTCATCCCGGAAGCCAGTATGGTCTGCTGAGCAATCATTGACGAAAAACGCTCATCCGCCCGTTCAACCGGTATTGCCGGAAACTCCTTACGCAAAAGCCGGATAAACGGATCAATGAATTTAACCGATTCCGATGGGGTGTTGTTCATCTGCCGGGGTTCTCCGACAACGAAAACATCCACCGTTTCGGTTTCTGTGTATCTCCTGAGAAAGGAAATCACGTCCCTGGATGCCACGGTTGTAAGAGGTCCGGCAATGATGCGGTCGGGGTCAGTGACTGCTAGCCCTACCCTTTTTTGTCCGTAATCTATGGCTAAAACTCTTCCCAAATTTTTCGTGTAAGTGTTGTGTGATTGTTGCAGGAACCGGATACCGCAGCATTGGGCAGGTCATACATGCCAGCCTGTTGCGCATCGTTCAGTCTGCAAAATTAGCAATAAAGCCCGTAAGGTTAAAAATTTCGCTAATTTTGGCTTTGATTTCAAAAATGAACGATGCATCATCTGAGGGAGATAACAGAAGCAGCCTGGAACGATCGTCAAATGCTCGGCGACAGTGGGGTCAGGCACTCGGTCGAAGCGGTGATTGCTGCACTCGACGAAGGCAGGCTGAGGGTTGCCGAACCCGTTGACGGAGAATGGATAGTGAATGAATGGGTAAAAAAAGCCGTAATTCTATATTTCCCGATCCGGCAAATGGAAGTTTCGGAAGCGGGACCGCTTGAGTTTCACGATAAAATACCCTTGAAAAAAAATTATAAGAAATTGGGCATCAGGGTAGTGCCTCATGCTATCGCACGTTATGGCTCTTATCTGGCTCCAGGCGTTATCCTGATGCCTTCATACGTTAACATTGGAGCATGGGTTGGCAGCAATACCATGGTCGACACCTGGGCTACCGTTGGCTCCTGTGCCCAGATAGGAAAAAACGTGCATCTTTCCGGAGGCGTGGGGATAGGCGGCGTTCTTGAGCCCGTTCAGGCAGCCCCGGTGATAGTGGAAGACGACTGCTTCATTGGCTCCCGGTCGATCGTTGTGGAAGGAGCCAGAATCGGCAGGGAAGCCGTACTGGGTGCCAATGTTGTGATTACGGGAACTACCCGCATCATCGACGTATCGGGCAATGAACCGGTGGAATACAAGGGCTGGATACCTCCACGCTCGGTGGTAATACCAGGGTCGTATCCCAAAAAGTTCCCTGCCGGGGAATACCAGGTACCCTGTGCCCTTATCATCGGTCAGCGAAAGGAGTCGACCGATCTGAAGACCTCACTCAACGATGCTCTGCGCGAATACGGGGTGCAGGTTTAACCACACTTAATTTAAATTCGAACCGAATCGTGTCTGGCAGCATCCTGATCATACAAACCGCATCTCTGGGCGATGTAATTCTGTCGACCGCCCTGGCTGAAACCATCCGAAGGCACCGGCCGGGAACTGCTATCGATTATCTGGTTAAAAAGGGCAGTGAAACATTGTTCAGCGGACACCCTTTCGTAAGGAATGTTCTGGTTTGGGATAAAAAAGGATCAAAATACGGCAATTTGCTGACACTGGCTGCCATAGTCCGGAAAAACAGGTATTCGGAGATAATCAACGTACAGCGGTTTGCTTCTTCGGGTTTTCTCACCGCAGTTTCCGGAGCACCGGTAAAGTCGGGATTCGGAAAGAACCCATTATCGTTTTTTTTCAATCGCATAGCCGAACACAGCATTGCAGACAACAACGGCGGAATTCACGAAATCACGCGCAACCACGCACTCATCCGTCACTTGAATATCGAAAAGCCGGAGCGGCCCCGCCTCTACCCTACCGCCACAGACTACGAAACGGCCGGCCACTGGGGAAAGGGAACCTACATAACCATCTCACCGGCTTCACTGTGGTTTACCAAGCAGTTGCCGGCGCACAAATGGATCGGACTGTGCGATGTTCTGTCCAGTAAAATAAATATCGTTCTTCTTGGATCGGAAGCCGATAAGATGCTCTGTGCAGATATTGCCTATCGCTCGAAACGCAACGATATCATTAACCTGGCAGGTGTGCTCAGCATGCTTCAATCGGCGGCTCTGATGGAAGGTGCTATAATGAATTACGTCAACGATTCCGCTCCCATGCATCTGGCATCTTCGGTGAATGCCCCGGTAGCCGCTGTATACTGCTCAACCATACCCGCTTTTGGCTTCGGACCTTTATCGGATGTATCCCATATTGTTGAAGCTACTGAAAGTCCCGATTGCCGCCCTTGCGGACTACACGGACACAAAAGCTGTCCGATGGGTCATTTCGAATGTGCCGAAAAAATTGAAATCCAACAACTAATCAACGTACTCCCTACAAATGGATGAGATAATTGCAGAAGAAATCCGGAAAACCGTGAATGTACTCCGGAACGGAGGAGTCATCCTTTACCCGACCGACACCGTCTGGGGTCTGGGCTGTGATGCTCTGAATGCAAAAGCCGTGGACAAAGTCTATAAAATTAAAAAACGTCACGAAAGCAAAAGCCTGATCATATTGCTCAGCAGCTTTGAAAGCCTGGAACAGTATGTACAAAAAGTACCCGAAATCACCGAGGACCTCATCAGCAGCATCGAACGGCCGGTTACCGTAATTTACGACAATGCACGAAATCTGCCGAAAAACGTTACTGCCAGCGATGGAACGATAGCAATACGGATTGTAAGGGATGCATTTTGCAAAAACCTGATCGAAGCTCTCGGCCATCCGCTGATTTCCTCTTCAGCCAATATTTCCGGCGAACCAACCCCGTTGGTATTCAGCAGAATATCTCAGGATATAATCGACAGCGTTGATTATTGCGTGCAGCTTTATCACGACCAGTTTGTTCAGGCCAAGGCATCCTCCATCATCCGGCTTTACACCAACGGAGAGTATAAAGTAATTCGTGACTAAGCAAATACCGGAATCCAATCAATAACGAATAACGGCAGTAACTTCCGGTTCAGGAAGACCGTGCCGGCAGGGGTGCGTTATGAACTTTCACGATTCAAACCTGTTTTTCTGAAATGATACGCATGAAAAACAAAAGGGTAATTATTTAGCAATGAAGCAGAAAATAAAAAAGCTGATCAATTTCACGGAGGAGTATCAAAAGAAAGAGGATATCATTTTACGGGATCATCTATCGGTTGAACGTACCAAACTTGCCAATGAACGAACGCTGTTATCGTACATCCGTACATCGCTATACCTGATATTGGGCGGAATCGCTTTTCTGGGAATGGAGGATTTAAATGAACTAAAAGGATTGGGATACTTTTCGCTGGCTCTTTCCATCGTTATTCTTTCATTGGAATCGTTCGCTTCTTTCAGCTAAAAAACCATCTGAAAAGGATGTATGAACCTCTTCCGGAAGGGATAATTCGCGAAGGCAGCGAAAGCGAAAACGCTGATTAAACGCGGAGATTACATCAATGTATTATTGAGAAACTTTTACAAAGAATCTTATGAATATCCGACTGAATGGGAGGTCTGTTTTGCTGAAAAGGAATTCTCTCAGGCAGTTTAAATCAATCTCCCAGGATACGATTAACTATTAAAGAGACAGGTACGACCGATAACGAAAATGCACGCGGGCTGTCGCTGATTTTCGGGCAGATAAATGCATCAATCCCATATGTAAGTCCCTTTTTAAACACTGTTTTTAATATGTAAAAAAGGTGTAACTTTGCAGCCGTTTTCGAAGGCTGTTATGAAACCATTTAAACTACTGATTTTACTGGCATTCTTTATTTCCGGTGCATTGCCTGCGCAGGACAGTGTGCGAAGGCATGAGCTGAATGCTTCGCTCGACATCTATTCCCACCATCTGTGGAGGGGTGGTTCCAACGGGACTTCTGCAAGTCTTCAGCCTGCAATAGAATATTCTTACGGGAAATTTACCGCCGGAGCATGGGGAGCCTGGAGCATCGACGGCAGTTATACAGAGCTCGATCTTTATGCTTCCGTAAGTGCGGGAGATTTTACACTAACGCTCTTCGACTACTTTTGTCCAGAGAATCCGGTTCGTAATTTTGAATTTTTTGAAATCCGTCAGGGTTATACCCGGCATACTCTCGACCTGAATCTGAGTTATGCAAATCCCGGTCAGCATCCCTTTGGTGTGCTAGTGGCTACAATGCTTTACGGCGACGACCTCAATCCCGTGACGGGAAAGAACTACCACTCCACTTACATCGAGCCCTCGGTGAACTTCAGTCTGAGGAAAACCAGCCTTCAGCTGGTTGCCGGCTTTACTCCCGTAAAAAGTTATTATGCCGATGATTTTGCATTCATTCATACCGGCCTCTCGGCTAAGCGTACTTTCGTTGTGACACGTAAAGTACGGATCCCATCCACTCTTAAGCTCATCTATAATCCGGAAGCAGAGCACTTCCTTTGGGCAATAGGGATCAATATCTAAATCCGCGATTGCGCACATTTTTTCAGGCAGCTGCAGGAGCCGGGCGACTAACCGAATGTCTCCGGGCACCCTTATGGATACCGCTAACAGATGGTCTCGACACAGGGCATCACAGATGTTGAACAAAGCCTGAATTCCTTTGTTATATGGACTGTTTTTAGACTCATTTACAGTGAATCCAACCAGAGCAATGGAAAGAAAAAAATCTTTTGGAATTAAGACGACCGATAAGGATACCCTCAAGAATTGGTACTATCTGATGACACTGGGGCGCAAGCTCGACGACAGGGCTCCGAACTACCTGAAGCAGGCACTTGGGTGGTCATATCATGCCCCCTATGCCGGGCACGACGGCATTCAGCTTGCCATCGGGCAGGTGTTTGAGAAAAACAACGACCATCTCTTCCCCTATTACCGCGACATGCTTACCGCTATCTCGGCCGGAATCTCGGCAGAGGAAATCATCCTCAACGGAATTTCCAAAGGCACCGATATTGCCAGCGGCGGCCGGCACATGTCGAACCACTTTGCCAAACCCGAATGGAACATTCATAACGTATCCTCGGCAACGGGAAATCATACCCTGCATGCAGTTGGTGTGGCCCGGGCCATCAAAAAGTACGGAGCAAAGGCCGTAGCCATCAGCTCGCAGGGAGAATCCTCCACCAGCGAAGGCTATGTGTATGAAGCCATCAACGGTGCTACCAACGAAAAACTGCCCGTTATCTTTGTTTTTCAGGACAACAATTACGGCATCTCTGTTCATAAGCGCGATCAAACCGCCAACTGGCGTGCTGCAGATAACTTCTCAGGCTTCAAAAATCTTCGCATCATTCATTGCGACGGAAAAAATGTTTTCGATTCGATGAATGCGATGAGTGAAGCCCGGAAATACGTCCTTGAAAACCAAATGCCGGTTATCGTTCACGCTTCTACCGTCCGGATTCATTCCCATTCAAATTCCGATAAGCACGAGCTTTACCGCGACGACAACGAGCGCTTCTGTGCCATGGCCAACGATCCTTTCGACCGCTACCGTAAAACCCTTATCCTTTCGGGAAGGGTAAGCGAAGCAGAACTGGACGATTTAGATAAAAAAGCAAAGGAAGAAGTTTCCAAAGCCCACAAAAAAGCACTGGCCGCCCCGGATCCCGATCCGGCAAGCATTCACGATTTTGTAATTCCTGCCCCGTATCCTGCAGAGAAGTACCCCGACGGAGTACATAACCTGAATTCCGGAGAAAAAGTAAAACTCATTCAGGCTCTTAACCAGACCCTGAAAGCCGAGTTCAGGCATAATCCCGACACCTATATTTGGGGGCAGGACATTGCCAACAAGGACAAGGGAGGAATATTCAACGTCAGTAAAGGCATGCAGCAGGAGTTTGGAATCGGCCGTGTATTTAACGCTCCCATTGCCGAAGATTTTATTGTAGGAACAGCGAACGGCATGAGCCGCTTCAGCAAAAAACTCAGAGTGGTAATCGAAGGTGCCGAATTTGCTGACTATTTCTGGCCTGCTATGGAGCAGTTCGTGGAACTAACGCACGACTACTGGAGAAGTAACGGCGCCTTTTCTCCCAATGTAACCGTAAGGCTTGCTTCCGGAGGATACATAGGAGGCGGATTATATCACTCCCAAACCATTGAAGGAGCGCTGGCCACCTTCCCGGGAATTCGAATTGTTTATCCTTCCTTTGCGGATGATGCAGCCGGACTGCTGCGCACCTCGATACGTTCCGAAGGCCCCACCATGTTTTTGGAGCCCAAAGCACTATATAACGATCCTCTGGCAGAAACCTACGTTCCGGAAGATTTCGAAGTTCCGTTCGGGAAAGCCCGCATCCGCAGAAAAGGTACCGACCTCAGCATCATCACCTATGGCAATACCACACATATGAGTCTGGCCGTTGCCGAACGCATCGCGGAAGAAACAGGTAAAAGCATTGAAGTAGTAGACATCCGCTCTCTCATCCCGCTCGACAAGGAATCCATCCTTGAGTCGGTACGCCGTACCAACCGTGCACTGGTAGTGCATGAAGACAAGGTATTTGGCGGATTCGGCGGGGAAATTGCCGCTATGATCACCGAAGAGGCCTTTACCTCACTCGACGCTCCGGTAAAACGCATTGGCTCAACCTTTACTCCGGTAGGCTTCAACCGCATCCTGGAAAAAGCAATCCTTCCCGATCAGGAGAAGATTTACAAGGCTGCCGTTGAGATTCTCAACTTCTGACAGCGTAACAACCTTTCCCAACAGGCCCGTTCAAGCGGGCCTGTTTTAATTTGATATAAGGCTATCGTATTGATTTATTTGCAATTAACCTTTGCATATTGGCAAAAATCACTATTTTTGCCAAAAGCAAATCAATAATCAAACGGTTCATATGCTGCCATTCCGGATGCCAAATCCCGGTTATAAGACCTGAATAGTAACCCGGATAATGTATAAAACCGTGTAAATCAAATTTAATAACGCATGAAAAAACTAACGTTAATCCTATTGGCTGCAGTTATGATTACAGCATGTAACACTGGTGGTAAAGAAAAAGCTGCCGGAGAAAATCCATTTTTTTCTGAATACGACACGCCATTTGGTGTCCCTCCTTTCGGTGAAATAAAAAACACCCATTTTCTGCCTGCAATTGAGAAGGGTATAGTAGAACAAGCTGCAGAGATAGAAGCCATTGTTAACAACACGGCTGCTCCCGATTTCGAAAATACCATTGCAGCACTCGACTACAGCGGCGAACTCATTCGCAAAGTAACCGGTGTTTTTTATAACTATAACTCTTCCAACACCAGCGAAGAAATTCAGACCATTGCCAAGGATATCGCACCCAGGCTCTCGGCTCATTACGATAACATCAACCTTAATCCAGCTCTTTTTAAAAGGGTAAAAGAGGTTTATGAAAATCGCGCCTCCTTCGATCTTAGCGGAGAGCAGATGCGACTTCTGGAAGACACCTACAAGGATTTTGTAAGGGGTGGCGCTGCCCTCGACAGCTCGGCACAGGAGCGCTTCAGGGCCATCAACCAGGAACTTTCCCTGCTTACGCTGAAATTTGGTGAAAATGTACTTGCCGAAACCAATTCCTTCAAACTTGTTATTGAAAATAGTGAGGATTTGAGCGGGCTGCCCAAGGGACTGATTGATCAGGGAGCGGAAACCGCAAAAGCTGCCGGGATGGAAGGAAAATGGGTTTATACCCTTCACAACCCAAGCATAATGCCCTTCCTGCAGTATGCCGAAAACCGCGACCTGCGCAAAAAAATCTACTCGGCTTACATCAACAGGGGGAACAACGGCAACGAGTTCGACAATAAAGAGAATATCAAAAAAATAGCTGCTCTTCGCCTTGAAAGAGCCCGCATGCTTGGTTACGATACCCACGCAGCGTTTGTATTGGAAGAAAATATGGCTAAAAATGCCGCTAATGTGCTGGATCTGCTGAACCGGTTGTGGACACCTGCCATTCAGCGTGCCAAAGCTGAACTGTCGGAAATGCAGGCCATCATCGACAAGGAAGGCGGTAATTTCAAACTTCAGCCTTGGGACTGGAGCTATTACGCCGAAAAACTCCGTAAAGAAAAATACGATCTCGACGATGAGCAGCTGAAACCTTATTTCTCTCTCGAAAATGTAAAACAAGGCATCTTTACCGTTACCAATAATCTGTTTGGTATCACTTTCACCGAACTGAAGGATTTCCCGGTGTATCACCCCGAAGCTACTGCCTACGAGGTGAAAGAAGCCAACGGCGATCACATTGGCGTACTGTACATGGATTTCCATCCCCGCGACAGCAAACGCGGCGGTGCCTGGATGAGCAGTTACCGCAAGCAGTATAAAAAAGACGGACAACACATCAGCCCGGTAATCACCATCGTTTGCAACTTCACCAAGCCCACGGCCAGCCAACCTTCGCTCCTTACGTTTGACGAAACCAGCACATTCTTCCATGAATTCGGACATGCCCTGCACGGAATGCTTTCAAATTCAACATATTACAGCCTTACCGGGACTTCGGTTCCCCGCGATTTCGTTGAACTTCCTTCACAGATTATGGAGAACTGGGCTGCAGAACCTGAAGTTCTGAGACTTTACGCCAGACATTACGAAACAGGGGAAGTAATACCCGACGCACTGATTGAAAAGCTGCAGAACAGTGCATACTTTAACCAGGGTTTTGCTACCGTGGAATATCTGGCTGCTTCCTTCCTCGACCTGGAATATCATAATCTGACGGAATTCAGCATCACCGATGTTTCGGAATACGAGAAAACCAAACTGACCCGCTTAGGTCTTATTCCTGAGATCACATCCCGCTACAGAAGCACCTACTTCAACCATATTTTCAGCGGAGGATATTCATCGGGATACTACAGTTACATCTGGGCTGCAATTCTCGACGCAGATGCATTTGAGGCATTCCGTGAAAACGGCCTTTTCGATCCTGCAACGGCTAAATCGTTCCGCTCCAACATTCTTGAGCGCGGAGGAACAGAAGATCCAATGGTACTGTACAAGCAGTTCCGAGGTGCTGAGCCCGACATTACCCCGCTGCTGAAACGCAGGGGTCTGCTCTAAAGCCTAACACTGATAGAAATAAAAAACTGCCGGCACACCTTGCCGGCAGTTTTTTTATGAAAGGAATAAGAAAGGCAATCCGCAATACCATTTCGCTTCAGCAGTCACGATTCCTGTAGTGTATTAACTCTCAACTCCCTTTTCGGATGGTCTTAAATTTCAGAAGGTGAATGGTAACGGCCGTTCCGATTACGGCCAGCATCAGCCGGAGCCACCAGTATGGCGGTGAAAAGAAAAAGGATGCCCCCAGTGTCAGCCAAAGCACTGTGATGCTGACAATTTTATGCCGGAGGGTGATTCCCCTCCCCGACTGGTAATTTCGAAGATACGGGCCGAGAAGCCGGTTATGCAATAGCCAGTAGTTCATCCGGGCCGAAGACCGTACAAAAAGCCATGAGGCTAACAGCAGAAAGGGCGTTGTTGGTAAGAGAGGAATAAATATACCGGCAAATCCAAGTGAGGCCGACAGCACCCCGGAAATGAGAAAGATAGTCCGGACAAGCGGGTTGCGCCTGGGTTTTATATCATCGTTGCGGGTTTCTCCCATCAATGAACGTTGTTAATTACAAGATAGTCAATAAATTAATTTTAGCTGTCGAGAGCCCGGTTCAGGAAGTCGTTCAACGGTTTCATGGTGCGGAAAGTCTCTGCGAGATGTTCCTTAAATCCGGAGGCAGTAACCACGGCATCGGGCAGCGGACGGCTGACAGTAAAGCTCTTGTACAGTAGTAAGTCCGCATCGGAAAATCCTGCATATTCTCTTGGAGGCCGCTTGAGAACCGCATCCGCGGAAAGGCCGTCAAATAGCTTTTTAAAGTTTTTTGCTTCAAGAAGCGCTCTGAACTCCGAAGCATTAAAGTAAATCTCCTGCCGGATTTTTTTCAGTTCGGGCGGAGCAGGCATATACATACCCCCGGCAGCAAACGAACCTCCCGGCTCCAGGTGAATATAATATCCCGGGAAAACCGTTTTACGTCCACCTCTGGCAATAAATGCTCCAATGTTGGTTTTATAGGGCGTCTTATCCTTCGAGAAGCGGATGTCACGGTTTATCCTGAAAATGCAGTCGGATGCCTGAACCGGACCAACCGATGAATCGAAGCTCTGGATTTCCGTTATCAATTCACTTACCAGTCCTGCAAATTTCGAACGGACCAACTGGTATACGGTCCGGTTTTCGTCAAACCATTCCCGGTTATTATTTTCCCTTATCCTGCTGAAAAAATCTAAAATTTCCTTCATTATGCGAATCAATTAACAAGTGTAAACAGATTGCCGACTTAAAAGATTAACGGGCCTCGATTATTTTTTTTGAGAATGGGTGTAAAAAAAACAAAACCCTGTATATTTACGGTCTTAACCGGCATAATACCCAACAATAATACCGGCCAGGAAAAAGTATTTTTCAAAGATACTGACCGGGGTACGAATTTCGGCGATTTTCCCAAACAATTATGCCGGTTTCGCTGAAAAATTCCTGGCCTTTATGAAACATCTTCCGATCACACTGCTGGTCATAGTTACTATGATCATGCTTCATGCTTCGCTCAAGGCTGCCGGCGAAAACAGGCCGGCCGGAGCGAGGTCGGCTGCCATGGCCAACGCCTCGGTGGCACTTCAGGATTTATGGTCTGCGTTCAATAACCAGGCCGGCCTGACCGCCCTTACAGATCCCGTGGCAGGCATATTTGCTGAAAACAGGTTTCTGATAAAAGAACTGGGTTTCAGAGCAGGCGTAATGGCTCTACCTGCCAAAGCCGGTACCCTGGCAGTAAGTTTCTCCCATTTCGGCTACTCAGCATACAACGAATGGGAAACCGGACTTGCATTTGCCCGAAAGTTCGGAAAGAACTTTTCTGCCGGACTTCAGCTCAGCTATGGCAGGGTCAGCATGGGCGAAAATTACGGGCAGAGAGGGTACACTGCCTTCGAAGCCGGAATGCAGGTATCCGTTATACCTGAGCTATTGCTTGGGGTGCATGTGCATAATCCGGGCAGCCCCAGGTTTTCAGGATTGCCTGCCGGACAGATTCCGGCCGCCTTTCGCATGGGTCTGGCATGGGAGGTTAATCCCGCGATAACACTTACAGCTGAAACCGAGAAAGACATCAGCCACAAACCCGGTGTCCGTGCCGGGCTCGAATACCGGTTTAACACCCTGTTACACTTAAGGTGCGGCATATCCACCAACCCGGCCTCCAACTCATTTGGCATAGGCATCGTTAAGGATTTAATGATAATCGACCTGAGCTCCTCCTGGCACCCGGTTCTCGGCTTTTCCCCTCAGGCTTCCTTCGCCATAAAATTCTGAAGCTATGAAACTACTCTCACCCATTTGCATATGCATATTTTTGATTGTGATGGCATACGCGGGTCATGCACAGGAGCTTACTGAAGAAGCAACGTATACGGGCACTGCATTGCAGGATCAGATCGAAGCACTGGCCGGACACACCGACGCAGAACCCGATTTTGAGAATGCTGCCGAAGAACTTCTTTTGTATTACGGCCGACGAATAAATCTGAACCGGGCATCCGATACTGATCTTCGGACTCTTCATCTGAATGATCTGCAGATTTTTAACCTTCAGGAGTACATCAGAACTTACGGGGAACTGGTCAGCCCGAATGAGCTGAATCTGGTGGAAGGCTTCGATACCGCATTGGTTTCCATGCTCACTCCGCATATAACGTTAGGAATGCAATCGGCTCAGGCTCGCATTACACCTTCAAACCTGATAAAGTATGGCCGGCATCAGATTCTGATCCGGTACCAGCAACGCCTTGAAAAGCTTCCTGAATTCTCGGCCCTTACCGACAGTGCAGGCAATATTATTGCGGGGCCAAAATACCCGGGAGGACCTGAGAAAGTGCTTGTCAAATACGGATATTCCTTCTCCGGGCGTGCCCGCTTTGGGCTTACCATGGAGAAAGACCCGGGCGAAACCCTTTTTCCGAAAAACGATACCCTTCGAAAAGGTTTTGATTTTTATGGTCTGCACTTCTTCCTTTCCGGGACAAAAACCCTTAAGCTACTGGCTGTTGGCGACTATCATCTCTCGTTCGGGCAGGGACTCGTTATGCACAACAGTATGGTTTTGGGGAAAAGTTCCGCAGGCATCTCCTCCCGCAGAATCACACGGCAGATACGTCCTGCCGCAGGATCCAACGAAAGCCAGTTTTTACGGGGAGCAGCAATAACCATTTCTCCGGTCAGAAACACCGATATAACCCTTTTCTATTCCAAAAGGCAAATCGATGCCCGGCTTGCACCGCCCGACAGCTCAGGTATAAGAATTATTGAATCGCTGCAGACAAGCGGGCTGCATCGTACACCGCAGGAAATTGCGAACAGGCGATCGGTAAATCAGCAGGTAATGGGTGGAAATATACTGGCAAGGCTGCGGATGTTCCGGCTTGGCGCATCGTTTTCTCATACACTGATGGATGCCGGACTTCTGAAATCCTCCTCACCTTACCTAAGGTTCCGGTTCAGCGGAATGCAGCTTTCAAATGCCGGGGTCGATCTCACCGTAATTCTGCGAAAGCTAAGCCTTTTCAGTGAGGCCGCCGTAAGTTCGGGCAGTGGAAAGGCTCTGCTTGCAGGAGCAAGTGCAACGCCAGATTCCCGCATGGCCTTTTCGGTGATTTACAGACGTTACGAAAAAGACTATCAGAGTTTATTTGGTAATGCCTTCTCCGAAAACGGAACCGGCAGCAATGAGACCGGCCTATATCTCGGTCTGTTTGCCCAGCTGCACCGCAGGTTGGCGCTATTGGCCTATGGCGACCATTTCAGATTTCCGTGGCTGAAATACCGGACCGATACACCATCCGGAGGAAGAGAATATGCCGCACGCCTCACCTGGACTCCATCCCGGAAAGCCGAGGTATATGCAGGCTTTACGTTTCGGGAGAAAAACTTAAATCCATCCGGCACCGATTCGTATACAGCCTTCCCTGAAAAGGAAACAAAACAGAGTTTTCGCATGCACTTTTCGATAAATGCAACGCCAGAATTAATGCTCAAAAGCAGAATGGAAACGCTGATACGGGAAAAGCATAATTACGGAAAAACGTCGGGATTCCTTATTTACCAGGATATTATTTTCAAGCTTCCGGAAAAGCCTTGGACAATAAGTACACGGTTCTCCCTGTTCGATACCGATACGTACGACGACCGGATATATGCTTATGAGAGCGATGTACTGTACTCATTTTCAGTACCCGCCAGTTATTACAAGGGAAATGGCTTTTACCTTCTCGTGAAATACAGTGTAAAGGAGAATCTCGACCTGTGGATGCGGTATTCGCTTACAAAATTTACACATAAACCATCGGGCAGCTCACTGGCCGATGAAACCGGAAGCGACCGGAAATCCGAACTCAAAATTCAGTTAAGGTTGAAGTTATAATACATATGATGATAGTAATATACCATTCTTATAAAACATATTCCATTTTGCAAACCCGGATTTTATGTTATTTTTGCTCCGGGAATTTTCAGAAAACAACATTAATAATCCTAAAACCTGACTTATGTTCAAGAATCATCCAAAAGGGCTGCTGGCTGCAGCGCTTGCAAACATGGGAGAGCGATTTGGTTTTTACACCATGATGGCAATCCTCGTACTTTTTCTGCAGGCAAAATTCGGATTATCGGGAACCAATGCCGGATTGATTTATTCAATCTTTTACTTCTCGATCTACATTCTCGCTTTTGTCGGAGGTCTTATAGCCGATAAAACGAGAAACTACAAGGGAACTATCCTTATAGGCCTGATAGTAATGGCTTTAGGATACTTTATGCTGGCATTCCCAACTCCAACACCGGTTCCGAACAAAATTCTCTTTCTCATCATCTCCTGTATAGGACTGTTTACCATCGCTTTCGGTAACGGTTTATTCAAGGGGAACCTTCAGGCACTGGTAGGTCAGATGTACGACAACCCGGCTTACGGTAAGATGAGAGATTCAGGTTTCTCACTGTTTTATATGTTTATCAATGTTGGCGCTTTGTTTGCACCGCTGGTAGCAGTTGGAATGCGTAACTGGTGGCTTGCCCGCAACGGATTTGAATACAATGCCAGTTTACCCGAACTGTGTCATGGCTATCTGGAAGGAACACTTACCCCTGAAGCTCAGGAAAGACTTGTTACCCTGTCTTCTCAGGTCAGCATTAACGGACCCGTTACCGATCTCACCGCATTCGTTAACAATTACCTGAATGTGTTTACGACCGGTTTTCATTACGCTTTTGGTATTGCAATCATCGCCATGGCAATTTCTCTTACCATTTACCTGGTGAATAAAAAACTTTTCCCGGATCCAGCAAGCAAAAAGAAAAATGCTGCTGGCTCCCATCCTTCTGCAGAAGAAATCCATATGGATGCCAAGGAAGTAAAACAGCGTTTATATGCTTTATTTGCCGTATTTGCAGTTGTTATTTTCTTCTGGTTCTCTTTCCATCAGAACGGACTTACCCTTACATTCTTTGCTAAGGACTATACCGACCTGAGCGGCATTGTGATCAACCTGGGACTGGTTACCATCCAGGGAGCCGAGATTTTCCAATCGATTAATCCGATATTTATCGTACTGTTAACACCCATTATCATGGCCATTTTCGGATGGCTGCGTGCCCGCGGCAAAGAGCCTTCAACTCCCAAGAAGATTGCCATCGGTATGTTCATCGCTGCTATGGCTTATGTGGTTATGGCCGTCGGTTCACTTGGCTTACCGCTTAAAACGGAAGTTGATGCCATGGGCGGACTTACCGATGCTCAGCGTGTAACGCCTATGCTTCTGATCGGAACCTATTTTATCCTCACCGTTGCAGAACTGTTTATCAGCCCTCTGGGAATTTCCTTTGTTTCAAAGGTTGCTCCTCCGCAATATCAGGGCATTATGCAGGGCGGCTGGCTCGGAGCAACTGCTATCGGCAATCAGCTGCTTTTCATCGGCGCCATATTCTACGGAAGCGTACCTATGTGGCTGACCTGGACCGTATTCGTGATTGCATGTCTTATCTCAATGTTCACAATGCTCTTCATGCTCAAGTGGCTCGAGAGGGTAGCAAAATAAGAACCTGATTATTAAAATACGTAAAGGCTGTCTGCACAGGCAGCCTTTACCTTTTTCAGGATATTGATGTACTTTTACCGATTCAATCATCGCAGTACTTTTTATGTACTTCCCCGGCAACAAACGTTACAACAGCTACAACGAATACTTTAAACGTACCTTTGGAAGCAGGGTGCAGAAAGTATCCATTGATGCCGGATTTACCTGTCCCAACCGCGACGGCACCGCCGGCACGGGAGGATGCACCTATTGCAACAACGACGCATTTAACCCCTCCTATTGCAATCCGGAAAAAAGCATACGTCAGCAGATTGAGGAAGGCATAGAATTTCATAAAACCAGGTATCGCCGGGCGATGAAGTATCTTGCCTATTTTCAGACCTATTCAAATACCTATGCTTCGCTCAGCCGACTGAAAGAAATCTACGATGAAGCCCTGCAGCATCCCGGTGTCGCGGGATTGGTAATCGGCACCCGTACCGATTGCATGGACGAGGAGAAACTGGCGTATTTCTGCAAACTCGCGGAGAAATATTATGTTATCGTTGAATACGGACTGGAATCAACCAGTGAACAATCCCTAATTGCCATCAACCGCGGACATACCATGGCGCAGGCCGAGGCAATGATCCGAAAAACGGCTGATTACGGAATAAAAACCGGGATTCACCTGATTTTCGGGCTGCCGGGCGAAACCAGGCAGGAAATGCTCGACAGAGCTGCAACTATATCAGCGCTTCCGCTGAAAACCATAAAATTTCATCAGCTTCAAATTGTTAAAGGCACACAGATGGCCCGGCAGTATCGCAATAATCCCGAACTGTTCTCTCTTTTCAGCCTTGATGAATACATCGGTTTCATCGTGTCGTTTATCGAGCGGCTGAATCCATCTTTTGTAATCGAGCGTTTTACCGGAGAGGTGCCGCCCCGCTTTCTGGAAAGTCAGCCGTGGAGTAACCTCCGCTCCGATCAGGTCGCCGTCAGAATTGAAGAAGAATTGGAGAGACAAAACACCTGGCAGGGGCGGCTTTGGACCGGACAAGAATTGGGTAGTGCGTGGGAGTAAAAACTCCAGGTTGCTTATTCGGGCAATCCTGAACTACATTTCAGGGTAGGGATATCTGGATTTTTCAATTCCAAGGCGTGAATTGCTGTACTGGGTATAGAACATCAGAACCATATCGCCAGGGATTACATCTTCATACAGTTTACGGTCAACCTCATATCTGGTGTTATTAATGATAAGGTAATACGTACCGCTATCCCGCATTTCCTGACCCCACAATTTTGGGAACAGATTACCCAAAACCGGAATATGCAGGGTACCGCTGCCCGCTTCCCACGAAGCTTTGTATTCCTTATCCTGAACTATTGCCTTTTTCGACACTTTTATTCCATCCTTTAAATCCAGTTTCAGCTTATGACTGACTCTGTAATTGATCAGAAGGCAAATCAGAATTACGGCTGTATCAATCAAAATCACGTAAATCAAATTTGGCTCCGGTATCACGATAAAATAAAATGCATTTAATAAAATCGTAAAAGCCAGGATCAATGCCGGGAAAAGATAGCCAAAGCGACGCTCATATTTTAATGCTGCAATATCTTCTTTGGTAAGTCTCATAAGCCAGGGTTTGGATGAAAATTCAGTAATAAAATTTATTCCGGAAAACGATTCCTGGTGACCAATTAATCAGACCCGGAGGTTTGATCATCGGTATTTTTATTTGTTTTCAGTCGTTTTGCATCTTTCAACGCACGGCTTATGATCCACTCAATCTGTCCGTTGGTGCTTCTGAATTCATCTGCCGCCCATTTTTCAAGAGCTTCCATCAATTCAGTATCTATTCGTAAAGCAAAGGATTTCTTCTGCCCCATTGTATCTTCTTTCTATTATCCCTTTCCCGCGCTTGAATGCTTAAAGTCTGTGACCCTTACGATGCTGCCGCAAAATGTAACGCGAAAGGTACGTTTGCAAAATTACCAGCAACAGCCAATCCTCACCGCGTTTCAGACTATCGCTGACCATCAGGTTATATTCATATTTAAATCCTTTCCACAGAAATTTTGTACGTAATACCGACATCTCCCGCTTGTCCTTATCCATAAGAACAAACCTTTTATCGAATAACCCCCTTAGCCGAAATATGAAGGATTGCCGGTGACCCGGACGAATTACTTCTATCAGAATTCTCCCCGTCCATTTTCTCTGAAATTCAACAATAGTCTTCCCGTTTTCGAGAATTTCGAACCTGGTTTTCCAGAAATTCAGCGGGATGATCTCATACTCCAATCCGCCGGAAAGGCGAATGAACGCCCGGAACGACATTCGTTTGGCATACAATAGCGTAGCCAGGCGTTCATCTCCATCAAAAAAGGCTATGGTCTTATTGTCTGGGGCAACGGCTTTCATCGCAAGCTATGTTCCTGTTTTTTAATGTACTATTGGTGTAACGTTCCGGTATTGATAACCGGACTTGCATCCTTGTCGGAACAAAGAACCACCATCAGATTGCTGACCATTGCAGCTTTCTTTTCTTCATCCAGATCAACAAGCTTCTTCTCCGAAAGTTGGGCTAGTGCCATCTCTACCATACTTACAGCACCCTCGACGATTTTCACTCTGGCTGCGATAATGGCGGAAGCCTGCTGACGGCGAAGCATGGCACCGGCAATCTCAGATGAGTAAGCCAGGTAACTGATTCTGGCTTCAATTACTTCTATCCCGGCACGTTCAAGACGTTCCGAAAGTTCCTCTTCCAGCACATGGTTAACCTCCTCGCCTCCGGCTCTCAGGGTTATCTCCGATTGTTCATCGTCAAAATTGTCGTACGGATAATGCCCGGCCAGCTTTCGGATTGCTGCTTCACTCTGTATTTCAACATAGTGAATGAAATCGTCCACTTCAAAGGCAGCTTTAAACGTATCCTGAACTTTCCACACCAGCACAATACCAATCATGATCGGATTGCCGATTTTATCGTTCACCTTTATGGGATCACCGTTCAGGTTACGCGCACGAAGCGAAATCTTTTTCTTATTGTAAAACGGATTAACCCAGAAAAAACCATTGTGCTTAACGGTTCCAATGTAATCGCCGAAAAGCACCAGAACACCAGACTCATTGGGATTGATAACCAGAAACCCGGGCATCAGCACAACGGCCACAGCCAGTAAAACAGCTGAAACTATCATCAGCCACACCATATCGGTGAAGTTGACAACATTGTAGATGAATAATGCGATTAAGGCGATGACAACCACCAGCATCACATAGCCCGACATGGGGCGGACAAATTTTTCCTTTGCTTCCATTGTAATATCATTTTGATATCGCAAAGATATAACAATCCAATGCGCTTTGTCAAGTATTTTTTGATATTTATTTTTATAACAACGAAAAGACAATTATTCCCATTACTAAAAGACCTGAAGCCTGCGTTGCAGAATGATACCGATACACTACTTTTGTCGGTAAATATTTCACCCCTCAGCATGAAAACCACAAAATACCGGCACATATTCTTCGATCTCGACAAAACGCTGTGGGATTTTGACACCAACTCACTGGAAACCTTCAGGGATCTGTTTAAAACATACGGGCTGAAGCGACGGGGGATTGAGTCGGCTGAAAAGTTTCATACCGTCTATGAGTTTCACAATCTGGCTTTATGGGAAATATACCGGCAGGGGAAAATTGAAAAGGCCGATTTGAATGTCAAACGGTTTACTCTGGCTCTTGAGGAATACGGAATAAGGGATTATGAACTGGGCCGTAAAATGGCCATGGATTACATTCACCTGAGTCCCACCAAAACAAACCTGTTTCCGGATACGCACAGAGTACTTGAGTACCTGAAAGCCCGTTATTCACTCCATATTATTACCAATGGCTTCGAGGAGGTCCAGTTCCGGAAATTACATCACTCTTCTTTAAGCAAATACTTCACAGAGGTTATAACCTCAGAGGATGCCGGGGTAAAGAAACCGGATCCTGAAATTTTCAACTATGCGCTGAAGCGCGCAGGTGCAGGTGTTACGGATAGTCTCATGGTAGGCGATGATGAGGAAGTGGATATTGCTGGAGCCGGCGGTCTGGGCATTGATCAGGTGCTTGTAGATTTTCAAAACATGGTGCCCGGTTCAAAAGCCACGTACAGGATCCGGAGCCTGGACGAACTAACTGCAATTCTTTAACATTATTGTATATTTCAATCCCCGGCAGAAAGGAATAAATAAGAGGCTGTCCTAAAAAAGAACAGCCTCACAGCAAAAAATCTTTAATCCTGTACTTACTTTGACTCGGGAGCGGGAACCGGCTTGGCAGCGGTTTTGCTGCTGCAGCAGGATTTGGCTTTCTCGGTGGTACAAGGCGTAGCGCAACCGGCTTTCTTCTCGGCTGATTTATCAGCGCAATCGGCTTTGGTTGCAGCAGCTTCTTTCTTGGTTTCGGCTTTCTTTGAAGGAGCCTTCTGTGCACTTGCGGTGCTCAGGGTAAAAGCAAATGCGAGAGCGATAACGGATACAAAAATTGCAATTTTTTTCATGAGGCTTATTATTAGGTTTGATGCAAAGATAACCTGTAAGCCGGCTTTTCGTTCACAGTAAATTGTTAACGATATGTTAAAGTTGATTAACAATCGTTCTTACAGCCTAAAAATCACTGTATTCTGGCGATAATTGTCTGCTTTCCGGTCACTTTTTGCCCAAGTACTACATTTATCTCTGCATTAACCGGAAGATAAATATCCACGCGGGAGCCAAATTTGATAAAACCAAATTCATCGCCCTGACGTATGGTATTTCCTTCACGGGCATAGCATACAATACGGCGGGCCATGGCGCCGGCAATCTGACGCAGCAGGATGGCAGTGCCCTGCTCATTCTCAATAACTACTGTTGTACGTTCGTTTTCCGTAGATGATTTCGGATGCCATGCCACGAGATATTTGCCGGGATGGTATTTCATGTATTTAACCGTTCCTGAAACGGGCGACCAGTTAACATGCACATTATTTGGTGACATAAAGACGGAAATCTGCTTTCGCTTATCTCCGAAAAATTCTGGCTCATGCACCTCCTCAATAGCCACCACTTTCCCGTCGGCCGGGCAGATTACCAGATTTTCATCGGGTATAAGGCCTCGCCTGGGCGATCTGAAAAAACGCACGATCCAAAGCAGCAACAAAATCAAAACGACCCAGATGAGGTAATGAATCCAGGCTGCCATTTCAATCATCCCTGTAAGGGGAATAATTGCTGCCACAGTTACGATTGAAATCAGAATGATGAGGTAACCTTCCTTATGAATGCGCATAATGAATCATTTTAACAGTTCGCGGCTATAAACGGGAATGGAACAGCCAATGTCCGCAAAAGCAATTATCTGAGCAGCGAAACGACAATAAAAATTACCGGTGCAGCTGCAAAAACCGCATCAAAGCGGTCGAGAATCCCACCATGTCCGGGCAGGATGCTGCCTGAATCTTTCACTCCGGCTTCCCGTTTCAGCATCGACTCGATCAGATCGCCGAGCGTACCGAAAACAATGATCAGGGTCGCGATCAGTAGCCACTCCATCAGGGTAAATTCAAGGAATGAGGCGGAGATCAGAAAAGCTGTCAGGTACCCGGCAAGCAGCCCCCCTCCAAAGCCCTCCCAGGATTTTTTCGGACTGATTCGTTCATACATCCGGTGCTTTCCGAAAATGGAGCCAAAAATATAGGCTCCGGAGTCGTAGATCCATAATATGAGAAAAAAGCCAAGCAATGCTCCGCTGTGAAGCCATCCCGTTTCCTGTCCCGGCTTAAAGAAACCGGTAAGCAGAGCCAGAGGAACAACAATCCATAAGACTCCCAGAAGAGTATAACCGATATTCTGAAAGGCTGTTTCGCTTTTGCGGAAAAGTTCAACGGTCATAATTGCTGGAATAACCAGCAGGGATGACAGCAGCCATTCCTGGTTCAGCAATCCTGTAAGGGTGAGTACTATCAGCACATAAACAAGTATAGCGAACAGGAATGCCGGAAATCGGGCCGGTGAAAGTCCGAGTTGTTTCCCGATCTTCAAAAATTCGTACATCCCGCCAAGGGATACAAGAAGAAACAGGGAAGAAAACACTTTTTCGCCCAACAGTGCCGATCCCACGATGGCGATGACAAAAAATGCTCCGGTGATGGTACGTTTTACGAAATTATTCACTTTCAAGGCTACTGATTAACTGTTTGGCATTAAAAGCATTTTCTGCACTTACATACAGTTCAATATCACCGAAAAGGTAAGCAGAATCCAGCTTATTGACTTCTACTGCTTTAATAGAATTTTCTTCAAGCAACACTTTCAGGTATTCGATTTCGTGTGGCTTGTTCGATGTGTAAACACAAATCCAACCTTCCATAAGCTAACATTTTATCAGCCGGCGTCATCGGCCATGAAAACAAACAATTCCTTTGGACCATGAGCGCCCATGACCAGAGTTTTTTCAATATCGGCACTTCGGCTCGGGCCTGTCAGGAGCGAGATTTGCGAAGGCAGGCGTCCGTTATAACGTAATCTGATTTTTTCGAGAGCGTCGTGTATATCGTTAACGACCTGAGAAGTAAATGCAATAACTACATGAACTTCGGGGTAGGCATGCATACGGCGCCCTGAGTTCAGCCGCGACGAAACCATGATGCTGCCGGTACGGGCAACCAGGTATTCGCAGCCGGTAATGGCAACCCTCATATCTCCGGTATCTTCATTTACTTTTTTTACTTTTATACCGGCATGTCTCAGCATTCCCGCCAGCGGTTCATCGTTGCACCAGGCCTGTTCCCACAGCTTATCATCAAACACGCGTCGGACCTTGTCGACCATATCGGCCGGCGAATCGCAGAAAACGAAGCTCCCGCCTGCTTTAGCAAATTCCGTTGCAAACGTAACATCGGGCAGATCCTTCAAAGGAGCATGTACCGGAGAGTCGAATTCTACCTGGGTAAAGGGATTCTCCGACGGCTCGATCAGGGCATGCCTGATATTTTTAAGCACTTTCTCACGGGTTGTACTTTCCCGTATGTGCTCTGGTCGTGTATTATACCTGTTGCGTGTCTTCATTGGTTTGTGTTTCAGCAGCCGGCCCGCCATCCGGAGGCAATAATTCCTCATCGGAAACGGTTGCTGCCGGTTCGGCGGTTTCCTGACCGTTGTTTCCGCCGTTGAATTCGTGCGATTCCTCAAAAGGCCGTTTGCCGAAAATTGCTTCCAGATCTTCCCGGAAAATTACCTCTTTTTTCAATAGAATATCGGCTAATTCCTCCAACTTACCACGATTTTCGGTCAGAATCTCAATGGCCCGCTGATACGCCTTTTCCACGATTTTTTTAACCTCGGTATCAATGATTTGAGCAGTTGATTCGCTGTAAGGCTTGGAAAAAGAGTACTCCTGCTGACCGGTGGAATCGTAATAACTTACGTTTCCTATTTCCTTATTGAGTCCGAAGTAAACCACCATGGCGTATACCTGTTTGGTAACTTTCTCGAGATCGTTGAGTGCTCCGGTGGAAATCTTTCCAAACACTACTTCTTCCGACGCTCTTCCACCCAGAGTGGCAACCAGTTCGTCGAACATCTGCTCGTAGGTGGTAATCTGCCGTTCTTCCGGCAGGTACCAGGCAGCGCCAAGCGCTTTACCTCTTGGGACTATGGTAACTTTTACCAGCGGATGTGCGTAGCGCAGCAACCAGCTTACGGCGGCGTGACCGGCTTCATGGAAAGCAATCACTCTCTTTTCCTGTGGTGAAATAATTTTATTGCGTTTCTCAAGACCACCGATGATCCGGTCGATGGCATCCAGAAAATCCTGTTTCTGGATGGTGGCCTTGTTTCTACGTGCGGCGATCAGGGCTGATTCGTTGCATACATTGGCAATATCGGCACCTGAAAAACCCGGAGTTTGCTTGGCCAGAAAATCAACAATTACCGAATTGTCGTATTTCAATGGCTTCATATGCACTTTAAAGATGGCTTTGCGCTCTTCCAGATCGGGGAGCTCCACGTGGATCTGCCGGTCGAAGCGTCCGGCTCTCAGCAGGGCACGGTCGAGGATATCGGCACGGTTTGTAGCGGCCAGGATAATTACACCGGCATTGGTAGCAAAACCATCCATTTCCGTAAGCAACTGATTGAGCGTATTTTCACGCTCATCGTTGGCGCCGGTAATCTGATTCCGGCCACGGGCACGGCCTATGGCATCGATTTCATCGATAAAGATGATGCATGGCGCCTTTTCCTTTGCCTGCTTGAAGAGGTCGCGTACCCGGGAAGCACCCACACCCACGAACATCTCAACGAAATCGGATCCTGAAAGCGAGAAAAAGGGAACTTTTGCTTCTCCGGCCACGGCTTTTGCCAAAAGGGTTTTTCCTGTCCCCGGAGGACCGACCAGTAATGCACCTTTAGGTATCTTTCCGCCAAGGGTTGTATATTTTTTAGGATTTTTAAGAAAATCCACAATCTCCATAATCTCAACCTTGGCCTCTTCAAGTCCGGCAACATCGTTAAAGTTTATGTTAACATGTGTATCCTTGTCGAAGAGCTGGGCTTTAGATTTGCCGATATTAAAAATCTGGCCACCGCCACCAGCACCACGGCTCATCATCCGCATTATAAAGAACCATGCAGCAATCAGCAGGATAATCAGAAATATCCACGAGAGGGCATCACCCCAGACATTTCGCCTGGTTTCATTTATGATGTATACCTTTTCCTTATTGTCGAAGTCGGCCTGAATATCTTTTACAAGCCCCTCAAATCCTTCAATTGATCCGATTTTATAAACAAAATGCGGTTTACTGGTGCCAAAGCTTTCTTCAGTCTTAATTTCAGAATAATCACCCGTGCCGATTTTATCCTTCTTGATGTATATTTCAGCAAATTCCTTGTTCACCAGAATAAGGCGGTCAATATCCTGTTTCGAAAGCATTTGAATCAGCTCACCTTCGTTAATTTCCTTAGCAGGTGCGCTGCCCCAGTTCATAAACTGCAGGCCAAAAATCATCAGGGCAAGAAGAGCATAAATCCAGTAGATACTGAACCTTGGCTTGCCGTTTTTATTATTACGCGGATCCGGACTGGACTTTCCGTTATTTTTATCTTTAGTTTCGTTCATAGTTGTCAGGCTTCCGCCGATAAGTTTTTTCTTGTTCGCCTGGCTGGTTTTTGCACAGGCTTGCACTCCGTTAGTTCAGCATCGGCCCAAAGTTCTTCAAGACGGTAGAAACGTCTGGCCGGTTCCTGAAAAATATGTACCACAACATCCACGTAATCCAGCAGAACCCACTCCGCATTCTCAAAACCTTCCTTTTTCCATACATTCTGCCCCACAGCCTTCTTAACTTCCATCTGCACAGAGTCGGATATGGCTTCAACCTGATTGCGCGATCCGGCATGACAAAGCACAAAGAAATCGGCAACAGCATTCGGTATCTTGCGCAGATCAATTGTTACAACGTCTTCGCCTTTCTTTTCAAAAATCCCTTCAACTATAATGGAGGCAAGCATCTGCGATGCCGTTTTTACTTTTTTTTGAGCCATAGGCTGTAATATGATATATTTTTGCAAAGTTAATCAATAAAACCGAGGTTCTGCATCCAACGGAATGCTTTAACCTTTACTGTCCGGTGTTTTTCGGCCGGTTTTTATTAGTCAACAATTATACCAGCAATCCGCTGCTGTCAGGTACCTTAAATTAATAACGAAGAAATGTTTGAAGGCCGTATCATCCGACTCTCTGAAATCGCATCAACTAATGACTATGCCGGCGAGTTACTCCGAAATGAGTCACCATCCGAAGGAACCCTTATTACAACCGGATTTCAGACAAGCGGGCGGGGGCAGGCAGGCAATACCTGGGAAAGTACAGCAAACAAAAACATCCTGGTAACCGCCATCCTCTACCCTGCTTTCTTAAATCCTGAAAAACAGTTTGTCCTGACGCAAATAGTTTCACTTTCGGTTTGCACTACCCTCGACGATTACAATCACCCACATAAGGCGGTCATTAAGTGGCCCAACGATATATACGTGAATAACAGAAAGATAGCCGGTATTCTTATTAAAAATAACCTGGCCGGAAACAGGATTATGAATACTATTGCCGGTGTCGGACTGAACGTTAATCAGGATGTTTTTTCCTCTAACGCTCCATTGGCCGTGTCGCTGCGTCAAATTTCGGGAAAAGAAACCGACTTGCAGGAAATCCTGTCAAAATGGCATGAAAATCTTTTTAAATGGTATTCCTTGCTTAAGTCTGGCGGATTTGAAGCCATAGAGGAGGCTTATCTCAACCGGCTCTATCTGCTCAGCATACCGTCCAGATTCCTGTACAAAGAAATGGAAATTGAAGCAACAATTACCGGAACCGGAGAATACGGTCATCTTTTGCTGAAGACCTCCGACGGCAATCACCTGATGTGTGATCTGAAAGAAATAGTATTCATTCCCCCGGCAATGGAAGAAAAAAAATCTAAGCCTGCTGTTCGCAGATTTCCTTAAGTTTCTGACTGAGAATATTTACCAGGTTTCCCAGAGGTTTCGACACCATCATCATAAGCATCGGATTGATGTCGGCGTTAAACTGTATGACTACGCTGCAGGCACCAGGCTCTGTTTCATTGATGAGGCATTGAAGGTCGTAGTCGAACGGCACCTTTCCTTCCGATACAATCCCAATATGGTTGTTCGGAGTCCGGTTATTGTAGCGCATTCCCAGGGTTGCAAGATTCTGAATGGTAAACGAACAGCTGTCGCCGTCGGTTGTCCAGCCTGTAACCTGTTCGGGCATGAGTTTTTCGAAGTTCCTGAAATCGGAAAGAAACTCAAAAACGTAGGCGTTGCTGCGTGCAATGTCTACTTTTTCGCTGTTAAACGTAGCCATATACCTTGATTATTTACCCCACATTTCAGGATTTTCTCTCCATTTCACCAGCGATTGCAGGTCTGATTCCTTAACATAGTTTCGGTTAAGCGCCTGTTTGATAAGGTTATCGTAATTGGTGAGGGTTTTAAGGGTACAGTTTTCCCTGCGGAAATTATCGGTAGCAGCCTCGAGTCCGTAAGTGAAAATTGCAACCATTCCTTTGACGTTACAGCCGGCTTCGCGCAGGGCCTGAACGGCTGCCAGACTGCTTTGACCGGTAGAAACCAGATCTTCCACAACCACGACGGACTGGCCCGACTCAACCACTCCCTCGATCTGATTGGAAAGGCCGTGATCTTTTTTTGTGGAACGCACGTAGGCAAAAGGAAGTCCGAGATCCTGAGCTACAAGCACTCCGTGAGCAATGGCTCCGGTAGCAACTCCGGCAATAAGATCTATGGATCCGAATTCGTCGTTTATCAGCCGGGCAAATTCCTGCCTGATAAAAGTGCGTATCTTTGGATACGACAAAATTTTCCGGTTATCGCAATAAATCGGGGACTTAATACCTGAACTCCAGGTAAATGGGTTATGTACATCAAGTTTTATTGCTTTAATCTGCAATAAAAACTCTGCTGTATCCAGTGCTAATGAATCGTTTTTACTCATGCGGCAAATGTACAAAGTTTTTTACAACAACAAACCCATGATTCTGACGGGTCGGCTTTCTGCTGACCTGGAAGCCGCCGGAATTCAGGTTTTCAGAGTATCGTCCGGAAAAACTCTGAAGGAAGCTTTCCACCAATTCCGAACCGCTCCGGTGCCGGAACCGCTGGTGCTGTACAATAATGGCTGTGCCGGGAAATTGCTTGACGACTTCATTTCAATGTTCTGGTACCTGGAAGCATCGGGAGGAATTGTCAGGAATGAAAAAGGACAAAGGCTATTCATCCGGCGTTTCGGCCGGTGGGATCTTCCGAAAGGAAAGATCGAAAAAAATGAATCTCCGGAACGCGCTGCAGTGCGTGAAGTCACCGAAGAAACCGGCATCTCCGCACCAATAATCGAATCAGAGCTTCCGTCAACCTTTCATATTTATGAGTACAAAGGAAAACGCATTCTAAAAAGAACATACTGGTATGCAATGCATTACTACGGCGATGAAACTCCGGTTCCACAGCTGGAGGAGGAGATAACAGAAGCCCGGTGGATGGGATTGGATGGGCTGGATCAAATTTGCGCAAACACGTATGCCTCGCTTACCGAGCTCATAAAACTTGATACTGAACAGCGGGGCTGATTTAAACCTGAAAATTTGCGCTACATTTGCAGGAACCAAACCAGGTTTATGAAACGACGCGCTGTATTTCCCGGCTCATTCGACCCCATCACGCGGGGGCATGAAAACATCATTCTGAGGGCATTGCCTCTGTTTGATGAAATTATTGTTGCCATCGGAGTCAACATTGAGAAAAAGAATTACTTCCCCCTCAGCGACAGACTGGCATGGATAAAACAGGTTTTTGCCGGGTATCCGCAGATAAAGGTTGACAGCTATTCGGGCTTAACGGTTGACTACTGTCGTCAGGTGGATGCCAGATACATACTCAGGGGATTACGGACATCTGCCGACTTTGAATTTGAGCGGACGGTGGGGCAGGTTAACAAAAAACTGTTTACGGATCTGGAGACGGTTTTCCTTCTGACAACACCGGAATTTACCGCTGTCAACTCATCCATCGTGCGGGATGTACACAAAAACGGAGGGGATGTCGGACTTTTTATACCCGATGGAATTATCCTGCCAGCCAGGCTATAAACCAAGTCGCTAACGAACTACTCCACTTCACTTTCGCGGAAGATGCTGAAGTTAACCTTTCCGTATTTACGTTTCTGGTCAAATCCTTCAAAGGCGGAAAAGTCGTAATCCCTGGAATGTTCCAGTACCAGCCAGCCACCCGGCTTTAGCAGGTTTCGCTCCATCACCAACCGGGGAATTCCTTCTATCCCTTCGAGTTCATAAGGGGGGTCGCAGAAAATAATATCGTATTTCGTCTCGGTGTTGCGCAGAAACCGGAATGCATCTGAGCGGAAGGAAAGTATGGTTTCAAATCCCAAATTTTCAGCGGTTTTCCGAATAAAGCTGACACATCTCAGATCGAGGTCGATGCTGGTAATGCCCAGAGATCCGCGACTGGCAAACTCGTAAGTGATATTGCCTGTACCTGCAAAAAGGTCGAGCACAAATACCGATTCAAGGTCGAAATTATTTACCAGGATATTAAAGAGTGCTTCTTTGGCCAGGTCGGTGGTTGGCCTTACGGGAAGGCCGGACGGGGCATGAATCTGCCTGCTTTTGTGGGTTCCGCTTATTATTCGCATAGTGCAGGATTCAGAAGTTCAACAAAACGGTGCTTTTCAATTTCTGAAAGGGCATAACTACGGGAAACCGGGCCGGAAGGATTGTCAAATTCAACGTACCGCACGTAGCGCCGGATCAATTCGTAAAGGGCACTATCTTTTCCTGTCTTACCGCTTAAAAAAACCGGAACCTTCTCCGGATTAAGTGAAAGCTGTTCCATGATAAACATCAGAAAGTAGATCATATCCTCGTCGGCCTGGCATTCATACATATTGCACAATTCCAGGGTTTTGTCACGAAGCACAACAATACCTGCACTACCGGCCTGAACATTCAGGAAGACCATTTCGGGGGAATCAGAGTGTTTGTACCTCGGGAGCATGGTATCGACGACAGCACCCATGGTATGCATAAGCCGGGCCGAACGGAACGCATTGGCTATTTCTGCGTACAACACCTCGTCGAGGCTGTAGACCAGGGTTGCATCGAGAGCAGAAAGCCTATGGGTAAGGATGGCTGCCGATGGATCGTTTTTATGGACAAAGCTCAGGTAAGATGCCGGCCGGCCGGGGTTGAACAGTGGAGCAGGCACAATAGTAAAGCACTGCGAATGAAGCAATATAACCGTCTTCTTGAATTCAGACTTCAAAACGGGGTGCGATTGTACCAGTTGAAGGAGGTTTTCACGGTAAAGTGCCTGCGTAAGGAATCCGCTTTTCAGCGGGATATAACCAGGGAACTGTATGGATTCAACCCCGGTAATAATACCTGATTCGGCTGAATAAACAGAAAAAGAAAGTCCATCCGGCTCAAGCCGGATGGACAGGTTATATTCATTTGTCCTTGCCTGGTCAAATAAGCGGTCGTACGAGCTGACCAGCGTCTGATATCCGGCAGGCATTACATGAATGTTATTCCCAGTTACCGTCAAGGGTAGCCTCGGTCATCGAGCCCATCCGGATACCGGGGTATTTCAGTATCGCTTTCTGCTGCTCTATTTTATTAATCACATCCTGACGATCAAGATCGTGGAGGTAAATTTCATAAGGAACCTGAATTTCCAGTACCGGTACAAATACCCCTCCTTTATCAACCTTGGTGGTATTCATTTCAAATTTCCGGCCTCCCGAATGGGGGACTGTTGCCAGCTCTTCCATCCTGAAATTCTCGCGGCGACCAAACAGCGAATCTGAAATTCCGATAAAACCAATGGTATCTACAATTGACCTCGAGAAGGTGGTGTCGGTAGGATCTGGAATCATTTTGATTACCGGAATCTGACCTGTGCGGAGAAAATCAAACAGGGTATCGAAGCTGCCGGTATAGGAATTGTTGAGCTGCTTGTAGAACGTCTGAGCAGTCCGGATATCCTTCAGCTTGGCAACAATCATGGCATTTCGTTTGCTGATCTCTTCTTCGAAACGGATGGGCTTCAGGATTGAAGCAACCAGCAGGTAACCCAGGACCAGGATTACAATTCCCAAAGCAACCTTGATAAGAGTACTTTTCATAAGAGGATAAAATTTTTTTGCATTGCAAATTTATAATAAAATTTGAATGACAATCCCTTATTCGGGATTTTTATTAACCGCTATTATCCGCGTTCTGGTATAAGCCCTCTGCAAAACGGAAGGAGTCAGAGCCCTTCCTGCGAATGAAGTAACAATACAAGCCGGTATTTCCTTGAGCGGATTGCCATCCAATTGGTAGTACAGGAAGACTAAAGACACATAACCCTGTATTTGTGCGGATTGTAACAGCTTCTTATGATTTTTTAAGAGTAAAAAACAGCATGGTGTATATCTAAATAATTATATTTGCGCACTAAACTTTATCAATAACCCAAAAATTTCGATCCTAAGATGAAGAACGTAACTTTTAAGGTACTCGTCGCTGTTTTTGCTTTAACATTCACTTTCAGCCGTTTGCAGGCTCAAACCATTGAAGAGGCAACCAATGCTTACAACCGTGGAGTTGAGCTGGCAGCATCCGATCTGCCCAAAGCGGTGGAAGCACTTACACAAGCAGCTTCAATTGCCGAAAAAGCCGGTGAAGGAGCCGAAGAGATTCTGCGTCTTGCAAAACAGCAGATCCCGGTGCTGCAGTATAATTATGCAACTGCATTGTACAAAGACAAGAAAGTGGACGAAGCCATTGAGAACTTCGAACTTGCACACAATTATGCAGTAGAGTACGGCGACCAGGGAATTCTGTCTAAGGCCGATGATCTGCTTCCCAAACTTTACCGGGTAAAAGGAAATGCCGACTACAAAGCCGGAAAATACGATGATGCGCTTGCAAGCTTCGACAAGGCACTGACCTATGACCCCGATTTTGCCGGAGCACACCTGAGCAAAGGATTAGTATACAACAAACAGAACAACAACGAATTACTCAAATCTGCCATGGATGCCGCCATTGAGAGCGGTTTAATAATCAAGGACGATAAAACCGTTGAACAGGCCAAAAAATTTATGAGCGACAATCTGCTCATTGAAGCAAACGATGCTTTCAAGAAAAACGACTTTGAAAAAACCATAGAATTGCTGGGACAATCGTTAGATTACTCCGACACCAATCCTGAAGTTCACTACCTCTTTGCCGTAGCCTACAACAAGCTTTCCCGGTGGGATGATGCAGTTGTCAGTGCACTCAAAGGCCTTGAACTGGAAGAAGCCACTGCTGCCAAACAGGCACGCTTCCATTTTGAATTGGGAATGGCTCATGCCGGAAAAGGTGAAACCGGTGACGCATGTGCTTCGTTTAAAAAAGCAGCCGTGGGCCCCCTGGCCGAATCCGCCAATTACCAGATTAAAACCGTTTTGAAATGCAGTTAAAGCATTAATCGGGATATCTCCTTCCCCGCCCGGGTATCTGTGTTCTGCCGCCAAGATTGTAACCGCAGGAAGACACAGATAGCCGGGCTTTTTTTTGGCCGCCGGCAAAAACATTTGAAAGTAAAAAAATAAGCATTTAACGCCGGCTGTTAAGGATAATGAGTGCAGCGATAATTCCGGGGACCCATCCCGCAAGGGTAAGCAGAAAAACGATGATTACGGAACCACAACCGCAATCAATCACCGACAATGGCGGAAAAACAATGGCCAGAATCACCCTGAGACAGGACATAAAACAGGTTTTGTTTGGTTTAACGTATCGAAAATGCAGGCAGTTAAAGTCCGGCAATGGCAAATTTACAGAAAAGATAATATGGAAACAATCGAAATGCTTTACGGTATTCCAAACAAAAAGCCCTTCCTGGGCTTGGGATTCCGGAAAATTTCCGGTAAGTTTGACGAATGACAGCGTTCAGGCCGGAATTCCACAGAGCGGTTCAGGACTATTTGTTTTTTCTGGAGCGCAGATATCCGGTAAAGGAAGTTTTGAAACTCATTTGCGGCCACTACCAGTTAACGGCCGCCGAACGTTCCATGCTTTTCCGGGGCATAGCCCTGCCGGAGGTTTGCAGAATCAGAGAACAAAAATACAGCCTGGCGCCTTCGCCGGGAGCCCGGTTTTACGTCGACTTCTTCAACCAGATTCTTATTGTACTGAGTTACCTTGCTGGTCAGCTTGTCTTTATCTCCTGCGACGGCTGGCTGAGGGATGCATCGGGCTTTCACGGCAAAAGAATTCCCGAAAACCTGTTTCTCCGGTCGCTGCGGCTTGTTTATGGTTCGCTTTCAATGCCTGAACCGGAAGAAGTAGTATGCTTTGCCGACTTCCAGATCGGCAGGGTGGAAACATGGACTGCTATGGCCGGGGACGTGGCCCGTGAGGTGGGACTGTGCTGCAGGATAGAAATTACCGATCTGGCCGACAAGAAATTAATACATTCGGAAAACGGGGTGTTATGTACTGCCGACTCGGCAATTATTGAACGTTCGGCTTTGCAGGTATTCGACCTTGCCCGGTACACGCTCGATAGAAATTTCAATCCGGTATATACCGACCTTCGTTTGGTTTGCAGACAATGGCAACATGATTAAGGAATAATCCGAAAGTCCTGTCCGGTCACAGCATACCTGCATCCGGAATGGATTCAAGGAAATTCATGGTACCGGTTTCGTAGTCGACTTTAGCAGCAAAATGCTGCAAGCCATTGGTAACCAATAGATAATCTACCTTCAAGGCAAGGTTGTACTGCAATGCCTGGTAAAAAACGCTGTCGTTGAGCGGTACGGAAGGAGCTTTGCATTCAGCAATCACGGAAGGTTTGCCTGAGGCATTGAACACCAGCAGATCAAAGCGCCGGGGTATCCTGTTGACCAGCAAGCCCTTTTCGCAGGCCATAAGCTGAAGTGAAATCTTTTTTTCGGTATGCAGAAAAGCAATAAGGTGCTGACGAACCCACTCTTCAGGAGTAAGTGCCACAAATCGTTTCCTTACGGGATCAAAAATCTCGCTGCGATGGCCCGACGATCGAAGCCTGAAGGGATAAGACGGGAAGTTTAGTTTCTGCATGCCGTTTAGATAGCCGGAATAAAACTACAACATTTTGCTAAAAACGCTACATTTGCAGTAAAATAAGCCATAGGAAAGGGTTATTACTAATCCAGCTGAAGTTTATGAAAACCAAACAGGAAATAACGGAGAACTGGCTGCCGCGGTATACGGGCACAAAGCTTGAAGAATTCGGCGAATACATACTTTTAACCAACTTCAATCATTACATCGAGCTGTTTGCAGAGTGGAACAATGTTGAAATCAGGGGTGCAAACCGTGCGATGCCGAGTGCTACCTTTGGCGACATCACCATTATAAACTTCGGAATGGGGAGTGCAAATGCCGCAACAATAATGGATTTGCTTGGCGCGATAAAGCCTCAGGCGGTACTTTTCCTGGGAAAATGCGGAGGCGTCAAACACAGAGCCGAGGTGGGAGACCTTATCCTTCCCATAGCTGCCATCCGCGGTGATGGTACTTCGAACGACTACTACCCTCCCGAAGTCCCTGCCCTTCCGGCATTCAGCCTTCAGAAAGCCATTTCCACCACCATCCGCGACCTAAACCGCGACTACTGGACAGGAACCGTTTATACAACAAACCGCAGGGTTTGGGAACACGATGAAGATTTTAAAGACTACCTCCGTATGATACGGGCC
>JALHHH010000011.1:0-64755 GCA_022837485.1 Bacteroidales bacterium
TGCCAGGGCCTTCAGCTTCAACGAATCAATATCATACTCCGACGGAGGAATCGTAAGCATGCGGGTACTCGAAAAAAGCGCCGGAAATGTAAGTCTCTTTGCCTTTGATGAAGGCCAGAAACTAAGCGAACATACTGCCCCTTTCGATGCAATGATTCAGGTTACCGAGGGTGAAGCCGAAATTGTAATCGGAGGACTCGTCAACCATCTTGCTGAAGGTCAGACCATCATTATGCCGGCCAACATTCCGCATTCGGTTAAGGCAATAACCAGGTTCAAAATGGTACTCACCATGATCAAAGCCTGAGCAGACTGCCATGCGCCGGGTCCATGGAAATCCGATAATAAACTAACTAATTGAAAATCCTGCAATCAGCTTTCCGTCATTTCTGCCAGCGAGAGTCAGGATTTCCATGGCCGAAGGCCGGATAAGTAAGGCAAAGGCAGCCGGTAACGGCTTCTGTTCCAAACATACTGGTCTACGATCCGCAATTATCTTCTGATTTTTTTAATGAAAACACTGCGCAAATACCACAAATGGCCTTCCCTAATTGTGGGGATATTTTTACTGTTGACGGCCACTTCGGGAATTGTAATGAACCATCGCAACTGGTTCGCATCCGTTGACTTTCCCAGGCAGCTGATGCCGCCCGATTACCACTACCGGAACTGGAACCTGGCATCGCTGAGAGGAAATCTGGAGTTATCCGACGGCTCGCAACTGCTTTACGGAAACATCGGCATCTATCGCACATCAATGGATTTCACCGGAATCACGGACTTTAACCGGGGGTTCGGAAAAGGGATGGATAAGCGGAAAATCTTCACCATGCTGCAGACTGCGCAGGGAGAGCTGCTTGCCGGAACTCTCTTTGGCCTTTACCGATACAATGGTGAAACGATGGCCTGGGAGCAGATGAAGCTTCCGGGAAAACCGCAGAGGGTAGTAAAACTAATACAGAACGATAACCGGATTTATATCCTTACCCGCTCGCATCTGTACAGTCTTCCCGATGGGGAGGGACTCAGGGGCGCTATTGCGGAAACCTACATTCCACCGGCCGATAACGACGACGGCAAAGCAGGTCTTTTCCGGACGCTATGGATCGTACACAGCGGGGAGATTTTCGGACTGACGGGAAAAATACTTGTTGATCTGATTGGTCTCATCGTGATCTTCTTTGTACTCAGTGGTTTTTATTATACTTTCCTTCCGGGAATGGCCCGCCGAACCGGGGAAGCCACGCGTAAAAAGCTGAAGCGCATCAATCGCTTCAACATCCGCTGGCACAACAAAATCGGAGTGTATGCGCTGTTTTTTCTGCTGATAACGACCGTTACCGGGATGTTCTTGCGTCCTCCCCTGCTTATCCCCATTGCCGGTTCGCGCGTTGAACCCATCCCGGGTTCGGTGCTGAGCGGGGAAAACCGCTGGAACGATAAATTCAGGGATATGATCATCGACCGGGAAGACAAATCCTTAATCCTTTCAACCAGTGAGGGATTTTACCGGTACCATCCGGAAACCGATTCCCTTGCCCGCGCATTTACCGTGCAGCCCGATGTCAGCGTAATGGGAATCAATGCCTTCGGATATCTTCCCGACGGTAGTATCATGGTTGGATCATTCAGCGGGATGTACCGATGGTATCCCGAGACAGGAATAGTGCTGGATTATCTGACCGGACTGCCGGCAAAAACTCCCGAAAGAGGAAATCCCTTTGGCTCTCTGGCAATTGCCGGAGTCATTACCAGAGACAGCATCCCTGTATCTTTGCTCGAATACGATGCAGGATGGATACCTCTGAAACGAGGAAAACAGAAGCCGGAAATGCCTGCAGAAATACGCAAACTGCCGGTTTCGCTTTGGAATTTATCTCTTGAAGTGCATACCGGACGCATATTCTCAGTAATTTTAGGTGACTTTTACATTCTATACGTCCCTTTGCTGGGCATCACCACCCTGGTAATTCTGATAAGCGGAATACTGCTATGGTGGAAGATGCGAAAAAAGAAAAACAAAAAACAAACGGAAGGAGTGAGCAATGAAAATCGTCAGACTGCATGAAGCGCCAAAAGTACCATTTGATCTGGATGGCCACCGTATTGCCGAATCTTCCTGTGCCGAAATAATTCACCTCTGCCTTAAAGCCGGGGAGAAACTTGAAAAGCACATTAACCCCGTGGATGTTTGCTTTTATGTTCTTGAAGGAAAAGCCCTGTTTATTACCGACACCGAACGTATTTTAGTACAGAAGGATCATTGCATTCAGATAGAAGGAGGGATAAACCGCGGATTCGACAACATCTCTCTCAGCGATTTTAAAGTACTGGTGATAAAATTCAGGAAGTAAAACGATCCGGGCTTTCCGGATAAATGTTACGACTGCCGATTATTACCGGCCGGCATTTGCTGCTTCCATAACCATTTTTTCCTCATTTGTAATACTTGCATCCCGCCGCTGCAGCAACGTGCAGATAATGGTTCTCTTTATTTTCCTATAATACGTTTCATTGGTAAGCCGTTTCGGATTATTGCTTAATTTTGAAATTGAAGTCGGGAACCCGTTATTGAACAGTCTGCAAAAAAAACGAAAGAAGTCAGCAGACCCGGAGGGCATCCCAAAAAACATTACCAATGAAACGCTGCCGGGAATATATTCATATCATCCTCACAATTATCTTTTTCACCAAAATTGTAGGGATTACCGCTCAGCCGGAAGGCAAAAGCAGGGAAGCACATCCGGGCTTCAGCAGCAAGGAAGTCATCCGTTCGGAATGGTTTGCAGGTGCCCGAAGCAGCCGCGACGGAAGTTTGAAAGCCTATACCCGGGCTCTGCAGGAACATCTGCGTCAGCATACAACGCGCGAAGTGCCGGAGAATTACGGATATGCACAATGGCAGCCGCTTGGACCTTCCAGAACAATTCATCCCGTAACGGCACAACTCGGGCTTGTCAGTTCCCTCTGGATAGATACCACCGACTTTAAAACCCTTTATGCCGGCAGCAATACGGGAGGTATTTTTGTTACCGGCGACGGGGGAGAGAACTGGCGCCCACTGTCCTCCAACACTTTCACTACCGGGGTACTCTCCATTCACGTTGATCCGCGCAACCATGACCGCATCATTATAGGAACGGGTCATTACGGATTTAACCGTTCTTACGGGATGGGAGTTATGATCTCCGAGGATGCCGGAGAAACCTGGCGGGAGACAGCTCTTAACAATTCCATCATGTCGCCCTCGTTCATCGTTCAGAAAACGGGAATGCATCCGGTTTCACCCGACACCCTGCTGGCGCTTGTAAACGTGGAATTCCGCTCCAGGGGACTGATATACCGCACCACCGATGGCACCGACACATGGGAACCTGTTTTCAGCAAACCGAAAGCAGAGCTGTTTCAGCTGGTTTACAAACCCGGTGAGCCAAACACAGTATATGCATGCGGCAATCTGCTTCTCGAAAGCAACGATGCCGGCGCAACCTGGACCGACAGAACCCAGGTAATTACCATTGATACCAACTTTACCATCAGCAGACTGGCGCTCAGTATTTCTGCTCAGGATCCCTCGCTGATGCTTGCCTTTTGCGAGACCTACGACACTACAGGACAAATCGGAGGGACGCGAAAATACCTTTACCGTTCCACGGACGGGGGTGAGTCGTTCCAAAAGCTGGGAATTCAGGTTGACCCCTTTTCGGGATACTGGAAAATGCAGCTTGCCATATCTCACGCCGATAACAACGAATTCTACCTGGGCGGAGTCTGGCTTTTTAAGTACCGCATCGAAGACGACTCTGCCCGGTACATCGAGTGCAGCGACCATAAGTACCATGTGGATGTGCGCGATCTGCATGTTTTTGCCACCGGAGGACAGGATCTGTTGTATATGGGAAACGACGGGGGTGTTAGCAGATCGGAAACCGGGGCAGAATCGTGGACCGATATCACCCGTAACGGTATGCAGATTCTGCAGCTGCATAACATCACAACCGGCGAAAACAGCGATATGATGTTCGGCGGCCCTCAGGATGCCAACCTCTCGTTTTACAACTTCAAAACCAGAGAGTGGACCAAAAATGCGCGGGTATCGGATGCATACGACGGAGCCATCGACCACCAGAATCCAAACAACGTTTACCTTGTAGGGGTACCTCCCAAAATGAACCAGCCGCATCTGTTTTTGAAAAAATCGGTTGACGGAGGTATAACCTTCGAGATAAAAGGAATCAGCGACAGCACGGAAATCGGCCGCTACGACAAACCCCTTGAGATGGATCCCACGGATCCTCAGATTCTGTATCTGGGTGTCAGAAACGTCTGGAAATCGACAGACGGAGCCGAGACCTTCACGCGGATCAGCAATTTCCCCGGGGAAGGTGCCCCCAAACTCATCACAATCAGGGTTGCCCCTTCCAATACAAACGTTATCTACGCTGCGTTCGAAAACCCCGACTGGGGCGAACCCGACAAACCAAAACTTTTCGTTACGCCCGACGGAGGCGACCGCTGGTTCGACATCACCCCGAACGGCAACCTTAACCTGAATTATGCCGGAGTCACCGATGTGGCAATTCATCCTGAAAATCCCGGCAGGATATGGCTTTCTCTTGACCGGCTCTGGCTGAATCGTAAAGTTTACATGAGCAACGACGGTGGTACCACATGGACGAACTTTTCGGAAGGTCTGCCGAATTTGCCGGTGAATACCATCAAATACGTAAAAGGTGCCGGAATGGATGTTTTATTGGCTGCCACCGATGCAGGAGTTTATTACCGTGATGAAAGTCTGAGTCAGTGGGTTCCCTTTGGCACCGGCCTTCCTCTTACCATTGTTGCCGATCTGACCATCAGCTATTCCAGAAAAAAAATTATTGCCGGCACCTTCGGGCGGGGACTTTGGGAAGCCGACCTGTGCCTGCCCCTGCGCGAGGAGAGTCTGGTGGTGAACCAAACGGAAGACTGGAGCACCGATCGCAAGGTACTGCAGGATCTTGTTCTGGAAAGAGGCGCTGAACTTACCATACGCGGAAAAGTGGAAATGGGACGCGGAAGAAGCATTACGATATTACCCGGAGCTACGCTGAACCTGGAGGGCGGCACGCTGACCAATGAGTGCGCCGGCATGTGGGAAGGCGTCAGACTATACGGAAGTCCCGATTTCAACGACACGGAGACGGGTCAGGGCCGGCTTAACATCCGCTACGGAGGAACCATCAGCAACGCCATAACGGGTGTTGAATGCCTTGGCTCCGATGCCGGCGGGAACCACATCCCGGGAACGGGAGGAGGAATAATCACCGCTTTGAACGCCAGATTTACAAACAACTACCGGGCAGTAGTTTTCAATACAACACAGGGCATCAACCCCTCATCGTTTGTTCTGACGCGCTTTCAGATCCAGAACATCTATCCCGGGAAGGTTGACGCAGCCGATTTCGTTACCCTCGACCGCGTTCAGGGAATACGATTCAGAAGTTGCCAGTTCGAAAATACCATTCCAAATTCACAGCTATCGCACTCGTCGCGCGGCACCGGGATAAAGAGCTACAACTCATCGTTTGCCATCGGCCGCTACAACACGGATTCCATTCCGTTCGGGGTAAATGCCGAGCCAGCATTCCGCATGCTGAGCCGTGGAATTGAAGCAGTGAATTCGTTACCGGGATTCAGCATAAGTGTGTCAAATGTAAAATTCGACAAAAACCTGACCGGAATGTACGTTTCGGGTGCCGGTTTTGTGAGCGTCGAGAAATCGACATTTGCGCTGTTATCGGGCAACTTTGAAACCGACCGGCCTGTATCGGCAGGCATTTACCTGGACAGATGCAAATTATTCCAGTTAAACCGCAACCTATTTACAGGCATGACCGGAAGTGTAATGCCTAAATCGAAGTCGGCAGGAATTGTCATCCACGAAAGTGGCACCCTGAACAACCTGATTGCCGGCAACGGATTCAACAACGTTAATTACGGAATTATAGCCCAGAACTGCAACCGGAATGAAGAAGGCACACAAGGCCTTAGGGTGCTTTACAACTGGTTTTCGGGCAATGAATACGATGTGTGTGCCACACTTAGCCGGTTCGACAGCCGCAGCGGGCTTGCCAGGCACCAGGGCAGCAGCGGAACCGGCATTGCCGATGCTGCCGGCAACCGGTTCAGCTACAGCAGGTGGCATCGCGACGGCGACATCCACAATGCCGGGAACCGGATTTATTATCATTACGTCTTAAGTCCGGAAGCCACCCAGCGTGCACCAAGGCCGGGTTCGTACGGCATCCACAGGATTCCGAATACTACAGCTGTAATGGGAGACAGTACGGCATTACCGGCATTTATGCATGATTTTGAGCTGGACGCAACGGAAGCCTTAAACAACTGGACCGGATATGAAACAAATTACAAAGCTGAATTTGAAAGCCGAAAAGATGGCGGAAACTCCGAAGAGCTAATTCAGGAAATTGAAAACCACAGCGGTCTTGATGCCCCCGGATTCTACAAACGCCTTTATCAGATCTCACCATTCCTTTCGGATGAAAGTCTGCTTTCGCTGACAGGCAATGATAATTTTCCCGGAAATCTGCTAGTTGAAATTCTGAAGCGAAATCCTCATTTTCTGCGGATCCCCGGCATCTTCGGTTTACTGCAGGCACGTGAACCGGAGCTCAGAGACTACCTATATATTTCACTTGCAGAGGTTTACGGGCAGTTCAGCGATTACGAGAGACTTGAATCCGTTATGGATTATGCCCGTGCTGGACGTGATGCCGTTTTTGCAGGTATTGCAGGAGAATTTGCCGGAGGGGTTTATCCGGAGGGGTTGCGCCTGCACATGCTGAGCGACGACAGACCCGATTCCCGGCTTGTGGCTGCAGCCCTAAGTCAGGGAATGGGCAGGACGGCAGAGGCCGCAGAGACGGCCTATGCCGTAGCGCAGGAGTTTCCGGATTACGCTGAAACTAAGGTACTGCCGTTTCTGGAACTGCTGCGTATAAATGAAGGGTGCTGTTTGCCGGGACTGCCGGCCGGACAGCTAACCGAAGCCGACAGTCTTTTACTGGAGTTGATGTCGCAGGGCGATTGCCGAGATGCTGGCGCAGGCAATCTGCTCGATTATCTCTCCGGATCTCCGGTATTCGAGGTTTATCTTTTCCCCGGACAGTCCGTTGAGGACACCCTTCCCCAGATGCCGGTAGTAAACATTGAAGGACGCGGATTAAGGGTATACCCCGTTCCGGCTTCCGATTTCGTGATCATCGACTACTTTGCTGCCGATGCCGGGGCCGGATGCACGCTGCAGGTATTAAGTCCCGACGGGAGGTTATGCATGGAACTCAGCATGGAGCATCCCTGGAATCAGATGCTTGTAAATACCAGTAAGTTAAGTGCGGGCGTTTATATGTTTGTATTGCAGGTGAACGGCAAATCGACTGCCCGGCAAAAAGTGATTATAGCCCGTTAATTACCCCCGGACGGGAACGGATAATCCGTTTCTGATTATATCCCCCGAAATCCGGTGTACACATTCGGATTATCCTCTTATTTAAAATCAATCTAATTTAGAGTCAAGTTTGTGAAACCTATTGCAAAAGCAAGTGGATTGGCTTAAATTTGCTATGCAGCGATTAATTAGGTACCCAATTGCCCGAATAGATTCATTGTTTAACCCATTTATAGCGTATGAAGAAAATACTAAAAATTCTCACGCCACCTGACCGGTGGAAGTTGCCAGTGATTCTGCTGCTTGGGGTTATGGCAGGCATGGTATTGCTGTTATTCAGGGCATCGAATGCGCACTCATATCTTTCCGATGATCCCGAGACCTGCATCAACTGCCATGTAATGTTTCCCCAGTATGCATCGTGGATGCACAGCAGCCACAGGGAGACAGCCATTTGCAACGACTGTCACGTACCTCAGGACAATTTCTTCAGGAAGTATCTGTTCAAGGCTCAGGACGGGTTGCGTCATGCAACCATTTTCACTGCCCGGGCCGAGCCTCAGGTAATTCGCATTAAGCAGGCAGGCATTAATGTAGTTCAGGAAAACTGCATCCGATGTCATTACAATTTACTGAATATGGTAAGTGTGATTCAGGTTACGGGCGAAAACCATAAGGAGGGTCAGGGATTCCGCTGCTGGGACTGTCACCGGGAAACTCCGCACGGATCGGTAAGGAGTCTGGCCTCTTATCCGCATTCCCTGGTGCCCCAGCTTAAATCGGTTACACCCGACTGGCTGAACAGGTATACAAAAAAGGAAAAATAACAAACACAACACCAATGGAAACAAACACAACCGAAAAGAAACGCAAACCCTGGGTAAACTGGGCATTGTTTATTGCAACGGTCATCGTTGTCTTCCTGCTTGGATTACTGGCAAATTCAGTAATTGAGCGCAGAAGTGAAGCCAAGCTCTACTTTCAGATGGTATCAGAGATACCCGAATGGGAGCCAAGAAATGAAGTTTGGGGTGAGAATTTCCCCAGGGAATTTGAAACCTACCGCAGCACACTCGACACTTCCTTCCGCAGTCCGCACGGCGGAGCCGGTATGATAGACTACCTCGACAAATACCCGGAACTGGTCGTTATGTGGGCAGGTTACGCATTTTCGAGGGATTACAACCAGGGACGCGGGCATTACTATGCCGTTCAGGACATCCGTCAGACGCTGCGTACCGATGTTCCACAGCCCGGAACCTGCTGGACCTGTAAAAGCACCGATGTCCCCAGGGTGATGAACGAAATAGGGGTTGAAAATTTCTATGCCGCCAAATGGTCAGACCTCGGTCATCAGATCGTAAACAACATCGGTTGTCAGGATTGCCACGATCCCAAAACCATGAACCTGAGGATTACCCGACCGGCACTCATAGAGGCTTTTCAGCGTCAGGGCAAGGACATAAACAACGCTACCCACCAGGAGATGCGTTCGCTTGTTTGCGCTCAGTGCCACGTAGAATACTACTTCAAAGGCGAAGGCAAATACCTGACTTTCCCGTGGGACAAAGGATTTAGTGCCGATGAAATGGAAGCTTACTACGATGAAATCGAACACGTTGACTGGGTTCACAACCTCAGCAAAACGCCAATGCTCAAAGCTCAGCACCCCGACTACGAACTGTATCGCACCGGTATACATGCCGACCGCGGCGTAGCCTGTGCCGACTGCCACATGCCCTACAAGCGCGACGGCGGAATGAAATTTACAGATCATAAGATTCAGAGTCCGCTGGCCAACATCTCCGGATCCTGTCAGGTATGCCATCGCGAAAGCGAAGAAAAACTGCTGGCAAACGTACTCGACCGTCAGCACAAAATTGAGGAACTCCGGAGAATTACCGAGAAGAACCTTGCACGCGTGCATATGGAAGCCAAAGTTGCCTGGGACAACGGAGCTACGGAAGATGAAATGAAACCTGTACTTCAGCTCATCCGTCACGCACAGTGGCGCTGGGACTGGGTAGCTGCCGCCAATGCCGTTGGATTCCACTCACCGGCTGAAGCTCTTCGCGTACTTGGTACATCCATTCAGAAATCGCAGGAAGCCAGGATTCTACTCACCGAAATCTTTGTAAAGAAGGGCGTCAAGACACCGGTTGAATTGCCCGACATTACTTCAAAAGAAAAAGCACAGCAGTATATTGGCCTTGACATGGCCGCACTCAAAAAACAAAAAAGTGAATTTCTTACAAACGTAGTTCCCGAATGGGTAGCCAAAGCTGCCGAACGGGAAGCTGCGATGAATAAATAGCACCTTCACACACACACCCAATCCCGGATTCAAGGCGAGTCCGGGATTTTTTTATGCAGGAAACCGGCTTCCAAACCTTATACAATTACGTCTGTCAACAGCCGAAAATACTATTTTTGCATTCCTAAAACCGTTCCCATGCTTTGCATTATCCGTAAAGAAACCGACCCCTATTTCAACCTTGCCGCCGAGGAATACGTTCTGAAACACTTTGAACGCGAAAGCTTTATGTTATGGAGAAACGAGCCCTCCATCATCGTTGGGAAGCATCAGAATACACTTGCCGAAATCAATGCTTCGTATGTAAAGGAGAACAGCATTAAAGTGGTTCGCCGGCTTTCGGGAGGCGGAGCGGTATTTCACGATCTGGGAAACCTGAATTTTACATTCATTGCATCGGGAGACCACGAACACCTCGTTGATTTCAGGAAATTTACCCGGCCGATCCTGGATGTGCTGCTTACGCTCAACATAAACGCACAGTTTGAGGGTCGCAACGACCTTACCATAGAAGGCAGAAAATTCTCAGGAAATGCGGAGCATGTCTACAAAAACCGCGTGCTTCATCACGGCACCCTGCTCTTTTCGTCTCAAATGGCAGATCTTTCAAATGCCCTGAACGTTGACCCCGACAAATTCCGCGACAAAGCGGTAAAATCGGTTCGCAGCAGGGTGACGAATATAAGTGAACACCTAAGTGCGCCACTCACTGTAACGGAGTTTAGAGATCTGATCCTGAAGCATGTAATGGAAAGCACTCCGGGCGCGGAGCTGTACAGCTTTACCGATGAAGACATACAAGCCATATCAAAGCTGCGCGACGAGAAATATGCCACCTGGGACTGGAACTTCGGGTATTCGCCCAGGTATAACTTCCTTAAAGCGGTAAAAACCAACGGAGGAAAACTGGAGGTTACCCTTGAAGTGGCAAATGGAATTATAGAAAATGCACGGTTCTACGGCGACTACTTCAACAAGCTCGATCCCGCCGAGATTGAAAAGGCGCTGGAGGGTTCATCCCACGACGAAGCAAGCCTGCGCGAACGAATTGCACCCTTTAACATTCCCGATTACTTCCTGAATGTTACCGGCGAGGAGCTGCTGAGCGCCCTTTTCTGAAAGTAATGCCGCGGCTGAACTTTACCACTGCCTGTTTGTTTATGGCTCCAAACAATAATTTTCACACCATGGAAGCTCAACAGGTATTTGACAGGCTCTGGGCCGATTACACCGGACAAAACCCGGCAGCCAAACGGGTATACGACCTTTTTACCGCCGAAGGCGAAACCGTGTACAACGATCACATCGCATTCCGCACCTTCAACGATCCGGGAATCAACATCGAAGTCCTTTCTCAGGAATTTCTTAAGGTTGGATACGAATACAAAGGATCCTACAATTTCGAACAAAAGAAGCTGAATGCCAAACACTTCGAACATAAAACCTTCAAAGATGCCCCCAGGGTTTTCATCAGCGAGCTGCGGGTTGATGAGTTTTCGCCCTTTCTTCAGGAAACCATTAAAGGCATTATTAATGCCATACCGGAGGATAAAAAAGGAAAGAGCGATCTGATTTATGCCGGCAATCTGTGGGGAACGCCCTCGTTTGAGGTGTACGAAGCACTTCGCAAGGAATCGGAATACGCGGCATGGGTCTACGTTTACGGGTTCAGAGCCAACCACTTCACGGTTAGCATCAACGGTTTGAAAAAGTACGACACCATACACAAAGTAAATCAGTTTCTGAAAGACAACGGATACATCATCAACGGTTCCGGTGGAGAAGTAAAAGGCACGCCCGAAGAACTTCTCGAGCAATCGAGCATCATGGCCGGAATCCTGCCGGTGGCTTTTAAAGAAGGAACCCACGAAATTCCATCCTGCTATTATGAGTTTGCCATGCGTTACCCGGATGCCGACGGCAAGCTTTATTCAGGGTTTATTGCCAAATCGGCCGATAAGATTTTTGAAAGCACCAATTTTTACAAAAAATAACAAGGTTACTCCTGCTTTTATCCCGGCATTGCTGTCCGGGATTTTTTTTGCCCCTTCCCTGCACTCCGGTTACGGAAAGATAACAGAGCCATTCGCAGAGTGCAGGAAGATGCAACAAACCATGTAAATTTTTACATTTGGGGAGTCGTTCACCGGAAAGAACCCATGGACTGTAAAAACTTTGAACACAAATGATTCCTGTAAACAAGTGGAATGAGCTGAAAGGCAAACTGAAGGGCGATCTTTACACAGGCGACAGCATGCGATTGCTTTATGCCACGGATGCTTCGGCATACCGCGAAATACCTGCCGGAGTTTGCCGCCCGGCCGGTAAGCACGATTTAAAGGTAATTATCGGCTTTGCCCGCCGGATGAAGCTTCCGCTTATTCCCCGCACGGCGGGCACCTCGCTGGCCGGACAGGTAGTAGGCAGCGGACTGGTGGTGGACGTATCGAAATACATGACCCGGGTGCTCGAGCTTAACGTTGAAGAGCGCTGGGTGCGCGTGGAGCCCGGCGTGGTTCTGGATGAACTCAACAACATGCTGGAACCATACGGACTCTTTTTTGGGCCGGAGACCTCCACATCTAACCGTTGCATGATAGGCGGAATGGTGGGCAACAACTCCTGCGGCTCGCATTCGCTGGTATATGGAAGCACGCGCGACCACACCCTGGAAATTACTGCCCTGCTGAGCGACGGATCGGAAGCAGTGTTCGGGGAAATAAGCGGGGAAGAATTTGAAAAAAAATTACAGCTTCAAAACCTTGAAGGCGATATCTACCGTAATATTTACCGGATATTAAGTAAAGAAGAGAACCAGAAGGAAATCAGGGAGCACTACCCCGACCCGGGTATAGAAAGGCGAAATACGGGGTACGCCCTCGACCTTTTACTTGAATCCGAACCTTTTACAAAAGGAAAACCAAAATTTAACTTCAGCCGTCTGCTTGCCGGATCGGAAGGAACGCTGGCCTTCAGCACCGAAATAAAACTCAATCTCGTACCTCTGCCCCCACCCGAGAAAGCCCTGATATGCGTGCACTGTGCCAAACTGGAAGACGCATTCAAAGGAAATCTTGTTGCCCTGAAGCACGACCCGATTGCAGTGGAGCTGATCGACAGCTATATACTTGAGCGAACCAAAGATAATATTTCACAACGCAAAAACAGGTTCTTCATTCAGGGAGAACCGGCTGCCATACTTGTGGTGGAACTGGCTTTAGAAAGCCGTGAGGCCATTGACAGAAAGGCTACCGAACTGGAAACCGCATTGCGTAAAGAGGGATTTGGATATCATTTCCCCGTTGTTTACGGTAGCGACATCAACAAGGTGTGGGCACTGCGAAAAGCCGGCCTGGGATTGCTTTCCAACGTGCCCGGGGATGCCAAGCCTGTAGCTGTAATAGAAGATACTGCGGTAAATCCGGCCGTTCTGCCGGAATACATGCACGACTTCCGGCTAATGCTTGACGACCTTGGACTGGATTGCGTATACTATGCACACATCGCCACGGGCGAGCTGCATCTGAGGCCGGTGCTTAACCTGAAAGATCCGGGAGATATTGAACTGTTTCATACCGTAGCCCTTGAAACGGCCAAGCTGGTGAAAAAATACCGCGGATCGCTGAGCGGAGAGCACGGCGACGGGCGGCTGCGCGGAGAGTTCATCCCCCTTATGCTGGGCGAACACAACTACTCGCTTCTGGAAGAGGTAAAACAAACCTGGGATCCCGAAGGCATTTTTAATCCCGGAAAAATCACCGGCACCCCTCGCATGAACACCAGTCTGCGCTATGAGCCGGGACAGACAACGCCGGAGCCTGAAACAATTTTTGATTTCAGCGACACGCTTGGACTAATAAGGGCTGCCGAACAATGCAATGGCTCAGGCGACTGCCGCAAATCGGAGCAGTTTGCAGGAACCATGTGTCCGAGTTACCAGGCTACGCGCGACGAAAACGCCACCACCAGGGCCAGGGCAAACATACTGAGGGAATTCCTGACGCGCTCCCAAAAAAGAAATCCGTTCGACCAGAGAGAGATTTATGAAATCATGGATCTCTGCCTTTCGTGCAAGGGATGCAAATCGGAGTGCCCTTCCAACGTGGACATTGCCAAATACAAGGCCGAATTCCTGCAACACTATTACGATGCCAACGGAGTGCCTTTGCGTACCCGCATGATCGCGTGGATCACTACATTCAACCGGATCGGAAGCCTGGTACCGGCCGTTTACAACTTCTTCCTGAAGAACTCCTTAACCTCAGGACTGATGAAAAAGACGCTCGGATTTGCTCAGAAACGCTCCATTCCCCTTCTGCAAAAGACGACCCTGAGAAGATGGTATCGCAGAAAATATTCTCCTGCAGAAACCGGAAGGAAGGTATATCTGTTTGCCGATGAATTCACCAATTACAACGATACCTCAGTAGGTATAAGTGCCGTTAAAGCCCTTCACAAACTTGGGTATGATGTTGTTATCCCCGAACATACCGAAAGCGGAAGGACGTTTATCAGCAAGGGACTTCTGCGAAGAGCAGCACGGCTGGCAGAGAAGAACATCCGCAGTTTGTATCCGCTTGTTTCGGAAGAAGCTCCGCTGATCGGACTGGAACCATCGGCCATATTGACGTTCAAAGACGAATCCATCGATCTTACCCGTGGCGAAATGAAAGAAAAAGCCAGGGCTTTGGCAGGAAACTGCATGCTTTTTGAAGATTTTATAATGCGTGAATTTGCTGCCGGACGTATTGAGACATCGCTGTTTACCACGGACCATAGGAAAATCCGCCTTCACGGACACTGTCATCAGAAATCGCTGGCAGGTACGGCATCCACCAGACAAATGCTCTCGCTGCCGGTGAACTATACGGTTGAGGAAATTAAATCGGGTTGCTGCGGGATGGCCGGATCTTTTGGCTATGAAGCCGAGCATTACGAGCTTTCAATGAAAGTGGGTGAACTGGTTCTTTTTCCTGAAATCCGTAAAACCGGTGAGGAAACAATCATCGCCGCGCCGGGAACAAGCTGCAGACATCAGATCAGCGACGGAACGGGGCGACAGGCAAAGCATCCGGCAGAAGTTTTTTACGAAAGTATGAAATAAAATCTTAAACAAGTCCGGGCTATATCTAATCCCGGGACACCGGAAAAAAGAAATGCTCCGGCACACTGCATCGAGGCCGGAGCATCCATTTTTGGTTAATATTGGTTTATCTATTTCATCTTCATAATCTTACCGCTGCTGAACCAGGTACCCGAAATGAGGGTATAGTGGTAAATTCCTGCGGGAAGACCGGCCGCATCGAACGTGAAGGAATGCAAACCTGCCGGCAGCACTCCGTTGTGAAGCTCAGCTACCACACGGCCTGTATTATCCCTGACTACAAGTGTCGTTTCGCTGGTCTCTTTCAACTCGAATACAATTTCTGTTTGACCGGCGAAGGGATTAGGCCTTATGCTGACGGAAAGGGAGGATTGCCCCTTGCTTTCGGGTGTGCTCTCTGCTATGCTACTCTTGCCGGAAGGACCTTCGCTGCGGACGTGGAGCTTTCCGCCGTTCAATAGCTGAGGTGCAGGACCTGTGCCGATCCACTGACTCGAGAACAGAATTCCCTGTCCGCCGTTTCCACTGAGGGTTACAACGATTTTATCGAGAGATCCGTTTTGCGCCACCGTACTTTCATAGGCATCCATTGCCAGGTTAAAGTTACCGCCGAGCGGTACAGGATTGAGGGGATCGGTGATATCGCGCAGGGTAGCCTTGGTACTTATTACGGCCTTGCGGTAGTCGGGATCGGTAAGACTCACAGCCATGGAGTTGATCTTATTGCTGCGAATCTGGTACTTTCTCCAGACACCGGCTTCATAACGCCTGAAAATAACATTGATGTTTCCCTGCAGATTCCGGCCGGCCGGATTCCATTTCATATTAAATCCAAAATTCATTTTTGAACCGGGAGTGCCTGCATACGTACCTGCCGACTGATCGCCGAGAACGATATGACCGCCTCCGGTGACAAATTCAGAACCGGGAAGCGCCAGCGTAACCAGGGTAAGGTCGGCCGTTGCACCGGTGTAATACCCGCCGGCTGAAGCCCATACCTCAAAGGTTTCGCCTCCCGAACTGCAGTTGCTGCCCGTAAGGGTATGCATGAAGTCTGTAACGGCTACACCTTCGGTAAATACACCCGGATTAATCAGTCCGACCGGCAAATCGGGAACACTGAGGGTGGTTCCGGGTATTCCGCCATTGGAAAATGTAAGGGTGGCATTACGAATGTCGCCCTGGCAGTCGACCGGACCATCGTCAGCATCGGCTATATATGCCATGAGGGTTATGGTACCTGTGCAATTGGATGCTGAAGGCGTTGAAAAATACTCCTGACCATTGTACACAACCAATGCATCTTCGGGTGAAACATTGATGGAAATGGGATCGGGCTGACTGATGTTGTAATGCACCTCATCCATACCGCTGAAGATAGCAGTAACGGTTTTTGAACCTGGTGCCATGGATCCGGCAATATCTTCCAGCATGCAAACGTCGGTGAGAACTGCTATCAGATCGGAACCGGAAATTTCGAAATCAGCACTTCCCATCTCCTGTGCACCAACAAAGAAAGTAACCGACTCTGCTGCCAGAAATTCGGGGGCACAGGCGGCTCCGTCGGTGATGGTTGCTGTAAAGGTTGCTGCATCGCTGTACTGAACCGGATCGGGACTAACTTCAATAAGGGAAGTAACTTCTTTGGGAGCAACCGTAACGGTAGCCGTGCAGCTGGATTCGTTGTTGCTGTTATCTACCACTGTTAATGTAACCATATTCAGACCGACATCCGAACAATCGAATAACGAAGGACTAACGCTCATCGACTGAATTCCGCAATTATCGTACGAGCCGTTATTTATTTGGGCTGCAGTAACCGTTGCCTGTCCGGATGAACTCAGATAAATGGTTACATCCTGACAAAGTGCAACCGGCGGCGTATCGTCAACCACGGTAACTACCGCTGAGCAACTGGATTCGTTGCCCTGCTCATCCACTACTGTAAGAGTTACGTTATTGGGGCCCAGGTCATCGCAGGCAAACGAAGACGGACTTACCGACCAGGAACCGAATCCGCAGTCCCACGTGGAGCCGTCATCAACGCTGGCAGGTGTAATACTCGCGGTACCGGCCGAACTGAGCGAAACGCTGATGTTTTTGCATGCTGCAATCGGAGCATCGCAAGGACAAACTGACTCCAGGTAGGTGCGCGTAGTGTTGATGTAAATCAACATACGAGCATATTGCTGAGGCGAAAATAATGTCCGGCAATCCTTCAGCGAATAAGACATAATATTTGTTTCATCGGGAGTATAGGAAACTCCGCACGCATCGCTGAATGATCCGCTGTAAACGCAGGCAGGAGAGGCAGTAATGCTGACACCTGCCCGATTGAGCCTAGGGTCAGCGGGTGTATCGCATAACAGATCGCCGGCGTTATCGCAGTTATAGCAATCATCGGATCCTGTGCGTGTTACATTCTCTGCACCATCTCCAACAGCCGTTTCGTGTGTGTGGTAAAGTCCAAAATAATGCCCGATCTCATGTACCAGTGTGCTTTGGTTGGTTGCACACCCATTGGCTATAACAATATAATCTACGGGGAGCATCCATGGGAAACGTGCCCATCCGCATGCACCATCCGGATCGTCGACAAAATAAATATTCAGAACATTGGCAACGTTATGGTTGGCAGCCATGTCATCGCCCTCTGCATCTCCCGACAAGGAATAATAAGCAGTACTATTGATGTAATTGGGGTCTCCGCATTCGGAAAAGGTAACCTCTATCGGTGCAAAATAAGGGGCAACCCAGTTTTCGAACTCGTTACGGACACTGTTGATAGAGATACCGCCGGTACCATCGTCTCTTCTAACAATATGTATCTGAACCAGAAAATTACGTGTCTCCCTGGCGGAATAATGCATATACTGCTCCATCATCCGGTTAAAAGCCTCGCGGTCAACAGAACGTTCATATGCCGCATCGGCTTCTGTTGCTTCCGTAAGGCACTCATGGCGGATAACGCTCTCGCGTTCATCCGTTTGACGATGACCGTGCATAACAGGATCCGCTGTCTTTTGTGCCCGTACACCGGGCAAAAGGCAACAGAATAAAAACAGCAGCGATAAAAATGTAGTGTTTCTCATACATGCGGTGTGTTAGGTTAATAAAATTGGTTAATAAACTGGTTACCCCTGACCGTTCTGGCATAAACGGCTTTAGGGTAAATACCATAGCTCCGAAAACGGTTAGAAGCGCTGGATTGCTGAGCAGCAAATCTACATAAGGACCGGCATCGTCTGTTAGTACTTTTTGCGTAAAATCTTGTACTATCTGCGCAATCCTAAGATGAAAAGTAGCATATTAACAATGATTTAACAGTTCGCATGAAATCAAGGCAGGCAAGACTCTGAAAAGGACTAAAGGGAGGTACCGGAGTCATCGGGAAATAAAAACGTAGGACTTAGCTTTTACCGTTCCTGTGAAATTCCGGCTCACACGATTTCATGTATTCGGTAGGGGTGCATCCGAAATATTTGCGAAAGGAACGGGCAAAATATGCCTGATCGCTGAAGCCCAGGGTGTAGCATATTTCCGAAACGGTACCCGATTTGTTCTTTAAAAGCTCTGCGGCCCGTTTCAGCTTGCAGGTGCGCATCAGTTCGCCTGCCGGAAGGTTGATCAGTGCGTTTAATTTTCGGTTAAGCTGTGAAACGCTCAGCGAAAGTTCGGATGCAAGGGTTTCTACTTTAAATCCGGAATCTTCCAGATGCTGGTGCACGATGGAAAATGTTTTCTCAAGGAAAGCCTTATCGGCAGGAATACCAGGTGCATCATCCGGCACGGAAAAACCGTTTCTCTCGTAATGCTCGCGAAGTAATTTTCTTGTATCCAGCAGATTTCTTATCCTGGCTCTGAGTTCCTTTACACTGAAAGGTTTGGTAATGTAGTCGTCGATGCCGTTTTCCAGTCCTTCAATCCGATCCTCCATCCTGGCCTTTGCCGTTAGAAGTATCAGCGGTATATGACTGGTAGCCGGGTGACTGCGGATTTCACGGCCAAATCTGAGCCCGTCCATCACCGGCATCATAACATCCGATATTATCAGATCAGGAACATATTTTTTGGCGGCTTCAAGTCCCTCCTCGCCGTTGCAGGCTTCAGCAATGCGAAAGTCCTTTTCTAGCTGCTGACGCGTGAACTGCCTGACATCATTATTATCCTCCACGATTAAAATCAGTTCACCGTTTTCGGGATGATAAATTCCGGCGTTGGCATCTGTCGTTTCTGCAGATTCACCGCAGTAAGGAGGTTCGGGATTGTATGAATCCGGACCATAAATCATGGTATCGCCGTTCAATTCCGGAACCGGTTCGCTGGTAATCACCGGAAGGCGCAGAACGAAGGCGGTGTACTCTCCATTTTTGCTGTAGGCATTAATGCTTCCCTTGTGTAAGCCGGCAAGCTCGCGGGTATGTGCCAGACCGATTCCGCTGCCATCGGCTTTGCGGCCTGGAGGATTTCCCGAACGGTAAAAACGGTTAAAAATAGCTGTCAGTTCATTATCGGGTATTCCGAGACCATTATCTTCCACCCTGACCTCGGCTACACGATGGTCGAGCGCGGTGATAACCAACCGTACAAGGCCTCCTATGGAGGTATATTTAAGCGCATTTGAAAGCAGGTTGTTCAGCATTTTGCCCATCTTATCCCGATCCATCTCAACAGAGATGCTGTCATCCTCTGAAGCGAAAACCATTTTTACTCCCCGGACCTCTGCCTGAGGAAGAAAACACTGGAAAACGGCCCGGGCATAAGCAACCAGGTTGAACCGGGTTGACTGAAGCTGCATCTTACCTTCTTCAAGCATGGAGAGATCGAGCAATTGATTAACAAGTGTGAGCAACTGTCCTGCGCTGCGCCTTACCGACTCAATCCGTTTTCGTTCTTCGTCAGGAATATCGGCAGACAATAGCGACTCCGTATTACCGCAAATCAAAGTGAGCGGAGTGCGGAACTCGTGCGACAAATTTGTAAAAAACTCCGACCTCAGCTCGTTCAGCTTTCGAAGGGATTCCAATTCAACACGTTCGATCTCAAGCTGATTCTTAATTTTTATGCGTCCGATTTCGTATCGCCTCAGCAACAGAATCACTACCAGCAAAAACCCCAGGAAAAGGAAGATCATCAGTGTTTCATTTGTCCTGAGCATCTCAAACCCTGCCGTTGCCGAAGACGCAAGCGTTTGAGAAGCTGATAATAAAACAGAATCGGAAAGCTTTGAGGTCTCTTCGGTCAACTTACTGTATAGTTCTGCAGGATCAGATAAAACCGCGTTCAGAATAAAGGCTGGGAATAAAAGAATGGAAAGGATTATCCCGGAAAGGAAGCGATTCGGGCGATTTGGCTTAATTTGCCTGTAACTGCTGTCGAAACCCATTCTCAATCAATATGTTTACCCTATATGGATAAGATTATTTCAACCCGCATTCCGGTTACGTCAGTATTTACCTGTAATTAAAAAATATCAACAGCCAATTTGCTCAATTGTTTCAAAAAGGAAGCAAATTGAACCGCCGCAAGCCAACAAGATTACTTTATAATTATCCCAAGAGGTTTATTATAAAGATGTTAATTCTGCTCAAACTTTGTTGCAAAATGATTGTTTTTTTTACATCCACCATCATTTACACCGAAAATAAACATATGTAACATGAAAAAGATCATCATTATCCTATCGATCCTTCCGGTATTGCTCCTTCCCCTTATTACCTCGTCGTATTCGGGCGGAGATCACAATTCCAGGACTCCCTCTGGAGCCCCTGCCGGACATACAGGCTCACCCGGCGACGGCAAAAACTGCACCGTGTGTCACGGAGGCACGGCCACTCCGGTCAGCGGAATTCTCTCATCCGATGTTCCGGCAACGGGGTACATCGCCGGAGAAACCTACAACTTCACCGTTACCCTTACAGGTACCGGCAGAAAAGGCTTTCAGGCCTCACCCCAAAACGTTGAGGGAACCCTTCTCGGCTCTTTGACCGCAGGAACCGGTTCGCAGCTCGTCGGGTTCAACAACAAATACATTACGCATTCTGCAGCACAAAACACGGCAACGGCCAGCTGGACGTATCAGTGGACAGCTCCGGCCATTCCGGGGACAGGCGACGTAACCATGTACATCGCCGGAGTAATCTCCCAACCCAACGTCAGACTCTCCTCCCTGCTGCTGAAGGAAAACTATTCCATTGGCATCAGCGACACCCCGGACTTCATCACCGGAATTTACCCTAACCCCGGACGCGATGTGCTGTTCATCGAAATAAACCTTCCGGGAAATAATGTAGTAAAGGCCGACATTTTCACCTTGTCGGGACAGCATACCGGGATAACGGCCACTGAAAATCCGGGTTACGGCACGAATACCATAAAAATAAACCACAGTCTGCAATCGGGAACTTATGAGTGTACTAAAAGAATAAATCGGAACAAAAACGCTTTCCACCTTAATTATTAACTTTAATGCATGCAGGGATGTCCCCGAAACTGGCCATCCCTGCATTTTTTATTCCCGATGAAAAAAAACGCGTTTAAGCCATTTTTTTTTATTTAGCTGTACACTTATTTAATACTTTTATTAAGTTTACATCGGAATTCATCGAATCTGCCGGACCAGGCAGGGAACCACTCAACGTTATCGTTATGTCAGGAAGGCTATTCGCATTTTTGCTTATGATTGGCATCTCGCTCCAATCCCATGCCCAGGAGTTCACAGTAAGAGGAACGGTCACCGCTGCGGACGACGGACAATCGCTGCCCGGGGTGAGTGTGGTGATTAAAGGAACCACACGTGGTACGTCCACCGATGTGGAAGGACGCTATGAGCTTACGGTTCCTTCGGGCTCTGAGGTACTGGTATTCAGTTTCATGGGCTTTACATCGCGCGAAATACCGGTCAGCGGCCGCAGGGTGGTTGACGTCTCTCTCTCCCCCGAAGCACAGCGGCTTGATGAAGTAGTGGTTACGGCACTTGGCGTGAAGCGCGAAAAGCGTGAAATAGGATATTCGTCGGAAAAAATCAGTACCGATGAAATTGTGCGATCCGGAACTGCCAACGTTCTCGGAGCCCTTTCGGGAAGAAGTGCGGGTGTGCAGATCTCGCAGGGCGATGGCGTAGAAGGCGGTTCTACCCGCATCGTTATCCGCGGCAACAACAACCTCTCGCGCAACAACCAGCCGCTGATCGTGGTCGATAACGTACCTCTCGATAATATTTCCGGGCTCGACAACATAGGCCGGGGGGTCGACTGGGGCAACGGCATAGCCGATATAAATCCTTACGATATAGAAGATTACACCGTATTGAAAGGAGGAGCTGCTTCTGCCCTTTACGGTGAACGCGGTGCCAACGGAGTAATCCTGATAACCACCAAACGAGGAAAAAGACAGGAAGGTCTCGGGGTTACCTATAATTATAACGTAAAATTCAGCAATCCATACCGTTACCGGGAAGTGCAAAACAAATACGGTCACGGAGGACCAGTCTCGCTTACCGAACCCGCTTTCCCCGTGGATGAGGAGGGCACTCTGCTCTATCCAGGCATTTATGGCAACGATCAGCTTATCATCGATCAGGAAGGAACCACTTCCACCACTTCACAGGAGTTTGGATACTACGGTTCATCCGTATCATGGGGACCCGAAATGGCCGGACAAATGGTTAAGTGGTGGGACGGAGAGATGCGCAGCTACACCCCTCAGCCCGACAACCTGAAGATGGCTTTCCGCGACGGCATCACCCAAACCCATAACGTTGCCGTTCAGGGGGGCAACGAAAAGGGAACGCTGAGGCTTTCCCTCACAAACCAGGATCATACCCCGATAATCGAAAACAGCAACTACCAGCGGACTACCTTAAACTTCGGCACCAACATCAGAATATCTGAAAAACTGAGGGCCGATGCCACCCTCACGTACGTGAAATATAAGAGACTGAACAGTCCGATGATTGGTGAAGACGCCAATTCCTTCAGCAAGGGATTTCTCTATTCCTGGCCAAGGAGCTATCAGGGGATAGACCGTGAGATGTACCAGATGCCGGACGGTTCGCGCAACCTGTTCGACGGCTACCCCTTCCTGTACATCGATCGGTACATGTGGTGGAACTATTACAACAACAACACCTGGCAGGATCGCGACAAATACACCGGAAGCATCGCCCTGATGTACGACATCACCCCCTGGCTGAATGCCACCGGTCGCATCGGACGCGATTACACCGTAGAACAGTTTACTTCCAAAAACAAACCCATCGATTTTATCGGACTGCAGGGTGGAGGATACAGCAACAGCCTGGAGAAGATCACCAACGACAATATGGAATTTCTGGTAACCGCACACAAGCGCAATCTGATGGGCAGCGGACTAAGCGTAAGGCTAACCGCCGGAATGAGCCGCTGGGATTACAATGCCTACGGCCTCTCGGGAGCTTCGGGTACATGGTACTATCCCAACATGTACACCTTCTTCAACTACACGGAATACAGCTACATAACCGATGAAGAGGGCAATGTAATCGTAGTGGGGACCGGCAATCCCGCTTCCGAAATGATACCCGGAGAATCCATCCGCAGGCAAAGAGCCAATGCGGCCTTCAGCTTCCTCAACCTCAGCTACCGCGATTACCTCTTTCTGGAACTGACGGGACGCAACGACTGGTCGTCGACCCTTCCCGAAAACAACAACTCCTACTTCTACCCTTCCGCCTCTCTCAGCTTTATCGCCACCGAAGCCTTCCCCATTCAGGACAACGTTCCCTGGATCAATTTCCTGAAGATACGCGGAGGCATCGCGCAAACTGCCAACAGCGCCGCAGCCTATCAGAAAAACTTCTACTTCAACACCGGCATCTTCGGCGGACAGCAGGCGTCGTTCCTGCCCGACACCATTCCGCCTTTCGAGCTGCGACCGCAGTTTGTTACTGGGTACGAAGCCGGAATTAATCTGGGAATGTTCGACAACCGCATCGACGTGGACTTCACCTGGTATTACAAACATTCTTACGATCAGATACTTGACCTCCCTATACCGGTCAGCTCCGGAGCATATAACCTCACCATCAACAAAGGGGAATTGTCGAACCGGGGGTTTGAATTTATCATCAACACCGTACCGTTACAAGCCCGGCGAACCATCGTAAAAGCCGGTCTCAACTTTTCACGCAACCGCAACCACATCGTCAGCCTTGGCGGTTTTTCGGGGAGCTATCTGCTGGCCGACATCTGGGGACTCAACGGTCCGGCCATGGAGCTGTACGAAGGCGACGAATACGGAACCATTTCCGGATACGACTATGTGTACGATGCAAACGGGAACCGCATCCTGAACGATGCCGGCACACAGTATAAAATTACCGACACCCGTGTTCCGGTGGGCAATGCCTCCCCGCATTTCATCGCCGGATTTACCTCGGAGCTGATCTACAAAAACTTCCGCTTGTCGACACTTATCGATACAAAGTGGGGCGGCGACATATACTGTGGATCTTATGTGATCGGCCTGCAAACCGGGCAAAGTCCGGAAACCCTGCTCGAACGCGAGGGCGGTGGACTTCCGTATACGGATCCGGACGGCATTACGCGCAACGTGGGGATAATACTGCAAGGAGTGTATGAAGACGGAACACCCAACGACAAGGTGGTACATTATTATTACAAATACCTGCCGAATGCCGGTGGATGGGGAAAATTCCTGACAACGCCGGGAATTCTGGAAAACACATGGGTAAAAATGCGAGAAATTGCACTGAGCTACACCCTCCCCGACCGCATACTGCAAAAGACAAAGATATTCCAGAGCCTTACCCTTTCGGTAGTAGGACGCGATCTGTTCTATATTTACACTACGCTGCCGGATAAGATCAACCCCGAAGGCATCATGGGTTCGGGAAATGCCCAAGGATTCGAATGGGCTTCCTTCCCTGGAACAAGGGCATTCACATTCGGCGCAAGTGCAACGTTCTGACCGTTTTGCTCGAAATCAACCGATTTAAAACATCCGAAAACGAGACCATGAAATTTAAAAACATACTTATCCTGGCAACCATATCTCTTCTGTTTACTTCCTGCCGCAAAGACTTTACGGAAATCGACACCAATCCGCAGGGCTTTACATCGGCCAGCGACGGATCCCTTTTCAATGGAGTGATACAGTCGCTCATGCTCACCTGGAACGAACAGTTTTACATCAACAACGAAATTCTTTATGCCCAGACGCAGCAGGCCGCACTCACCAAAGCAGCATGGGGCAATTACACTCTGGGCACCGAAGACCTGTGGTCGAACTACTACAAAACCCTGCCCTCCATCCGGGAGCTGGAGAAACGCTTCAGTGGATACCCTGCCTCTGCTGCTGTAACCAACATGAAGGCCATGCTTACCATCGTAAAGGCATACAAAACCTTCAAGCTCACCGATATGTTCGGCGACATACCATACAGTGAAGCAGGATACGGCTATCAAGATCTCTCAAAACTCTATCCGGCCTACGACCGACAGCGCGACATTTACCTTTCACTGCTTGCAGAACTGCAAACGGCCGCGGCAAGCATCAACGATACGGCAAAAGTGGCGGAACCCTTTGCCTCCTTTGCTAATTTCGATAAGCTGTTCAACGGCAACCTGCTGATGTGGAAAAAATTTGCCAACTCACTCCGGCTCAGGCATGCCCTGCGGATGTCGGAAAAGGAGCCCGCTCTTGCCGCCGTAATAATTGGTGAGATACTGGAAAACAACCTGCCCGTACTCAACGGGTACGACTTTCTGAGCCTGGCACTGGAGAGCGCCTGCATATGGCCTGCCGCCAACGGTATCTCGAATCCAAGCCTGAGCTGGTCTTTTCGCGAGCACAACGGACTCCGGATGGGTTCAAACATATGGAATCAGTTTTCCACCTCAAACGATCCTTCCGGTTCCGGCATCTTCGACCCCAGGGCTTACATCTTTTTCGAAGGCGATCAGGATGAGCGATGGATCCCCTATCCCCAGCTTCCCGATCCGGGAACCCCTTCGGCGCAGGGCATTCCGTATGGAAGTCACCGCGACGACATGGGTAACTATCACATCAAAAATAACGTCAACTACTCTCCGTTCAACTTCTTCATCATCGCCGATGAAAACAACCTGCCCATCATTCTAATGACCGGGGCGGAGGTTCACTTCATCAAAGCAGAAATTTATCTCAGGGGAATTGGCGTTGCTGCCGACCGCGATCTGGCCGACATCGAATACATGAACGGCATTCAGGCCTCGGTGGAATGGTGGAAGCGAAGAGCACAGTCGATGCGTCTGCCGCTTTCGGGAGTCCGCTTCAGCGATAAAATAACCATTCCATCAAACCTTAGTACCGTATCTATTCTGAATCAGCGCTTTGGATCCTGGTATGCGGAGACCGACGAGCAATTGCTGGCATTCATTCAAACGCAGCGGTGGATCGATGCCTTCCGTCAGCCCTGGGAAGCCTATGCAGAAGTCAGGCGCACCGGCCTTATTCCGAGGGAAGGCGATGTCCTGTCGCACTACCGCATGCCCTATCCTCCTTCGGAAGCACAGTACAATGCAAACAACATGAATGAAGCCATCGGCAGGCAGGGAGGCGACGGTCCGGGAACCAAAATATGGTGGATTCCCTGATAGTTTATACCTTAATTACACCGAAACAACCAAACACACCATAGCATGAAAAACCTTTACAGAACAATTACATGGCTTGTGGCTGCAATGCTGCTCACGGCCACCGGAGGGCTGCAGGCGCAGTCGAACCAATACCTGCATTACAGTTGCCAGAACAAAGACTACGTGATCCTTGAAAACGGATCTCAGTATGTGGCGAATAAACCCGGGATGACTATAGCAGGCTGGTTTTACGACGACCAGCTCGGTTACGGGCAGGGAATGATGGGCTTCAGGGGAACCCAGGGTTTTTACCTGATTGAGCTGGATAACGGACGCGTAGAATGCCGCTTCCAGAACTCTGCCGGAACCCTTTTTGAATACGTAGCGCCCGCCAACACCGTTATTCCGCAGGTGTGGCAGCACTTCGCCTGGGTTTACGACGGCACTGCCATCAAACTTTACGTTAACGGCATCCTCAAAGGCCAGAAAACTGCAAGCGGTTCATTCACAGCCACCAACATACCCTTTACCATCGGTCGAAGCATAGTTGGAGCACTCGATTTCTACTGGTGCGGAAGAACGGATGAGGTTACGGTATGGTCGAAAGCACTATCACAAACTGAAATCCAGGAAATGATGGCCAACGAACTTGAAGGAAATGAGGAAGGCCTGGAGATGTATTACAAGCACAACCAGGGCGTTCCGGGCGGCGATAACACATCCATCACAAAACTGGTTTCGGAAGTCGACTCGCCTGTAAGGGACGCCGATCTGATCAACTTTGCGATGCAGGGCGAAACATCCAACTTCAACGGCACCCTGGATCCCACCTATCAGGCCATTGCCTTCCCTCCCATCCCCAACAAACTCACCAGCGACCCGCCATTTGCCGTTGAAGCAACTTCTACCTCCGGGCTGCCCGTTTATTTTAGCATACTGTCGGGCCCTGCTACCATCAGCGGCAATATTATAACCCTTACAGGGGAAGCCGGACTGGTAGAGGTAGAGGCCACACAACCCGGCGATGATCAGTATGACCCCGCAGAACCGGTAATCCAGCGATTTAACGTACTCGACCCTCAGACCCATTTGCCCGTTGTTGACGTACGCAACCCGCTCCCAGGAAGCATGCCGGTGCCAACCCTGTCGCACATACAACTTGCCGCCATCTCCTCCATCGCCTTCCCCGAACTCTTTTCGGTATCGTGGGTGAAATTCAGGGTAAACGGCGTTACAATGGATGCACAGGACTTCCAGAACGGACACTATACCGCCTGGTGGATGCCTCCGGGTTACGGCAACTATACCATTGAGGTGTTGTCGGCCAATAACTTCGGAGCCGTTAAAACGGAATCCTACAGCATAAACATTACTCCTGCCGCTTCCAATGCATCGGCTCAGGCATTTAAAGACATCTGGCTGAGTCCCAATTCCTACACCGCTACCGTTGAAGCCAACCTTCCCTCCTTCCTGGGAGCATACAGCAACATTACGGCAACGCTCAACGTACACTGCCCCCAGGGCGGATGCGGAGAGTGGGACCGCGTGGCCTATTTTGAAGCCCTCGACAAGGAGGGAAACTGGGTAGAAATCATCCGCTACATCACCCCTTACGGCGTAGCCTGCTCGCACAGCATCGATCTTACCGACTATGCATCCATCCTGCAGGGAAAAACGGCATTCCGGGCCACCTGTCCCACCCTCGATAACGGCTTTATGTATGACCTTACCCTCGACTATACCCCCGGCACCGTACCATATATCTACAGCAGTGTAAAAGAGATATGGCGCGATATTTATCCTTTCGGTGATTATGCCAACAAACAGCCAGTACCCATAGCAACTTACGGCTATGCCGATAATGCCAAGGCTTCGAAACTTAAACTCGTTTCCACCGGTCACGGCTGGGGCGACCTGAACACCGGAAACGCCGCGGAATTCTACAATGCCACGCACGATATCTGGGTAAACGGAGTGAAGAAATATACCCAGCATAACTGGGTGGACTGTAACCCCAATCCCGACGGCTGCCAGCCGCAGAACGGAACCTGGTATTACGACCGCGCGGGATGGTGCCCCGGCTCCATCGCTCCCTGGTTCGATTTCAACCTTAACGAATACGTGACCAACGATGAAATCTCGCTCCGCTACACCTTCTACGAACAATACGTTGATTACTGCCATCCCAACCATCCCGACTGCGTAACGGGTGTTACCTGCAGCGACTGCAACGACGGCTTCAACCCCGTTTTGGATGTTTCCTGTTATCTGGTAGCATTCTCCGATACCCCATTCATCACCGTCGACGACAACCTGATACCGGCAACATCTCGGGTGCTGAGCATCTATCCCAATCCCTCGGCCGGAGTGTTTGAAGTAATCCTGAACTCCCCTGTTCCCCTGCCCCTGTCGGAACTGATGATCCTCGACAATACCGGCCGACCCGTACGCCAGATGCGCTGGAACGGTCAGCATGCCACCATCGACATCAGCAACCTGGGCAAAGGAATGTACTTCCTGAAGGTAGTAAGCCCGGGCTGGACCGAAACCCGGAAAATTGTAGTAAACTAAACGTAACCGATAAATAGCAGGAGGCTGTCTCAGAGAAAATTTCGAGACAGCCTCTTTTGTTTCCTGCTTTGCTTAACTGCCCGGTTCGGATCGAAGGCGTTAATTACGCTATACTCATGCCTTAGCGGATGTAATGAATCGGCGCCTCAGGTCCGAGCGGCAGGTCGAGCAGTACCCAGGCAATCAGCAACAGTGTCCAGAATACGGTAAAAATGAGCGTATAGGGTAACATTGTGGAGATCAGAGTTCCCAGTCCGGCGTTTTTCTGGTATTTCTCAAAGTAGATAATAATCAGGGCAAAGAAACTCATCATGGGTGAAATGATGTTGGTAACCGAATCGCCCACCCTGAAAATTGCCTGCGATAGCTCGGGTGAGTAGCCGAGAAGCATAAACATCGGGATAAATACCGGACCCATTATAGCCCATTTTGCCGATGCGCTGCCCATAAACAGGTTGATAAATCCCGACAGCAGGATAAACAGCACAACCAGCGGCACCACACCGAGATCGGCCGATTGCAGAAATGCTGCTCCCTTCACCGCGATTACCAGTCCCAGATTGCTCCATTTGAAGTATGCTACAAACTGTGCGGCAAAAAACACCAGCACCAGGAATGCCGAAAGCGTCTTAAAGCTGTCGCTCATCCCCCTTACTACATCGGTATCGTTTTTAAACTTCCCGGTAACGGCACCGTAAACTATACCCAGGCTGGCTGCCATAAAGAAGAGGAAGGCAATAAAGCCCTTTATAACGGGTGAATGAAGAATGGTGTTGTCGGTGCCCCGCAGGAATCCCTGATCGGGAATGAGTCCGGCAAACAGTAATCCCATCCACGCAAGTGAAGTAATGGTAACCCATTTCAGTCCCTTGCGCTCCACCGGACTCAGCTTTTCCATGGGTTCGGGTTTTACGTCGCCAGTATATGCTCCAAGGCGGGGTTCTACTATGCGTTCGGTGACCCATGTGCCCAGCAGGGAAATCAGGAAGGTGGAAGCAACCATAAAATAGTAATTTGCTGTGGGCATCACGTAATAGTCCGGATCCAGGATGCGCGCGGCTTCCGTAGAAAGACCCGCAAGCAGGGGATCGATGGTACCTATCAGCAGATTGGCACTGAAACCGCCCGACACTCCGGCAAAGGCCGCCGCCATCCCGGCCACGGGATGCCTGCCCACCGAGTGAAAAATGATGCCGGCCATAGGTATCAGAAGTACATAACCCAGATCGCTGGCCATGTTGGAGAGAATACCGGAAAATACCAGTACGAAGGTGAGCAGCCGTGCCGGCGACTTAAGCACAAGCAAACGGATAACGGCACCAACAAGTCCGCTGCTCTCGGCAATGCCAATTCCCAAAAGCGCAACCATAACAATGCCCAGAGGTGCGAATCCTGTGTAGTTGTCCACCATCTCAAGCACGATACGCCTGAACCCTTCGTTCGAGAGAAGGTTGTGAACCCTGATTACCTCGTCCGTTGCCGGATGAACGGCCTGCCAGCCAAACATCTGACCTATCCAGGATAAGACAAGCACACCTACTGCGAACAAGGCAAACAGGGTGGCAGGATTGGGCAGGGCATTCCCTCCCTTTTCAACAATATTAAGAAATCGTGAAAACAATGTTGGTTTTGAGTTGGTCGTCATAAAGGCCAGCTGTTAAAACATAAATGAATTCTCAAACGTGTGATTCCCCTAGATGCATCTTCGCACAAGCGTGCGTTGCCACACATACATGAAACAATGCGCACGGGTCGCCATCGGCAAATTTATTCAAAATTTATCAGGGGGGACCGTTCGGAATGCGTTCAGCGAAAATGAATTAACCTGAAAGTTTCGAAAATATAACAGAAAACGACCCCCTGTGTTCATTATTTAACGTTTGACCTGCGTAAAAAATTCCGGGCTGCACGCTTCCCTTCCGGGGATGGTTGCGCGCCGGGGCACAACGAAAACAAGGAAATCACAGGATTCCCGGATACCGGAGCATCCGTGAAAGCGGGAAAGAAAATAAACCGGAACTAATCCTGTATTTCAGCGTTTTTATGAACCAGCGGCATGGTATAGCGAATGCCAAACAGCAGAAAGCCATCGGTTTGACGGGCTTCCACCACATACGGTGCGCCGGCCGGCGACACACGATCGATGGAGTAGCTGGGCGTGAGTCCCATACCGTTGCGAAGCGAAATACTGAGCATAAACTCTTCGTTGAAGTTATAACCGGCACCCAGGCTTGCATACCAGCCGGCATGCAGGTTTCGCAGTGTTTTCGCGAAGGAGGGCTCAATACCCTGCTGACGAAGAAGCACGCTTCCGTAAAGCCCTGCCCCGGGCAACAGCTGAAACTTACGCCCCATCACGATCTCAATCCCCAAAGGAAGACGAAGCAGCTGCATCTCAAGCGGATCCCTTTGCAAACTCTGATAGGCGATGCCGCCCGTAAACCGCACCAGGGCTCGCTCGGGACGGTAAAATGCAGAAACTCCCAGCGAAAAAAATCCAGACAGCACTTCGTCGTTCGGATTAACCATGTGCGTGGTTGCATGGGCAATCTCCGAACGCCCAAAGCCCTGCTCAAGTATAAAACCCCGTTGCTGAGCCAGAGCAGGACTAAAAAGCCCGGCCAGCACAATCACCAGAAACATACGTTTTACCGGCACAATCATTGGGTTTAAGCTTGTAATTACTACCTGATCGTAAGATTAATGCAACCGAAGATTACGAATACAATATTACAAAATAAGAAGGTATCCGTTATCGAATCAGAGACATCTGCTTATACTTTTCTCTTTCGTACATCCTTCTTGTCCGGACAGAAGTGCAGGCATTGTATTCGACCAGCATCTGCTGCGCGAATCGGAAATTCTTTTTCACAATCTTTAAAATGTATTCTGTTTAGTTTATAAATAATTACTATGTTTGACGGGCAATGTGGTACTGCCAGCTCTCAATCCGGCAATACCGGAAACCGGGGCAAACCGCACGGAGTTGACTCCGGATTACTTAGCAAGCGGCAGTCCGGGTTTCTACCCAATTGAACAGAAACGAATGAAAATCATTGCTTTACTCATAAGCCTGATGTTTTGCACCGGCCTTTCAGGTCAGGGGTTATGCAAACGTGCCCTATTTCTCGGAAACAGCTATACCGCCGCCAACAACCTTCCTCAGATGGTGGCCGATGTTGCGGCATCGGCCGGCGACACCCTTTGGTTCGACAGCAATACACCCGGAGGGTATACCCTGCAGGGCCATTCAACCAATACAATCTCGCTCGGGAAAATAGCAGCCGGCGGATGGGATTACGTGGTGCTTCAGGAACAAAGCCAGCTGCCCTCGTTTCCGCTGCCGCAGGTGCAGCAGATGGTTTTTCCCTATGCCCGCGTGCTCGACAGCATCATCAATGCCGGCAACAACTGCGCGGAAACGGTATTTTACATGACCTGGGGAAGAAAAAACGGGGATGCGGAGAATTGTCCGGTCTGGCCTCCCGTGTGCACTTACGAGGGTATGGACAGCCTGCTGAGCCTGCGCTACCGTATGATGGCTGCCGACAACCAGGCCATTCTTTCTCCGGTGGGATCCGTGTGGCGTTATCTGCGGCAGAACTATCCCCAGCTGGAACTATACTCCCCCGATGGCAGCCACCCCTCCGTAGCCGGAACCTATGCCGCAGCCTGCAGCTTTTACACCGCATTCTTCCGGAAAGATCCGGCCAGCGTAAGCTATAATCCTGGCATTCCTACCGCGGAAGCCTACGTTATACGCGCCGCAGCACGGGCAGTGGTATACGATAGTCTTGCAACCTGGCACATAGGAACTATGGATCCCTCGGCCTGCTTCAGCTATTCACACATGGGTAACGGAAATGTAGCGTTCGCCAACCATTCCGAAAATGTCGAATCCTGTTACTGGGAGTTCGGCGACGGCTTCACTTCTCTGGAAGAAAACCCTATACATACCTACACGGAATCCGGAGTTTACGACGTAAAGCTCTACGCCCTGTCCTGCGGATTGTCCGACACGGCTGTGCAAACGCTGAGTGTGGTAATTCTGGATGCACGGCAGGAGCCTGCCGAAGGGGAGACAGTAAGTATTCAGCCCAATCCCGCCACCACGGAAATACGTGTTGTCAGCACAAAACCCCTCCATAGAAACCGGTACTCCATTATGGATGCCTTCGGTCGCGTGCATAAAAGCGGTATTTTTTCAACGGATAATCCGCTGATTTCCATCCGTAACCTGAAGCCGGGATACTATTTTCTGAAGATGGATGAAAGAGATTGGGTGAGGTTTGTAAAACTTTAGACAGCATACATAATTAGCTTTCTGAAAAGATTTGTTGTTCGTTCACTCTGACAAAATATCGGACTGAAATTATAAGTTGGCAATTTAATTCAGCACATCCTTCCTTGCTGTTTTACATACAAATGCAATAATTACATTTATTTATTCCTGAGAATTGGTTAAACAGGATCAATCTATAAAAAAGTATTGACAAACCATTAAAATACCTTTAAATTAGCATCGGTCATACATTAAAATGAATCAATACTTTCGTAATCCACTGCCATCCCTGCCATAATCAGCCGTACACTTAATTATTTAAGGTGACTGCAGGCGTAATCCGGAACCAATAAAAACGGAATACCAGGTTTCAGACTGCCATAAATGAAGCAAATGAATCCGCAGAAAGCAAATTACGATTGCTGAAATCGGCCACCGCCGCATTGTTATCGTATTATTTTTAAAAACCAGGTATCTGGAATGAATGCTGATATTTATTTACCCTGTATAATTTGAGAGAACAAAGATGAAGAGTACATGAACCCGGGAACGGATAGCTGAAAGGAATTGTTTTCAAGAATTTACCGGCAACACCATAAAGCACAATACAATGAAAAGAGCAATTTTGATAATTTCTGTATTAATCGGACCCATTTCTCTGAATGCTCAGAATTTGACAATGGATCAGTTACTGGAAATCAAGAAAAAAGACATCGGGAGTGCAGAAGATTATTTAGCGGCAAATGGCTGGGAGTTCATGGAGGAATCGGAACCCTATTGGGATAAATTAGGATCGGTTGTGTATGCTTTTGCGATGGATTATACGATACAAAGAGCAGAATCGGTACTGTTTTATGTATACAACGATATTACTTCCGAAATAAGAATTGTAGTCCAGGTACGGGAAAAGGAAAAGTACTCGGAATATGTAAAGGCCATCATGGATTACGACTGCGAAATGGTTTCTTCGAAAGTTGAAAACAATGAAAGTGTTAAGCTTTACCAGGGAGCAATAACCACTTTCATGATCCGTTCAGGCAGTTCCGGAAATTATTTTAACGAACATTCCGATGTCTGGACTTTTTCGATATTCTCAAACGAAGATTACGACCAGAACTATGGGATTGATTACTGAAACCTTACAGGCGACTTTTCAGGAAAAAAGAATTTCGATGTCCGGCAATTGTCGCCAGTTCACCCTGACTTTCAGACGATAACATCTCTGTCGGACCAATCGCATTTCAAATCACAACTCTTAAATAAACAGCATCATTTATAAACACAGACACCCACAAAAACAGAACATATGGAACTGGAAATTTGGCACATCTGGATAATTGCGGCGATCGTTCTTTTTATTGCTGAAATTTTTACGCCTGCATTTCTTGCGGCTTGCCTGGCCATTGGCTGCATTTTCGCCGGGATTACATCGGCGATGGACTTTAATATTAAGGTACAATTGCTGGCTTTTTCCGCCGGCACGCTTCTGAGCTTTTTCGGAGTCAGACCCTTCATTCTCAGATACGGCCACAGAAAAAGCGGCGATCTGAAAACCAACGTTCATGCGCTCGTCGGCAAAACGGGTAAGGTAACGGTTACCATCAACAACTCCCTGAATCAGGGCCGAATTATTGTGGAAGGGGACGACTGGAAAGCAGAATCCGAAAACAACGAAATTCTGAACGCAGGAGAGAAAGTTGAAATTATAAAAGTTGACAGTACAATTCTGATCGTGAAATCAATAAAAAAGGAGAACTAAGTTATGGGTATCGTCATCATTTTAGGAGCAATTGCACTTTTTGTAATTGTTTTTGCCGCGCTGGGCTTTAAAATCGTTCAGCAATCGGAAACAATAGTAATCGAGAGGCTTGGAAAATACAGCCGCACACTGCCAACCGGAATAAATATCATATGGCCAATCATCGACCGGCCCAGAGAAATCATGTGGCGGTTTGTAAGGCAGGACGTCGGTGTGGATGGAAGAGCCATCGTCACCACGCGCACGGTGACTAAAATTGATTTACGGGAAACCGTTTATGAATTCCCGAAACAGAATGTGATAACCAAAGACAACGTTGGCACGGAAATAAATGCAATTATTTATTTTCAGATAACTGACCCGGTTAGAGCAATTTACGAAATCTCCAATCTGCCGGATGCCATCGAGAAACTTACCCAGACTACCCTGAGAAACGTAATCGGAGAAATGGATCTGGATCAAACGCTGACTTCCAGAGATACGATTAACGGCAAACTCAGGAATGTGCTGGATGAAGCCGGGCAAAAATGGGGAGTAAAGGTGAACAGGGTGGAATTGCAGGATATAAATCCGCCTCAGGAGATACGTGCAGCTATGGAAAAACAGATGCGGGCCGAGAGAGACAAGCGGGCCAAAGTGCTGGAAGCCGAAGGCGATAAGCAATCCAAAATCCTGCAATCGGAAGGCGATAAAGAGTCGAAAATTAATAATGCAGAGGGTGAAAAACAATCCCGTATTCTGAAAGCAGAAGGTGAAGCACAGGCAAGAATCCAAACAGCGCAGGGAGAAGCCGAAGCTATTCAGAAGATCACACAGGCGATTGCTGCCACGAAAGGCGATCCGGTAAATTATCTTCTGGCTGTAAGATACATCGATACCCTTAGCCAAATGGTGAGCGGTAAAGACAACAAGGTAATTTACATGCCTTTCGAAGCCACCGGAGTCTTAAGCTCTATCAGCGGTATCAAGGAATTGCTGACGACTCCGCAAAAATGAGTCAACGCAAAGACTGAGTCATTCATAGCATAATTCCGGGAATCTGCTTCTCTTTAGACAGCTTTCTCGCATTCGCGGGGCGATAAATCGTAAACCATAACCGGATTGGAGTGTTCAGTTATTGAACGTACTAAGCAGACATGTCTCACCAAAAACCTGCAATACCATGAACCCTCAAATCCAAGCCTACAACAACGGCCTCTCCTCTTCCTGCAAAGAAATCTGCGACATTCTGGCCGGGATAATCGACGCCGAACTCACCCGAGCGGAAGGCAAAATCTGGCATTCGCATCCCGTTTGGTTTATCGAAGGCAATCCCATTGCCGGCTACAGCAAACAGAAAAAAGGAATCCGGCTTATGTTCTGGAGCGGTGCCGGATTCGACGAGGAAGGCCTGAACGTGCCGGGCAGAAAGTTCAAGGCGCCTCCGTATTCTACAACAGTCCCGCCGAAGTGGACGTAACCGCCCTCAAACGCTGGCTGAATAAATCCCGCGAAATACAATGGGATTATAAAAACCTTGTAAAACGAAAGGGTACGTTGGAAAGGTTGAGGTAGGATGGTTGAGATTTGTGACTATGGGGGATAGTATAAACAACTACAACGAAAATCAGGATTAAATTTCTAAGGGATGTACAGCCTGATGAGGCTTACAAGAAAGCTATTTGAGCTTCAAAAAACACATAGAAGATAAAAGTCCTGTAATGGTCTCTCCCGTAAAATTAATGACAATTATATTTGTTCAAAGTATTGTCCAAAAAGGTTAGACCATTCCATCCTCATCCCCCAATCACTCCTTCCCCGCAACCACCGGTTGCATCGTAAAGGAGAGCTTAACCGGTTCGGCCTTGAGCTGATACTGTTTCAGAGGTCCGGGACCGCAGCTGCCGCCTCCAAGTCCGAGATGTTCGGCATCGATGGTGATTATGGTCTCGGGGCGTACTTCCAGTTCGTGAGGGTGATTGGCCCGGTCGAGATCGATGGGCAGGTAATGCAGGGCGCTGAAGTTAAGCAGTCCGCGGCCGGTAAACCGTATGCCGGCATCTTTGCGGTCGGTAACGGCAAACCACCGTACATCGCTGCGGTTACCCATGTCCTGCGGACGTATGTAATCTTCCAGCATCTCCCCTACCGTACGGCTGTATTGCCCGATCATGGCTGAAACCTTGCGGTCGCGGTAGTTCTCGTGCGGACCGGCACCCAGCCAGCGCACGTTTTCGAAACCGGCAGGCATTTGCAGGATGATTCCCAGTTTGGGCAGCTGCCACTCCACCTTCTGGGGTATAATACTTACATCCACGTCGATATATCCCGGATCGGTTATGGTGTACACGTATTCCGATTCCACCGTAAAGCCGCCGGGAGCTTCCGAGAGCAAAGAGATGCGGACTCTTACCTGCTGCGGACTTTCCTGCCTCACCTCAAAGGATTTCACCCGGTGCGCAAGATCGTACAGCTGCTGATTCTGCCATATGGGTCCCGGACCACCACCGAAAATATAGTCGTTGTCGACCGGCGCTCTGAAAACGTTGGTGTACGGCCCGGCAACCCTGCCTGTGAACGTGGTATCCATTGTTATCAGCCGTGTCTCCGCTTTTTTCCCGTAAAGGGCTTCAGGTCTTGTTTCAATCAGCTGCACCCCATCGTGCACCCAGTTTATCATAGTACCTGCCTTACGGCTGAATGCCATGCTGTAATCTCTTCCGGTAATGGTGACGGCATCTCCCTTTTCTTCAAGAAGCAGAGGAAAGGCTCGTACTGCCTCGGCAGGTGCTTCGGGCGACTGCCACGGCAGCTGCAGCTGGGCATATGCAACGGTATGTCCGCGTTCGGCCCACCATTCGTCGCGGGCAAGTTGCAGGAAGAGGTTCAGAAAATATTCTCTGCCCGGTTTCAACTCAGGCTTTATAAAACCTGCAATTATTTTTTGCGTTTCGCCGGGGAGTATATCGGCCGTAAAGTTGCCCGTTTGCAGGATAATCCCGTCTTCGCCAAGCTCCCAGCATCCGTTGTATGCATTCAGGTTAATAAAGGCATTCAGGTTGGTAATCAGCACCTCTCCCTTTTCCAGGTTGCCGGGTTCAAAGATTGCATTCTGATAAATCCGCTTCACCTCCTCCATTTTCGGTGTTATGCGGCGGTCGGCAGTGGTTAGTCCGTTGGCACAGAAGTTCCAGTCGGTGGGCCTGTCGCCGAAGTCGCCCCCGTAAGCCAGGAAGTACTCGCCCGGCCTGCCAGGTATTTCCTTATACAAACCCTGATCTGCCCAATCCCAGATGCATCCGCCAATCAGTCTCGGATAAGCGTAAATTGCATCCCAGTATTCCTTCAGGTTACCGACGGCATTGCCCATCGCATGGGCGTATTCGCACAGGAAAAATGGCTTTGGATTGTCTTTTCTGCCCTGTTCGGCAAACCATTCCACGTCGGGATACATCACCGATTCCACATCTGCTACCTTGTTGTAGCGTTCGTAATGGATGGGTCGCTCCGGATCGCGCAGTTTTAGGGTTACCGAGGCAGCTTCAAAGTTAATTCCAGGTCCTGCTTCGTTGCCAAGCGACCACACGATAACCGAGGGATGATTTTTGTCGCGTTCCACCATGTTCATGATGCGCGACACGTGAGCCGGCTGCCAGCTTTTTACGTGTCCCAGCGAGGCATCGCCGTAACCCATGCCGTGCGATTCCACGTTGGCTTCGTCGATAACGTAGATGCCGTAACGATCGCATAAAGTGTAAAAATAGGGGTCGTTGGGGTAGTGACTGGTTCGTACCGTATTGATATTAAACTGTTTGAACAGCTGCACGTCGCGTATCATCGAAGCCCTGGAAACGGCACGGCCGTCGTACGGATCTATATCGTGGCGGTTTACCCCTTTCAGTTTGATGCTTTTACCGTTCACCAACAGCTGCTGGTCGCGGATTTCGATCTTGCGGAAGCCGAAATCGCTTTGCTGTACCATCAGTATGTTTCCGCCGGTATCGCGTGTGATCAGCAGCACGTTGTATAGTTCAGGCGTTTCCGCCGACCAAAGGCGGGGGTTTTGAACCAAAGCTTTCAGAATCAGAGGCTGTTTCGTCCGGCTGCCGCTTCCAAGTTCCTGCACGATAACCGGGCGAGCCTCCGCGAAGCGTTCTCCCGGTTTGAGCAGGTATACTTCCAGGCGGTGGCTGCCTTTTGCACCGTAATTGGCAAAATTTGCCTCTACGGTAAATTCTGCCCGGCTCATGTCTTCATTAAATGCAGCCTTCAGCCAGTAGTCGCGAAGGTGCAGCAGGGGCACCGAATAGAGGTACACATCCCGGTAGATTCCGCTCATACGCCAGAAGTCCTGGTCTTCGAGATAACTGCCGTCGCTCCACTGATACACTTCTACCGACAGGGTATTTTTCCCTGCCTGCAGATATGGTGTGATGTCGAACTCGGCAGGCAGTCTGCTGTCTTCGCTGTAACCCACCTTTTTCCCGTTGATCCACACATACATAGCACTTTCGACCCCGGCAAAATGCAGGAAGGTGCGGCGGCCGCTGAACGATTCGGGCAGGGTGAACTCGCGCACGTATGAGCCGACCGGATTAGGAAATTTGTACTTGGTGTAGTGCGGAGGTACCGGCTCCATAATAAAGGGAGGCGTTGCCGCATGGGGAAAGGTAACGTTGGTGTAGATCGGAAATCCGTACCCTTTCATCTGCCAGCACGACGGCACTTTCAGGTCGTCCCACCACGATACGTCGTAGCCGGGCCGGTAAAAATGTTCCGGCCTCAGGTCGGGATGCTTCACCCAATTGAACTTCCAGGTTCCATTAAGGTTTAGGTAAAAGGGAGAGTTCTCCCACCTTCCTTCCAGTGCCTGATCTGCAGTGGCATAGGGCATGTACGTGCACCTTGCATCCTCTTTGTTGATGGCAAATACGGTTTCATCTTCCCACTCTTTCCGGTCCTGGGTGGCGCCTGCTAAAGGCAGCATCAGCAGGAGCAAGCTTATGCGCGCTAAAATCTTCATAAAACAGGGTACAACAGGTTTTCAGCAAACTTAAGTAATATTTTTATAAAGCTTACGCAGATGGTTAAATTTTGGGTGCAGGTGTCTTTTAGCCGGGAAAACACTTAGAACCGAAGGGTTTGTTTACTTACGCCGTTCGCTACCGGATCATTTATACCACTACAGAAGCGCAGGTTACACTTCTCCGGATGTCTGCAATCAGTCTACCCCGACGTCATTCGGCTGGTACAGCCTTCGGCACGGGCATACATTTGTTACCTTTGCGGTCAAAATAAAAACGATGGAACAAACCGACTGGCAATCGAGAACGCGACTTTTGCTCGGCAACGAAAAACTGGAGAAGTTACGTGCGGCACATGTGCTGGTGGCAGGACTGGGCGGTGTAGGAGCCTATGCGGCCGAGCAGCTGGCCCGGGCGGGAGTTGGAAAACTCACTCTGGTCGACGGCGACTGCGTTCACCATACCAACCGAAACCGTCAGCTTCCGGCACTCATCAGCACGCATCATCAGCCAAAGACGGAGGTAATGGCCCAGCGACTACTCGATATAAATCCTGAGATTCAGTTGGTTACCATTCAGGAATACATCAAAGACGAGCGCATGATCGAAATCCTGGAAGAAGGTTACGATTACGTAGTGGATGCCATCGATACGCTTTCGCCAAAGGTTTACCTTATCTACCACACCCTGAGGCTGGGGATGCCACTGGTGAGTTCCATGGGAGCCGGGGGCAAGTTCGACCCTATGCAGGTTAAAATCTCCGATATCAGGGAAACCAGTAACTGCAAACTGGCCTATTACATGCGCAAGCGACTGCACAAGCTCGGGATATGGGAAGGCTTTCGGGCAGTATGGTCGCCCGAAGAGGTTTCCCGTACCGCAGTGGAGCTTTCGGAGGGTGAAATCAATAAAAAATCAACCGTCGGCACCATCTCCTATATGCCGGCCATTTTTGGCTGTTTTTGTGCCTCTGCCGTTGTACGCGATTTAACGGAGTAATCTATAAAGTTTGATTTCAATCACTTATAATCCACAGCTATCCAATCCAAAACAAATTCATTGGATTATTAATCAATAATATTAATTTTACTGCCTGTCAGAACAAACCCCACTACGTTAAAAAAGTTACGGATGGCGCCCAACTGGTTTGAAAATGAAGACACCGGGAGTAATGAGTCCATGCTCAGCGAGCAGTTCAAATGGATCGACCATTACCCTTCCCCGGCTCTTCTTACCGACAACTTCTGGATAGTAATAAGGGTTAATTCTGCATTTCTCGGACTCACCGGCCTTTCTTCCGCTAAAGTAAACGGGTATAACATTTCCACGCTTATTCCGCCGGATTCGATACGAGCCGGCGCTTCACCGGGGGATGCCGACAACGGTATTTGTACAATTAAGGGGAAAGACGGCGGGATTATTTCATGCGGGATCGCGAAAAAGGCAATCACCCTAGGCAACGGATCGTACAGAGTTGTCAATCTGTTCCCTATAGCGGGAATGCCTTCGACGGACAGCGAAACACATCTGAAAGAGGTTCAGCAGGCCCTTCAGGAAAGCCAGGAAAGGCTTACACACATTCAGCAGATTTCGCAAACGGGCAGCTGGGATATCTCCTTTAACGGACGAAACCTGAGCCGTACCTGGAACTACTTCGAATTGCTTGGCCTTCCCCCTCAGGGTATCGAAAGCGGACTGGAAGCGCTCGACCATTCCTCCATCGTTCATCCCGACGACAGCACTTCCTACAAGAGCATCTTCAGCCGCCTCAGATCGGGACGCGGAGCCGCACTTAGCGCCGATTACCGCATCGTTGACGGCAAAGGCAAAATCCGCTTCATACACCACGAGTCCAAGGCCGAGTACAACGGGCAGGGTGCTTTGCTGCGCTGGTCGGGGACGCTGCAGGATATCACCTCCCACCGCAGGGCCGAAAACCTGAGAGCCTCAGCATTCCAGATCTCACAGCTCAGCCACTCACAGCACAATCTCAGCCCGCTGATGGAAGCCATTCACCGGATAATAGCCACGCATATGCCGGCTCCGGGACTCATGCTGGCGCTTGCCGGAGACGATGAGAGCGGAATTACATTCCCCTACTGCAGCGAAAAAGCTGGCGAAGCGGGCGATGAAGCTTCTGGTGAAGGACTGATCGGCTATGTGATGAGGTCAGGAGAACCCCTTGCCGTATCAGAACAGGGCATCGCGCTGATGATTGCTGAAGGACTGATACAACGTCCTCGGCGTGTACCTGTATCGTGGCTCGGCATACCGCTTAAAACCCACGACCGGGTGATGGGGGTAATCTGCCTGCAGTCGTTCTCTCCCGACATCACTTACGGCGAAGATGAAAAAGAAATTCTGAATTTCGTATCGGAGCAGATTGCATTGGCCATACAGCGCATCCGCAGCGACCAGGCGCTTATCAGCGCCAAAAATGCGGCCGAAGATTCCAGCCGCCTGAAATCATCCCTGTTGGCCAATATGAGCCACGAACTGCGCACACCCATGACCGGCATCCTGGGATTTTCGGAAATCCTTACCGAAGAACTTGAAGACGCTCGTCTTAAGTCGATGGCATCCACCATCTTCAAATCGGCAAGCCGCCTGATGTCGACCCTGAACTCCATCATTGACCTTTCCGCTATAGAAGCCGACAAAAACACGCTCTCGCTGCGTCCGGTCAATACCCGGCTTCTCTTCCAGCCGCTTCTGAAGGTGGCGTATTCGGTAGCCAGCGACAAGGGATTGTATTTGCGTACCTCGCTGCCGCCCAACCTTTATGTGATGGCCGATGAAAAGCTTCTGGGACAGCTGCTTCACCATCTGATCGACAATGCACTGAAATTCACAATAGACGGGGGGATATCGGTAAGCGCCTATACCATCGATAAAAACAGCAACGAGGTCATCATCCGCGTAAGCGACACCGGCATAGGCATCGCAAAGGAGCATCATAAGCTTATCTTTGAAGAATTCAGGCAGGTGAGCGAGGGCTTTTCCAGAACCTTTGAGGGCAGCGGACTGGGACTGTCGCTTTGCATTAAGATAGCACGACTTCTGAACGCACGGTTATGGGTTGAGAGCGTACAGGACAAAGGCTCCGATTTCTACGTGGCATTGCCTCTGACCCTGCCGGATGTAAACGAACCGGCACTCGACAGCGAAACCGCAGAGATCATCCGTACCCACCGCCTCAGCCGCGGCCCCGTACCCGATGTGCTCATCGTTGAGGACAACGAGGTGAACCGCCGCCTTGCTGCACTGTACCTCAGGGAAATTTGCAATACAGAGATGGCAGAAAACGGATACGTCGCGATCGAGAAAATCCGGAGAAAGAAATACGATGCCATACTGATGGACATCAACCTGGGAGCCGGTCCCGACGGGCTGTCGATCGCACATAAGGTAAAAACCTTTGAAACGAATAGGAATACGCCCATAATTGCAGTAACGGGCTACACCATGCACGGCGACAGGGAAAAGCTGCTTGCCAACGGATGCACGCACTATCTGCCCAAGCCTTACGACAAGAAAACCCTGCTCCGGTTGTTCTCAGGCATTCTGTATAATACTCAAACTTCGTAGGTTACATTTTCTTCTGCAAGAAATGAATTCCCGAAAACGGCTCTGGCTTCGTTTAGTAGCGGCTGCAGATCATCGTAACGGGCCGAAAAATGCCCAAGCAATAAGCGGTCAGCCCCGGCTTTTGCCGCTATGCGCGCTGCATCGGCAGCCGTAGAATGCTGCTTCTCTCTGGCTGCTTCCTTCAGATCTTCCATGAACGTAGCTTCATGATACAAAAGGCTGCATCCGGAAATCATGCCTGTAAGAGGTTCGTAATAGCCCGTATCGGAACAATAGGCAAACGAACGGCAGGACGGTGGATCCAGAGTCAGCAGAGAATTGGGGATAAGGTTCCCTTCCTCATCCGTAAAATCGTCGCCGTTGCGGATGCTTTCAAATTTTTCGAGAGGAACTCCGTAACGGTCGGCAGCCTCACGCATCAATTTCCGCGGAAGCGGCTTCTCGGAAAACAGGAATCCTGTGGTTGGCACCCGATGCAGCAGCGGCAGTGTGCTTATCTGCATCCTGCCATCGTCGAAGATTATTTCGGGTTTTTGACTCTGCGTTGTATGGAACGCCAGAGGGTATGACAAACGGGTATCGGAGGCCTCGAGCTGAATCCGAATAATTTGTTCGAGCGGCTCCGGACCGTAAACATGAAGTACCGATTTACGGTTCTGCAGATGAAATGTGGAAATCAATCCGATCAGTCCGTAAAAATGATCGCCGTGAAGGTGACTGATAAAGATATGACCGATCTTTCCCGTACGTATCTTGTTTCGTTTCAGGTTCATTTGCGTTCCTTCGCCGCAGTCGATCAGAAACAGCCGCTCGCGGTAATTCACCACCTGCGACGACAGGCTACGGGTTCGGGTGGGGAGGGCTGCGCTGTTGCCCAGAACGGTAACGGAAAAAGTTTTCATGGAAACTGGATTACATCATTATCCGGCATGCATTCCGGTTGGTTTATTTGCGAACGGAAGTGTTTCCGGGCATAACGGACCAATTGCCGGCTTAAAGGTAAAAAATAAAGGGGTTAAAGAAGAAAGAGGCTGCCCGGTAAAGACAGCCTCTTTGCGATATCGGAAGACGGATGCTTATTCAGCCTTGTCGTCTTTTGCTTTCTTTTCGGAAGCTTCCATATCGGATTTAAGGTTTGCCAGTGCTTCCAGATCGCCAAGAGTTGTTTTCTCGAGGTTATCTTTCAGTTTTTTCACGGCACGCTTGGTTGAGTTTTCAGCGCTTTCTTTTGCGGATGATTCCTTTGCACGCTCCGATGCGGTGGCATCCTGGAAGATGCGTGAATGCGAAAGGATGATTTTCTTGTTTTCCTTCGAAAATTCAATTACCTTGAAATCAAGCGATTCTTCAACTTTAGCGGTGGTATTGTCTTCTTTGGAGAGGTGGCGCATGGGAGCGAAACCTTCCACACCGTAAGGCAGTGCAACTACCATACCTTTATCGCTGGCGCTGGTGATGGTTCCTTTATGAACCGATCCAACAGAGAATACAGTTTCAAAAACATCCCAGGGATTCTCCTCGAGCTGTTTGTGACCCAGGCTCAGACGTCGGTTGTCGACGTCAACATCGAGTACCATAACCTCGATTTTCTCACCGATCTTGGTAAATTCAGCCGGATGCTTGATCTTCTTCGACCAGGAGAGGTCCGAAATATGGATCAGTCCGTCAACGCCTTCTTCAAGCTCGACAAAAATACCGAAGTTGGTAAAATTGCGAACGGTAGCTTCGTGCCTTGAGCTGATGGGGTATTTCTCCTTGATGTTGGTCCAGGGATCGGGAATCAGCTGCTTGATTCCCAGCGACATCTTGCGTTCTTCGCGGTCGAGGGTAAGGATAACTGCTTCTACCTCGTCCCCTACTTTCAGAAAGTCCTGAGCGGTACGCAGGTGCTGCGACCACGACATTTCCGAAACGTGGATCAGACCTTCAACGCCGGGAGCGATTTCGATGAATGCACCGTAATCGGCAATTACTACTACGCGGCCTTTAACTTTATCGCCAACTTTGATGTTTTCATCCAGCGAATCCCACGGATGCGGGGTAAGCTGTTTGAGACCAAGGGCAATACGCTTTTTGTTTTCATCAAAGTCGAGAATAACAACCTTGATTTTCTCATCCAGCTGAACAATTTCTTCGGGATGATTGATTCGTCCCCAGGAAAGATCGGTAATGTGAACAAGACCGTCAACACCGCCAAGGTCAACAAATACACCGTAAGAGGTGATGTTTTTAACGGTACCTTCGAGAATCTGTCCCTTTTCAAGCTTGCTGATGATATCGGCTTTCTGCTGCTCGAGTTCGTCTTCGATAAGTGCTTTGTGAGAAACCACCACGTTTTTGTATTCCTGGTTGATTTTCACAACCTTGAATTCCATCACTTTATCCACGTAGATATCGTAGTCACGGATGGGTTTCACATCGATCTGCGAGCCGGGGAGGAATGCTTCGATGCCAAATACATCGACAATAAGACCGCCTTTAGTACGGCATTTCACGTAACCGTTGATAATTTCCTCTTTTTCGAAGGCCTGGTTTACACGTTCCCATGAACGGAGGATGCGTGCTTTTTTGTGTGAAAGAATAAGCTGACCGCCCATGTCTTCCTGGCTTTCAACATAAACTTCAATCTTGTCGCCGATCTTAAGGTTAGGATTGTAACGGAGTTCCGACTGGGGAATAACACCGTCGGACTTGAACCCGATGTTAACCACAACCTCACGGCTGCTTATAGCTACTACGGTTCCGTCGATCACTTCGTGTTCAACAATGGAACTGAGCGTTTTGTCATACAGTGATTCAAGTTTCGAACGCTCATCGGATGTGTAGTTTTCATGCTTCTTTCCGATGGCATCCCAATCAAAATTTTCAAGTGAAACCTGCTGTGTAAGAGGAGCTTTCAGTTTTTCAACGGTAGGCTCGTCGTCCTCGGTTTCAGCAACAACTGCAACAGCGGCCGGGGCTTCCTCAGCAACGGGTGCGCTTTCGTTTACAACCGGGGTTTCATTAACCGCTGCAGTCTCTTCTGAGGGTTTGTTTTCAGCATTGGTCAACTCCCCGTTGACGTTTAATTCGTCGTTTGTCATTCGTGTTTTCTTTATGGCATCCTGCGATGCCGGGTTAATACTATATGAATTATAGGGTTTAGACGGACAGGATCACCAGCACAAAAGCATCGCGCAGGCGCCGTCCAAACCGGGGTGCAAAGGTATTAATTTTTTTAAGCAAAATTTGCATTCCTGCAATTTTTAATTGCGTGATAATCAGGCCAGGGGTGTTGTTGAGATCAGAAGCCGCAGGTCGGAAATAAGAATCAAATTCGTTCATTAACCAGTATTGGTAAAATCCTGAAAATGAAACAGATTCGCAATAGGGACATCGATAGGCAAACTTTTTTTCGCTTCAAAAGTGTTTTGGGGTCGAAAACAGACCTTCGGTTTTTTTTTGTAATCCGAAAAAGCTTGTTTCACACCTGCCCTTTAACCATCTCCCTTCGTTCTCTATGATTGCTCCTTGATTACGCTATGACAAGTCCGAATAAAAAGGACCTTGACAGGAAGTTGGTATAGACTTATATTGAAGGATGCCGGAAGAGTTGAAGTCGAAAGCAGGAAATCTAAAATTTGAAGATTGAAACGGGATGCCTTTCGTCTCCTGTGCATCAGACATACAGGATTACGAGAGAATCCGGGATTTCGATCCGGCGCCGGCCAATTAAAAACCTTATGATTTGATTTTGGGGGTGCAACGCCTTCTGGTTCAGCATTACCAGAATCGGTTTTATTATCGTGCAACTCCATTGCCGGCACAAAATAACACAGAAAAAAACGGAATTAAGAACCCAGCCAATGCATACCGCGACTTCGGTTACATATTGCCGTCGGGCTGCGCATCGGCCAAACCTGTTTTGCTTAACGCTTCCTAAAGGCGCCGGCAGAAAAAATATACGCGATCATTTGCGAAACGGCAGAAAGAATAATCCCTGAAAATGCCATGTTAACCCGTTTCCAGCGCAAAGCCAGGTAGAGATTCCTCACACACCAGCCATCCTCTGCCCGGGCATGCACGACCATACTCTTCCCGGACAAAGATAATTTTTATTTATCTGCCATTATTCTGCGGATTGAAACTCCGCGAAGTCGAAACACTCGTTTTTATGCCGGAAATATTCTGACGGGATCATTCCGGTAATTTTACGAAAGTTGCGCAAAGCCGTTGCCCGGGAACGAAAACCGGCAAAATAAAACGCATCCTGAAAATTTGCTGACTTATTAGACTCAATTAGCTGGATGAAATCCTCAATGCGCAGACGATTGATATATAAGGTATAGTTTATATTTCCATTGTCATGGATAACCTGAGCCAGTGTGGTGCGGTTGGTGTACAGCGCTGCAGCCAGCGTATTCAGAGATAAGTCCGGATTCCGCCAGGCGCGCGTTTTCTGCATATACGCATCCAGTTGCTCATTCAGGATTTCGTTTTTCGTCTTTATTGCCAACGTCCGGTCGCTTGAAGCGGAAATCTCAGCCGTCTTATTAAGGATATTATTCAATTGGCTCTGTTCTTCTGTTATTACAGTTTCACGATTTTCCATCACTGTCCTGAAAAAGAAAAGGTCCATATGAACAATGGCAAGGCTGCATCCAACGCTGATATAGTAGTAAAGAGTGTGTATAATTACGCTATTTAATACCAATACCATTACATAGGCAAGTATATTAACCGAGATTATGATCGAGTACTTCCTGATCCATGCATTGCTCACATCATTAGTTTTCCATGCGTCAGGGATAAAAAATATAAAGAAAGAAGACAGAAAAAGAATCAGGAAAAGCAGCAAACGGAACAAGACCTCGAATTGGCCGGCAAACTGGAGCATTTCCGGAATTGAATGCTGAACAGAATACTTAACACCGGCCCATACGGAAATAAAATATATTCCCGATAAACCCATCAGCGGGAGGTATAGCCTGACAAGTCGTTTAAAGTTGAGCCAGCCTGGTGAAACAACTTCAATCGGATAAATAAGGTAAGATGAAAGCATAAAGATGGCCAACAGCAGCATCGGAGCGGAAACAACCACATCGGGCTTTTCTCCGTTGGAGAGTGCAATGAAACGGGGTATGTAATTAGCTACGGAAAATAAAATAATGAATGCAAGGATCGTACGTGAACGTTTTCCTTCTTTACGACGTGAAAAAAGCAATATAGACGCAAGTAAACAAACGAGTGCGCCTGCAAAGGTAGTGGCCAGGTAGAGATTATGCATATTTAAACAATCAGCGCTTAGTTGCAACAAAATGCCAGTTGAAAGAGGTAGTGTTTATGCATGAACGCAGTAATGCAAAAATACAAATTCCGTTTTTTTAAATGTGATTTTGTTAAATATTCTCACTAGCCTTTATTATTAAGGGGGGCAATCTTTTTTGCCCCCCTGATTTAAAATTTTCTTAAAGGTTCTTTTGCACCATGAGTTTTTTTTTGGGCGGGGACATCAAGGCACCCCAACCTTGCACATGAAGAGGCATTTTTGACGTCCATTTCAGAAAATCCGGCTATTACTGCACCCTTCTGTTCCAAAAACGCATTATATCAGAAACTTAAAACAGTCCGGGGACAGGCCGAATGATTTACATTTTTCCAAAATTGACCGTTAATCAATTTTTACAATTTAATTGATCTGCTTTCCAGGGAAATATGCCCTTGTTTCCTGAATTGGAAACGTTCAACTTTTACCATACTGTTATCCGCAGCTTGTGGAGCAATCACAATAAAGTCCATATTCTCATTGTCCTGATCTACTGATTCTCCATGCCTGGTCTTTTTGTCGATCCAGGTGCCCGAGTTGGCATAAACACATGCTTCACCTTTGCTATTGGTAAAAGTTTTCAACATTGGTACGTGCGTGTGGCCAAATACAACAATCCTGACTTCTGAATTCTGATTCTGAAAATACTGAACATTTGACTGATTATCAAGAAAGCTGGTAAGTAGGCTCCCCGGAATGGCATCTTTTACTGAAGTAATCACCGGAACATTGTTATAGGAAAGCCTTTTTTCCCAATTCGACTGACTGCAGGCTTCACTGAACAGATTCATGTCGATGCTGCCATCGGGGTTATTGAACGGGATCACATCGTTTATACTAAAGCTGCCTGAAAAATTACCAACATTGGTAACAATGATTTTTTCATCAAAATTGTCTTTAACAGGTATCACGTTTGTCAATACGGATTTCCAGATGTTGTAATAGATGAAATTGTTAACCTGAGTTTCATCGGCAGAATTCAGTGTAACATCGCGGACAGGTGTAATTTCACCGGCATCCGGATAATTGGTTACAGAGTTAACGGCAATACGCGTAAAGAAATATCCCGCAGGCAAAATTGTGCCGGGAGCAATGTTTTGGTTACTGTAGGGATCAGGCGCACAGAAAAAATCGTATCGGTGGCTGTGTTCTATGGCTATCTGCGGAATCGGATAATACGTCCCGATCCCCGGGCGGTTGATATCCCGTGCCTGATTGATTCCCGGTAAAATCAATTCAACATTTTCATCCTCAACAATCAGATCATGGTTTCCGGGAACGTAGGTTACTTTTATATTTTTATCTTTAATTATTCCGTTCAGAACATCAATAACACCTTTATTCTGGGTTGCGATTTTCTGAATAAATTCCTTCTGTGTTTTACCCTCATACGTATCTGTCCGCGAAGGAATATACCATTCGTCCAGCAGATCACCGGCGATAACCAGTTCACTGATCGTTTTTGATTCACGTATTTCTGTCAGAAATTCAACCAATCTCGGAAGATGTGCCGAACATTCCGAATAGCTAAGGTCATTCCCCAGATGTATATCGCTGATAACTACAATTTTGTTGCGCGCCAGACTTTCACCTCCATTTGATATATCAAACGGATTATCTCCCGGTTTCAAAGAAATGTTCTCTTTTTGACACGAAAACGCTGAAAACATGAATACCGTGGAAGCAACAATGCCCCACCATTTTAGTTGGCTTCTTTTCATTTTTTTTGTGATTTTGTTTAAACGAATAATTGATCGCACTCCCGATTTTTTGTGTGCTAAAATATTTCGAATACAAAACCCAGGTGTGGCATTTTTACAAAATCAGAAGTCTCATTTTTACAATTTTTCCGAAAAAGCTGATAGTAAATGAAATAAAATTTTCAATTCGGATATATTCCGGTATTTTTTAGCCGGGCCGTGGCTTAAATACCATGCTTTATAGTAGCTGAAAAAACATATTTTCCGCTTTATGTAAATATATTTTACTATAAGCCCCCGGGTCGGATTCTGAATAAACCGAGAAAATATAGTTTTAAGTATTACCTCAAACGCTTATTTTAAAAAAACGGTTTAACCGTTATGGAAGACCTGCCGGATACAAACCGGAGAGATTTATCGTTTTAGGAGCAAGTAACTTCCTGTAGATGCCCGAACCCGCTCACAGAAAGGCAGTTAATTAATCCCGGGAAAATGAGTGTACAGATTTCACGTGAAGTGCCGGAGCGTCAGCCGGAAAACGGGGGCTGAGGTCAAGTACAGGGCTGAGGTCCAGGCTGAGGCCGGAAGCCGGACTAAAATCGGGAAACGACCCGGGCTGAGACTGGAGGTAAAAGCAGGATAGCCTGCCGCGAAGAGACTGGTAAAAGAACCGGAATTCTGCATTAGCAGATTCAACTATAAAAAAACAGGGAAACCACAGCTTACCGTGAAAATTTCCAGAATGCTATGCCGAACTCTCCGCTCCGGGCAGACCGGTTCTTCCAGACTATTCAGTATGAACTGAGAAATTGGTTATTTACAAATACTGCACGCGCAAACTCAAACTCCTCTTGAAGCACAACTTCTCCATGAGGCGCCTAATCCGCAATCCGGAATCATTACCTCTTCCCCTGCTGTTTGGCCATTTCCTCAAGCCTCTTCTGGAAGCTTGACTTCTTGACGGGTTTTTTCTTGTTTTCCTGGATCTGAGCATGAAGTTTGTCTTCATTTACAAATCTGCGGATCAGAAACATCTGGGCAAAAGTCAGGAGGTTGGCGAGCAGATAGTAGTAGCTCAAACCGGAAGAATAGCTGTTAAAGAATCCGAGGAACATTACCGGCATCAGGTACATCATCGTCTTCATTCCCGGCATCTGCTGTCCGGTCGACATCATATCGTTATTAATCTTTGTATAGATGATGGTGGAAATGGTCATCAGCAGAGTAAAAAGACTGACATGATCGCCGTAAAACGGAATGGTAAATGGCAGATCGAGCACAGAATCGTAGCTCGACAGGTCTTTCGCCCACAGAAACGCCTCCTGCCTGAGCTCAATGGATGCTGGGAAGAACCGGAACATAGCAATTAGGATCGGAAATTGCAGCAGCATGGGTACGCATCCCGACATCGGATTCACTCCTGCCTTCTTGTACAGCGTCATGGTAGCCTGCTGCTTTTTCATCGCATCGTCCTGTTTCGGAAACTTCTTATTTATCTCGTCAATTTCAGGTTTCAGCAGACGCATTTTGGCTGACGACAGGTAGGTTTTATATGCAATCGGAAAGAGAACGATCTTTAGCAGTATGGTCAGGATCAGAATAATAATTCCATAATTCAGGTTAAATCCTTCAAGAAAATTGAATACAGGAATTACAGCAAAACGGTTGATCCACTGCATCAGGAAGAAACTCCATCCCAGTGGAATCTGACGTTCCAGGTCGAGTTTATACTTCCGCATCAGATTGTATTTGTTCGGACCGAAGAAAAATGACATTCCGACAGACTGATCTGTTCCGGGTTTATAGGGGATTGCCAGGGAAGCCTGCATGTAATCAAGGAAACGGGTTTCCTTTTCCGGCTCCCGTATTTTTGAGATATCGGCACTCAGGAATAGATCGTCTGCGATAAGCACAGATGAAAAGAACTGCTGTTTAAACGAAACCCATTTGAGGCGGGTGGCAATTGTTTCGCGGTCATCCTTGCGCTCGTTCAGATAATCTACTTCCGCATCTGAGTGACGAAAATGAATGGTTGAGTTTAATCGCTCATTCTCAATATTTTTCTCCTGCCTCATCAGGCGGGCATTCCAGTTGATGTTCAGCTCACGCGTATTATGGGCAACGATACCCTCCATATTAACCATACTGATTTCGAGGCCAACCAAGTAATCACCGGCCCGAACCGTATAGAGGTATTCTATGTAACTATCCGTCAAAGATGCTGTATCGGCCGCATTTGCGTAAAGCCTCATGGCGAATTGAAGCGAATCGCTTCCTTCAACTCTGATTTCGGGATTTCCATCGAAACGGGCATCCTTCCATGCCGGTTTGAAGAAAAGCCCTCCGGTGGAGATAGGTTTTGTGTCGCTGAAAAAAGCCAGTTCAAAGGCAGAAGAATCCTGTGCAAACAAAACCAGTGGGTGACCGTCAAATGTTTTATACTCCTTAAGTTCTACCTGCCCGATTCGTCCGCCTTTACTGTTGATTGTAAGCTTAAGAACATCATTTTCAATGGTATAAGCCTGATCTTCGCCTTGAGCAGAAATTGCAAACGGACCGTATACCGACTGCATGTTAGCCTTTACGGTGGCCGAATCAACGCCTGCAGGGATTTCCTGGACCGCAGCGGCGGCCTGAGAAAGCACATCCCTTCTGGCCTGCTGTGCTTTGGATGAATCGAGCACCGCCTGATTAACTGCAGCTATCGAATCCTGAACGCGTTTCTTCTCAGCCAGCTCTTCCTTTGAAGGCGACATGAGCAGAGTATACCCCATCATCAGGGCAAAAATCAGCACCAGACCAATTATCGAATTTTTATTCATGAAGGTATATTGAATGTAAAACAGTGGACAAAATTAATTAAAAGCATTGACATTGAAGTGTCAATCTTTAAACGACTGTCAGCGGAAGCCATCCTAATGGTTTTATTCCGGAATATGCAAAGACTTATTCCGTTTTTCGTTGATTAAAAAGCGAGGCTGCTTTAACAAAATGCACGAACAAGGGGTGCGGATTGGCAACGGTGCTTTTATATTCAGGATGAAACTGGATACCAACAAACCAGGGATGGCCGGGTAATTCTATTATCTCAACCAGGTCGTCCTGACGATTGATTCCGGATGTAACCATCCCGGCATTCCGGTACTGATCGAGGTAATGATTGTTGAATTCATACCTGTGCCGGTGTCTTTCGCGGATTTCGGAAGTTTCATAAACTTCCCGGGCACGGGTATCCGGCTGAATGGTGCAGGGATAAGCTCCCAACCGCATCGTTCCGCCCTTATTGCTGATTTTCTTCTGGGCTTCCATAATGTCAATCACCGGATGTGGCGTTTCAGGATCCATTTCAGTAGAATTCGCATGCTCCAGTTTAAGAACATTCCGTCCAAATTCAATAACGGCACACTGCATGCCGAGGCAAATACCCAGGAAAGGGATCTTATTCACACGGGCAAACCGAATGGCTTCGATTTTGCCTTCAATGCCTCTGCTTCCAAAGCCGGGAGCCACCAGAATTCCATCGAGTCCGGCAAGTGCTTCATTTACCGTTTCAGGGTTAATGGATTCAGAATGCACCGATTTAACCAGAACCTTACATTCATTCACAGCTCCAGCGTGAACAAACGCTTCATTGATCGACTTGTAGGCATCCTTTAATTCAACATATTTGCCGATAAGACCAATGGTAACCTGCCCTTTCGGATTATTAAGCCTGTGCAGAAACTTTTCCCATTTAGCAAGGTCGGGAGCATGCGGCGATTTCACGCGCATTTTCTCTAGTACTTCCACATCCAGCTTCTCCTCACGCATCAGCATCGGAACTTCGTAAATCGAACGAGCATCAATCGATTCGATGACAGCCGTTGGGTCAACGTTGCAGAAAAGGGCTATTTTATTACGCATGCCCTCATTCAAATGTTTTTCCGTGCGGCATACAATAATATCCGGCTGCACTCCCTGCTCGAGCAGGGTTTTAACGGAATGTTGCGTCGGTTTTGTCTTAAGTTCTCCGGCTGCAGCAAGATAAGGAACAAGTGTGAGATGAATCACAAGGCAATCGGTACCGATTTCCCAGCGCATCTGCCGGACGGCTTCTATGTATGGCAGGGATTCGATATCGCCGACGGTACCACCGATTTCAGTAATAACAAAATCGTATGCACCCGTATTGCCGAGCAGTTTAATACGACGTTTGATTTCGTCGGTAATATGCGGAATCACCTGTACCGTTTCTCCCAGATAATCGCCGCGCCTTTCCTTATCGATAACCGACTGATAAATCCGGCCTGTGGTAACGTTATTGGCCTGAGAGGTTGTAATGTTCAGGTAGCGTTCGTAGTGCCCCAGATCGAGATCGGTTTCCGCTCCATCGTCGGTAACGAAACACTCCCCGTGTTCGTATGGATTAAGCGTTCCCGGGTCGATGTTAATGTAAGGATCGAGCTTTTGTATGGTTACCGAAAAGCCTCTGGCCTGAAGTAGTTTGGCCAGTGAAGCCGATATAATGCCTTTCCCGAGTGAGGAGGCTACACCTCCCGTTACAAATACGTACTTTGATGATGGCATCGCAGGTATATTTTTAGGATTTTAATCAAATCAGTTACCCTGCCGTAATTCCGGTTTATGGATTATACAGCCTGATAATGCGTATTCCAGTAAATATTAACAGATTCCCTTTAGGCGTACCAAACTGAAACCGGCACAAAATTAATCATCCAATTCATTATCAAATTGGTATACGAAAGTACCAATCCGTTTGGCTGAAGGCAAAAATACGAACCTCCCGCCAAAAAGCGAGAGGTTGTTAAGAATTTATGAAAAGTTTTCAGATTATGCTATTGTTGTCAATGCTTTACAAACTGCATAACAGCCTCATAAATCTGTTCCTTATCGTAAGGCTTCGATAAAAAATAATCCATTCCAACTTCAAAACTTTTGCGGCGAAACGACTCTTCGGAATAGGCTGTAAGTGCGATTACCGGGACTTCGATTCCTCTTTTCCGCATTTCAGCGGTGGCATCCCAGCCATTCATTACAGGCATGTCGATATCCATGAGCACCACATCGTAAGAACCATTCTGGATCTCTTCAACGGCCTCTGCCCCGTCGCCCACCATTTTATATTTCCAGCCCATCTTACGGATCAAAATCTCAATAATGCGCTGGTTCAAAATATTGTCTTCGGCAATTAAAACACTTACAGGCTTTTCGCCCATTCTGTTATCCATTCGTAAGGTTTAGGCTAATACCAGTTGCTGAGTATTGAGCATTAAACAAATCTGAAATTTCGGTTAATTCCTCATTGAGGCTCCCGTTTCCCTGAAGCACAAAAAATTATCATCCGGCTTTGTACCTCAGAATAAAGCGAAACGCTTTTGAGCGGCAAAAATAATATTTCAAATCGAATATCAATACATTTTCCCTGGAAAATATTTTACCAAAAGGTCCCAAAGCAGCCACAGTCAGGGATTACCAAAGGAAAAAAAATTTCCTTGACGAAAAATGTTAAAAAGTTGTATCGGAACAGTACTGTATAAAGCTGCCCGAAAGATACGATGTACTAAAATGCCAGACTTTCCGGCGGGTAAGGTGTGAAACGTGTAGCTGCTGCTTACTGACCCAGATAAGCCTTCAGAAGCTTGCTGCGTGAGGTGTGTTTAAGCCGGCGTATCGCTTTCTCTTTGATTTGCCTGACGCGCTCGCGTGTAAGGTCGAACTTGGCTCCGATCTCTTCGAGGGTAAGACCGTGGTTCATACCGAGTCCGTAATAAAGGTTTACGACATCCCTTTCCTTCTCGGTAAGGGTTGCAAGCGAACGCTGAATTTCACGCGCCAGCGACTCCCTCATCAAACCGGCATCGGTAACAGGAGTATCTTCATCGATGAAAATATCGATAAACTTCATATCCTCATCCTCGGTAAGCGGAGCATCCATGGAAATATAACGTGTAGAAATCCTGAGCGCTGCATCGATTTTATATTCCGGAATTTCGAGCGCTTCTGCCAGCTCATCGGGAGAAGGCGGTCGTTCGAACTTCTGTTCCAGACGCGAAGATTCCTTCTTGATTTTATTCAGCGATCCCACCTGATTCAGCGGAAGCCTTACAATTCGCGACTGTTCCGCAAGGGCCTGAAGGATGCTCTGCCTGATCCACCATACGGCATAAGAGATAAATTTAAACCCGCGGGTTTCGTCGAAGCGCTGAGCAGCTTTTATAAGTCCCAGGTTGCCTTCGTTGATAAGGTCGGGCAGGCTGAGACCCTGGTTCTGGTATTGCTTCGCTACGGAAACAACAAACCTGAGGTTTGCCTTGCAAAGTTTGTCGAGTGCCTGCTGGTCGCCCTGCCGGATACGCTGAGCAAGCAGAACCTCTTCTTCTGCCGTTATCAGCTCCTCTTTCCCAATATCCTGCAAATATTTATCGAGCGATGCAGTTTCGCGGTTGGTTATCGATTTAGTGATCTTCAGCTGTCTCATATCGTTGGGTATTTTGAATGGGTAGTCTCGAACTATGGTGTTGTCATAGTACCGCTTGTTATGACCCGTATCGGGTAAGTTTTACGACCAGGCACTGAAATTTCAGATGTATTACTAATTGCAATCCGATAGTTTTCAGAACCTTGAGTCGGTTCAGCAGGTTCGAGACATCCTTATTCTTATTAATAACAATCGGTTCCGGTCTTTAGTTCAACGCAGACCGCAGGCATTTTTATACCCGTTTATACGGCTTAAGGGATGCACCTGTGTACATCCCAAAAGCCCTTATGGGTTCGATGGTTTTACATTCCAAAGCCGTAATAGGCTCTTGTTCTGTTGGGATAAATCCCTTCAATCAGCACTCCGCCTTTTTTTCCGGTGAGCACTTTAGTAAGGTCTTCGCGGGAGTTCACCGACTTTCCGTCTACCTGAATGATGATGTATCCCTGACGCACTCCGGCATTTCGCAGCTTTCCGTCCCTGAGTGAAACTATCTGAAGTCCGTTTTCAACACCCAGCTCTTCTTTTAATTTACGGCTAACGGGCTCAAAAGTTGCACCGAGTATGGCATCAACATTCACTTCTTCCCGTTTGACGGCCCCTGTATTTCCGTCCTTATTCTTTAAGGTAACGTTGAATGCCAGGTCTTTATTATTTCGTTTAACCGCCACATTGACCTTATCGCCCGGACGGTGCTGTCCTATAATTTCGAGCAATTCGGATGTTGAGTTTACCGGAACGCCTTCAATGTTCATGATAACATCGCCTGAACGCAAGCCTGCTGCACGGGCAGCTCCTTCATCAACCACTTCGGCTACAAAAACACCGCGGATATCGTCAAGTCCTTGCTCAGCCGCCAGTTTGCTGTCGAGCTCCCGGATACTAACGCCCAGAAATCCGCGCTGTATGGTTCCAAATTCCTTCAGATCTTCAACCACTTTACGAACAATATTCACCGGAATGGCAAAAGAATAGCCGGCATAATAACCGGTGCCCGATGCGATGGCAGCATTGATGCCGACCAGCTCTCCGCGGGTATTGACAAGTGCTCCGCCGCTGTTACCACGGTTAACCGCTGCATCGGTCTGAATAAACGATTCAATGGCGGTGCCATCGGGCGTTCCAAGGATATTAATGTTCCTGGCTTTTGCACTTACTATTCCTGCCGTTACCGTGGAAGTAAGATTAAACGGATTGCCGACTGCCAGGACCCACTCCCCTACCTGCAGATTATCGGAATTTCCGTATACGAGATAAGGCAGGTCCTTTGCGCTGACCTTTATCACGGCCAGATCGGTGGACGGATCGGTCCCGATTATTTCGGCACTGTAGGTTCGCTTATCGTTAAGCGTTACCTCGATTTTATCCGATTCTGCTACTACGTGGTTGTTGGTAACGATGTAACCATCGGGCGAAATAATCACTCCCGAACCCGTAGCAAGAATGGGAGACGGACTTCCGTGCGGCGAACGGTTGCCAAAGAAATCCCTGAAATCGAAAAAATAATCGTAAACGCTGCTCTTGCGCTGATACTCGGTTTTTATATGTACGACAGCATGTACCGTATTATTGGCAGCAACGGTAAAATCGGGAAGTACCATGGGACCCGAAGTACCCGAAAGCCCTGCAAGGTAGGCAGGAACCCTGGGCTGTTCAACAATGGCAGGCACATTCTTTTTGTCTATAATACTGTATGCTGCCAGGGCAATGATTCCCCCGGCGATCGCAATAAGCAAACTTCCGGCAATACGTTTCATAGCAGATATATTTTTTTAGTTTTCCTTAGTTTCTTTCATCCCGGATCTTTTTTACCGGGGCATTCGGTTAAACGCAATTCAGATACCAATGTTACAGAATGCGGTGTTAAAAAGTGTTAATCCTTTTTTTAAACTTTTCCAATCGCATGCCGACAGTCAGAGAGTCCGGAATAAACGGCTTACTATCTGTAAGTTGCATTAATCCAATTAATTCATAAAATAAAAACTCAAAATATATCGCTAAGGTTAAGCAAAAAAAACGAAATCTAACGGCAGAAAAAGAAGTGCATTTCTTCAGGCTTTTAAAGTAAAAACCAATCTTCCGTATTTATATGCAGATCTCTGACAGCCGCATTAATGACTGTTCTTAGCTTAAAAAGTATTTTCTACTCACGGAATACCGGATAAGTACTATTCTTTGCACTTATCAATTCTGACATAGCTGGCGAAAAATTATATTACTATTTGATTTTAAAGGATTTAAAAGAGATTAGAACAGGCAGGATATTTCATTAGGTTTTTTCACATTAATTTCCTTATTTTTGACACTTGCGACACAATATGACATTTTGTCAAAGCAGACATCCATGATCCGTTTCTGGAAATTTCACGGCACAGGCAATGATTTTGTAATGCTGGATGGCAGGGAGATCACTCAACTGCCTGAAGCCGGGCAGATAGAAGCGATGTGCAACCGTCACACCGGAATTGGCGCTGATGGTCTGATTGTATTGACAGCACGCGAGGGATACGACTTTGAAATGATCTATTTTAATTCCGACGGGAGTCCGGCCACTATGTGTGGTAACGGTGCCCGCTGTGCTGCTGCGTTTGGGCTAATGAGAGGCATTTCAGGAATTTCAGCACACTTTCTGGCTGGCGACGGCCCCCATACCGCCACAATTTCGGCAGCCTCAGACGGCGAATGGATGGTTGAGATCAGCATGTGCGACATTTCTGTTGGCAAGACGAGTGAGAACGAAGCCGACATACATACCGGTACTCCGCATCATTTGGTGCTCACCCCGGATCCCGAAATAATTGATGTAAAGACCCGGGGGCGGTCTATACGGTACAGTCCGGCGTATGCTCCTGTCGGGACCAATGTAAATTTTATGGCTATTGATGGCAAAACAATCCGGGTGCGAACCTATGAGAAAGGGGTTGAGGATGAAACGCTTTCGTGCGGCACAGGCGTAACGGCCTCGGCAGCCTTTGCGGCGGTAAAAACCGGACGAACATCATGGGAAGTGCTCACCCGGGGCGGCAGGCTGGAAGTAAAAATGATCGGGAAAGGCAAACATTTTACGGAAGTACATCTGAAAGGTCCGGCTGTTTTCGTCTTCAGCGGCACCATCAACGCGTCGTATTCAGAAGGCATGGACTAACAGAATCGATTGTTTCATAAAACGGAATACAAGGAATGAAAGGCAGGCTTATATCCCTGAGAGCACCGGAACCGGATGATATAGAGATTCTCTACACCTGGGAAAACAATCCGGAAATCTGGCAGGTCAGCAACACCACGGCTCCCTATTCGCGCTTTGCCATCGAACAGTATGTGCTTAATACCGGCACCGATATTTATGCCTCCCGCCAGTTGCGCCTGATGATTATCTCCAGTGAAAAACCTCCGAAAGTCTGCGGAGCCATTGATCTCTTCGACTTTGACCCCCTGCACCGAAGGGCAGGAATCGGGATTATGATTGCACCCGGTTGCAGAAGAAAAGGTTATGCTGCAGAAGCTCTTTCTCTCGTTTTGGATTATTGCCGGAATATTCTGAACCTTCATCAGGTTTATTGCCATATATCGGCCGACAACATATCCAGCATTCGTCTTTTTTCCGGGGCGGGATTCAAACAAACCGGGATCCGGAAAGAATGGCGGCTGTCTGACGGAAGGTGGAAGGATGAATTTCTGTTTCAATACATTCTGAATACAAACCCCGAAAGCCATGACTGAATACTACCACCCGCGCTACAGCAATGTAAGGAAGCCCCGTCAGAAGAAGGGCAGGTATATCTTTTGGATAATTGTATTGCTTCTGCTGCTTTCGGGTATTGCCGGATGGTGGATCTACCGGGCAGTATTTTCCGACAATGTTTATACCGGCTCGGAAACTGAAGTCTTCATCACCATACCAACCGGCAGTAATTATGAGGATGTAAAAGAGATCCTTTATACAAAAGGTCTGATCAGCGACCGGTATTCGTTTGAACTTATTGCCAGACTTAAAAAATACAGTCAGTCCGTTAAACCCGGGCGTTACCGCCTCACAGGCGATATGGGCAATCTTGAATTGCTGAGGATTTTGGCGTCGGGATTACAAACGCCGGTAAAGGTTATTTTCAACAACATACGCACACCCGATCAACTGGCCGGACGCATATCTCAACAAATTGAAGCCGATTCGGCTTCGCTGATCCGGCTGCTTACCGATAGTTCTTTTCTCGATTCACTGGGAGTAACGCCCGCCACGGTATTTACCATAATGATCCCCAACACCTACGAGTTTTACTGGAATACGAGTCCCGAAACCTTTATCGGCCGATTAAAGAGGGAATCGGAAAAATTCTGGGAAGGAAAAAGAGAGGAGCAGCTGAGCGTTATCAATATGAGTCGCCATGAAGTGATAACACTGGCATCCATCGTTGAGAAAGAAACCAATAAGAACGACGAGAAAGCCAGACTGGCCGGAGTATATGTGAACAGGCTGAAGAACGGCTGGCTCCTGGAAGCCGATCCTACCCTGGTTTTTGCACACGGCGATTTCGGAATACGAAGGGTCTTAAGCATTCACAAGGAGATTGAATCGCCTTACAATACGTATCGGAACAAAGGACTCCCTCCTGGTCCCATCTGCCTGCCGTCCATTGCATCCATCGATGCGGTGCTGAATTATGAAAACCACGACTATATGTTTTTCTGTGCCCGTGAAGATTTCTCCGGCTATCACAGCTTTGCGCGAACTCTGGAGCAGCATAACCTGAATGCATGGAAATACCGTCAGGCTCTCAATCAGAGACGTATCTACAGGTAACTGATTTTCACGTTTCCCGGCTTTTCAGCCGTAATCGGTGAAAATGCTGTAATTTAGCTGTGACAATTTGTCATCAGCACTGCAAACCTGCGTTTAACAGATCATACTTCTATGAGAAATGCATTTAAAGCTTACGATATACGTGGCGTTTACACGAAAGACTTCAACGGAAGCGATGTATACAAGATCGGTTTCTTTTTGCCCGGATTGCTGAATGCCGATACGGTGTTGGTCGGACACGACGTCAGGACTTCATCACCCGAAATACTGGAATATCTGTGCAAGGGCATCACCGACTCGGGTGCCGACGTGCATGTGGCGGGCGAATGCACCACACCTATGATATACTGGGCTACCGCCAGATATAACTATCAGGCTTCGGTGATGATCACCGCTTCACACAATCCTGCTCACTATAACGGGCTCAAAATTTCGGGGGCCGAAGCTCTGCCTGTGGGATTCGATACCGGCCTTTCGGAACTGCTTGAGCGGGCAGAAAATCGCATACCTCAACCTGCCACAATTCCAGGAACATACTCAACATTTTCATTCCGTGATGATTACCTGAATTTCCTAAAGCCTTACAACAGCGATTTCAGCAATCTGAAAATTGCCGTCGACTGTTCCAACGGGATGGGATCCCTTCTGATCAGAGACTTGCTGGGCGAACGGCCGCTCTATCTTTTTGAAGAACGCGACGGAACCTTCCCCAATCATCAGCCCAATCCACTGGAACCAGAAAATGTAAAGGATCTGAGCGAACTGGTAATAAAGACGAGCTGCGACATTGGGCTGATTTTCGACGGCGATGCCGACCGGGTTATGTTTGTGGATGAAAACGGAACCTTTATCCAGCCCGACCTGATGATTGCTGTGCTTGCCCGCTATTTCGCCCGTCAGGGGATGAAAGGAAAGGCCATTCAGGATATACGGACGTCCAAATCGGTGACCGCCTCCGTTGAAGAACAGGGATTCAGCATGCATATGTGGAGAGTCGGCAGAGCCTATGCGGCCCTGAAGCTGCGCGAAATCGGAGGGTTGTTCGGGGGCGAGCTTGCCGGACATTACTATTTTCGCGATTTTTATTATTCCGACTCTGCTTACCTGGCAGCACTGATTATCCTCGGTGAAGTGAAACGGTGCAAAGAAAACGGACAAACCCTTTCGCAACTCATCGGGAGCATAAGCCGTTATAAAGGGACCGGAGAAATCAACCTGCACATCGACAGAAAGGCGGAAGCCATGGAAGCCCTGAAAGAGGCATTCACAGCAGAAGAAGAGGTGACGGCATTCTACGATTTCGACGGATACCGCATCGAGTTTGCCCAATGGTGGTTCAACGTAAGACCTTCGAATACGGAACCCTATTTACGGTTTCTGGCAGAAGCCACCAGCAGTGAAATACTTGAAGACCGGCGAAAAAAAGCGCTGAAGATTCTTGAACCATACATCATCACCTCTGCCGGGCATGCGCATTAAAATTACGTTTGCTTCTTTTTTTCTGAGCATGATCTTTTCACTTCTTATGCAGGAAGCATTCGCCGGCAACCCCATACAGGCCGGCGACAGCTCAGAAATTAACCGTAAGCGGATGATCGGACTTATAGCCGGAGGTGTTCTGCTTTATGGCGGAAGCATGACCGGATTGTATCATTTATGGTACAAAGACTTTACGCGGGACAAATTTCATTTTATCAACGACAACGACGAATGGCTTCAAATGGATAAAGCCGGGCATTCCGTTACCGCATACTACGTCGGGTATCTGGGATATGAGGCGATGCGCTGGGCGGGAACCTGCAACACCAAAGCTGCATGGTATGGCGGCAGTCTGGGCTTTGCTTATCTCACCGTTATTGAAATTCTGGATGGGTTCTCTGCCGGCTGGGGCGCATCGGGCGGAGATCTGATTGCCAACGGACTGGGATCTGCCGCGTTTATCAGTCAGCAGCTGGTGTGGAACGAACAGCGGATCCTTTTAAAATGGTCGTTTCATCCAACCGATCATGCACAATACCGTCCGTCTCTACTGGGGAACACCATTGCCGAACGAGCGATAAAGGATTATAATGGTCAAACGGTCTGGTTATCCGCCAATATTCATTCCTTCCTGCAGAGGGATTCCAAATTTCCTTCCTGGCTGAACGTAGCCTTTGGCTATGGTGCGGATGGAATGACCGGAGCCCGAAGCAACCCTGAATTTTTCGAAGGGAACGCATTGCCGCATTTCGAGCGCAGAAGGCAGTTTTACCTTGCTCCGGACATAGATCTTACCAGGATAAGAACATCCTCGCCATTTTTGAACAAAATTTTTAAAACGACAGGATTTCTGAAAATTCCCCTTCCTGCAGTGGAATTCAGCAAAAAAGGGGTGAAATTTCACCCCCTGTACTTCTGAATGTTAAACGTTGAACCGGATGTGCATAATATCGCCATCCTCCACGATGTAATTCTTGCCTTCAACGAATAACTTTCCGGCTTCGCGACATGCATGTTCCGATTTAAGGTCGATAAAGTCCTTGTATTTCATAACCTCGGCACGTATAAAGCCGCGTTCCAGGTCGCTGTGGATTACCCCTGCTGCCTGGGGTGCCGTCATTCCCTTTCGGATGGTCCAGGCACGTACCTCTTTGGGTCCTGCGGTAAAGAAAGACATCAGGTTAAGGATATCGTATGCCGATCGCACCAGTTTATTAACCCCCGGCTCGGTTAACCCTGCATCTTCAAGAAATGCCTTTCGGTCGTCGGCACTTTCGAGTTCTGTTATTTCCGATTCCAGGGCTCC
>JALHHH010000011.1:64769-119710 GCA_022837485.1 Bacteroidales bacterium
CAGGGCTCCGGCTATTACCAGAACCTCGGTTTTTTCATTTTTTACCGCTTCACGCAGCTGATCCACGTATGCGTTGCCGTTTACCGCCGAGGCATCGTCAACGTTGCAGACGTAAATTACCGGTTTATCGGTAAGCAGAAACATATCGTCAATGTACTTCCGTTCGTTTTCGTCGAGGTCCATGCTCCGAACCGATTCAAATCCTTCGAGGTGAGCTTTGACACGGTTCAAAATTTCAATTCCGTGCTTAGCCTCCTTGTCGCCCGATTTGGCGATCTTCTCAAACCTTTGAATCTTTCTCTCCACCAGGTCAAGATCGCGGATCTGAAGCTCCAGGTCAACGATTTCCCGGTCACGTACCGGATTAACCGAACCTTCCACGTGGGGCAGGTTTTCGTCGTCGAAGCAGCGAAGAACATGAATTATGGCATCGGTTTGCTGAATGTCGGCCAGAAACTTGTTGCCCACGCCCTCGCCCTGACTTGCTCCTTTAGCCAGACCGGGGATATCGACGATCTCTACGGTTACCGGAACTACCCGGGCTGAATGGATGAGCTTGTCGATTTCGTACAACCGGTCGTCCGGAACAATAATCTGCCCCAAATTTGACTTATTTGTGCTGTATGCAAAATTTGACGTTTGTCCTTTGGTGTTCGATATGCAGTTAAACAGGGTGGTTTTCCCGATATTGGTAAGCCCGACGATTCCGCATTTTAAAGCCATATAAACGAATTTTTCAGTTTGCAAAGATAATGAAATGCAGCCAAACATTGCAGCGAAGGAATCCTACCCCTGCGATTTCAGAGGCCACGGTAACCTTCATGTCCTCTGTTTTTCCGTAAAGCCATAAAGTACCTCTTTTCAATACCAGCTCACCCGTATTCTGATATCGCTGTTGCGACCCAGATTGTCGGAGCAGCTTATCTTCCATACACCTTCACCCGGAGTAAAGAAAACGTAGCCGTCGGGAGCAGACGACTGGTAGAATTTATCGTTCAGGTACCAGAAAACCGTGGAGATGCCGCTTTCGGTATTGCAGGCCAGCTGAAGTTTCTGCCGTCGTCCTTTCAGTAAAAGGTATTCAGCTCCGTCGGTAAGGGAAGTTATAACCGGAGCACCAGTATACCGCACCGACGGGCAGGCTGGGTTGTGCGGCGGCTCAACGGTGCAGGGCATCTGCATTTGCCGGTACCAGGCAAGAAGTGCTGGCGGATGATAAGGTAAAAGCACCTGTCTGTATCCTTTGTCGGGAAGGCACTGTGAACAGTAGCTCAAAGTTCCCGGCTGGTTTAAATAATAACGCTTAAGATGGTTGCACCGCTGTGCTGGAGAAATTCCCGGAAGGAAGTAATCCATCACCCGGTGATGACAAAAGGTATCGGGAGGCAGTCCGCTTTCGGAACAAACAAGCCGGTAATCAAGCTCCGGGGGCGGGGTAAACCATTGATTTGATTTTTTAATTTCGGGGCTGCTGAACAGAGAAAACAGAAGCGGAACGGCAAAATCCGCTCCGTTCAGGCCTGCCACACCCGTACCCGGAAAATTTCCGGTCCATATACCTATGGTGTACTCTGTGTTGTATCCGATGGCCCATCCGTCTCTTCTTCCGTAGGATGTACCTGTTTTCCAAGCTATCGCAGGAAGCCCTGCCGACATGCGATACTGCGCTGGCAGGTCGGGACGCTGCAACTGCGTCAGGCTTTCGGTAATAACATAGGCTGCTCCGGCAGAACACAGGGTATCTGTTGCCGCAGAATCCTGTCCTGAAAAGAAACGAAGCGGTTTGTACACTCCACGATTGGCGAGCGCGGCATAGGCGGCAGTAAGTTCTTCGAGGGTTGTTCCGCATCCGCCCAGCACAAGCGACAAGCCCAGCTTTTTGCGGTTATTTCCAATCCACCGGAATCCGCTGCGTGACAGGCGGGAGGCGAACGGTTCCACGCCAAGCCGGTCGAGCAGTTCAACGGCCGGTAGATTGAGCGAGAGCGCCAGTGCCTGCCCGGCGGTTACGCTGCCCCGGTAAGTTTCGTCGTAGTTTTCGGGGCGGTAGCCTCCAAAATTCTTCGGCACATCCGTAATGACCAACCGTGGTGTTATAAGTCCTGCATCAAACGCCAGAGAATAGAGAAACGGCTTCAGTGCCGATCCCGGCGAGCGCAGCGCCGTAATGCCATCTACCTGACCCTGGAATGCATCCTCCCCGAAGCCGGCGGAACCAAGGTAGGCTTCCACCGCCATCGTACGGTTGTTTACCACAAGTACGGCCAGATTTTCAACCCCGGCTGCCCGAAGGGAACGCACATAATTGACGGCCTGTGTCTCTACTCTGTACTGCACTTCAGGATTAATAAAGGTGTATATCGCATTGCCCGCCAGCTGCCGCAACCGGTACGACAAGTGGGGTGCCTGCCTGGGCACATTGGGAATTCGCTCCGGAAGATGTTCTTCAAGGGCATCCCGGATGATGTCCTTATCAAAAAGTCCGGCTTCTCCGATCGCCCGCAGCCAGCGGTTTCTCACGGTCAGCAATGCCGACTGACCTCTGCCCGGCTTCAGCCTGTTGGGATCGTTGGGTATTACCGTAAGCATAACGGTCTGCGCCAGGCTCAACTCTTCAGGAGTTTCTCCAAAATAAATCAGTGAAGCTGTTTTTACTCCCTCTACGTTCCCGCCAAAAGGAAGCAGGTTGAAATACATCTGCAGGATTTCGTCTTTGGTAAAATGCCATTCCAGCTGAAAAGCCCTCACCATTTCAAGCAGTTTTGCAGAGATCGTACGCGGAGCCGGTCGCATCATCCGGGCAAGCTGCATGGTGATGGTGGAAGCTCCTGAAGTACGTCGGCCTTTTTTCAGGTTATTGAAAGCCGCCCTTACTACAGCAATGGGATTTATCCCCGGATGATACCTGAAATACCGGTCTTCCTTAAAAAGTATTGTTTTCTCCAGTTCGGGCGTTATCTCATCAATGCTGGCCTTTATCCTCCATTTTTCATCTTCCGACAGAAATGCATGCAAAAGCGATCCGTCGGCTCCATGTATCGTAGTTGACCAGGAAACCTCCTTTCCCGGAAAGGGATTCAGGGCGTCGTAAATCAAAAAGGCAAAAAAAACGGCCAATAGAAACAACAGGCCTGCCGCCAGAGCCCAGATACCTTTCTTTTTTTGCTTCAAGTTACGAAAAGCCTGCATACCTGAAAAACGATTCCTTTTATGCAAAGGTCATCAAAACACACGGCACCGCAACCCCGCAGATAAGTATTTATTGCAGAATTATTAATGCAACGCGTTTAAGACTGACTTTTATCCGGAACTCCCGGCATTTTTTCAAATTCCGGCACGTTGATGATGCCGGCTTATTCAGTCTTTCATTGGCCGACAGCAAAAGTAAACATGAACAAAACCAGACAAAATGCTGTTTGGCTGGGACCACGAATTAAAAAATATCAAAATGAATTTCAGAATATTAAACAAACTCTCATTTATTCCAATGACGTTTGCTGTGGGAATTATACTCACTTCCTGCGACACGAAAGACGATAATAACGTCAACAATACGAACAGCAGTACCGCTATTTTTCTGCTTATTGACGAAGATGCCATTGACAACGGGAGCGAGCCGAACAATTTTTCCGATACCGATGTCAACGATCACCTGGCGGAAGTAGGACAGCGCAAGCCACTGGAATGGTTTGCATCGAACGAAGGTAAAACCGTTACCTTGTATACAGGTCAGGTAGGCGATGAGGGGATCTTTGCAATGAAAAATATCCCCGCTTCATGGAAAGCTGCCGGTCCTTCCGATAACGGCACACGCAATTTTCTGCTGGCGGGGCCGGGTATGGGTTCGGAAGGTAACGGGCTTGACAAGGAAGATCTTTTGGATAAAATTCCGGATGTAACCCCACTCCGGGCAAGTGGCTTAGCCATGCTGAAGGGCAGTGTGGTACTGGCCGTTGTTTACGACAGCGATATAAGCATCAATTACAGCCCGCTTAACGGAAGTCTGAAAGGAGCCAATCTTGGTATTGCAGCCTTTGAAGTGCTGGAGGTGTCTGACCGCCCTTTCGGTTCATCGTCATCCCTGCCTTCGATAAAAATTAAGGTATTGAATGCCGGATTTGTTTCTGAGCTTCCGCTGAGTTTGTTTGCCAATGCTCCGGTAGTTACATCATCGTCGGAACCCTTCGACACCAGTATTGCCGAAACCCCGGTTCCCATTGTACTTGCCGATGCACCTTAAATAAAATTAGCCGTTTAAGGATACCATCCGTTACCGGGTGATCCTGTAATTTCCGAAACGGTTAATCGGGCCGTAAAATTACTCACTGGCTGTCAGCCGTTATACTTTACTGTAATATTTCCTTTCCCGTCCCCTTCCACGTAACCGATCTGTGCACAAAGAATTCCGGCTGAAATCATGGATTTTTCGAGTGCTTCAGCCTGTATTTCCGGCAAGCTGATCAGCAGCCCACCGGAGGTTTGAGCATCGCACAGGATAAGGCGGTCGGTTGTCGAAAGATCACCAAAGCTGGTCCATTCAGCAGCAAAGGCAAGGTTAGCCCTGCTTCCGCCGGGAACGGCACCGGCAGCTGCCATTGCAGCCACACCCGGTATGAGAGGGATTCTATTGAATTGGATATGTACATCCACTCCCGAAGCCAGTGCCATCTCATGAAGATGACCGGCAAGGCCAAAGCCGGTTACATCGGTACAGGCATTTACATCGTATAACCGCATCAACTCGGCTGCAGTTTTATTCAGGGCGGCCATTACCTGCCCGGCTTCCGTTTCGGAATCTTTTCCGGCCAGTCCCATTTTTACGGCCGTTGAAATTATCCCGGTTCCCAGGGGTTTGGTAAGTAAAAGGCGGTCGCCCGGTTTTGCACCAGCATTGGTAAGCACCTTTCCGGGATGTACGAATCCGCTGACAACCATTCCGAACTTCGGTTCATTATCTTCGATGCTGTGTCCGCCCAGGATGTGTATTCCCGCCTCTTTCGCTTTTTCGGAAGCGCCTTTCATAATCTCCTGCATCACCGAAAGAGGAAGTCGGTTTACCGGAAACGCTGCTATATTAAGGGCGAATGCCGGAATGGCTCCCATTGCATAGACATCGCTCAGGGCGTTGGCCGCAGCAATAGCTCCGAAAAGGCAGGGATCATCCACCACGGGAGTAAAAAAATCCACGGTCTGTACCAAAGCTACCTCCGCGTTGATACGGTAAACTGCAGCATCGTCGCGTTTATCGGCACCCACCAGCACGTTCGGATCCATAACGGGCGGAAGGTTCACAAGCACCTTTTCCAGGTCAGCCGGTCTTATCTTGCAGGCACAGCCCATCCCGTGGGTGTATTCCGTTAAGCGCACCTTTCCGTCAGCAACGGCAGCAACGCTTTGCCGGGAAGAAACTGCATTCAGTTTCCGGAGTGTTTCAACCAATTGTCCGGCAGCCTCCTTTACCTCTGCCTCCGTTGAATACCGTCCGAATGAAAAACGTATGGTGCCTGCAGAATAAGCTGGATCGGCTTTCATTGCACCCAGTACCGATGAGCCCGACTGTGTAACGGCATGACATGCTGCCCCGGCCGATGCTGCCAGTGCGGGCAGCGCCGACAGAATGGTTCCTGCATCCAGGTTTCGGAATCCTACGCTCAGAGTATTGGGAAGGCATTGCTCCGGATGGCCGTGAACATGAAAATCAACGTTGTTATCGCGAAGGATACGGAGAAAAATCTGCTTCAGTGAAAATGTATGCTTCCGGTACGTTTCCAATCCTTTACCCGCAATCTCACAGGCCTTGCCCAATCCGGCAATCTCAGGCACATTCTCGGTTCCCGCCCGCATATCCTGCTCATGACCGGCTCCGTGCATCAGCTTTTCAAGGGTAACGCCTTTGCGGATGTACAATGCACCAATACCCTTGGGAGCATAGAGCTTATGCCCGGCCACCGATAAAAGATCCACCCCCAGCTCATTTACGCCAACCCTGATTTTGCCGGTCGACTGTGCAGCATCGGTATGCAGCAGAATGCCGTATTCCCTTGCAATGGCTGATATTTCGGCTATGGGCTGAACGGTTCCGACCTCATTGTTGGCATGCATGATCGAAATCAATACCGTATCCGGTCTGATCAACCGCCTGACCTCTTCGGGATCAACCATACCAAACCGGTCGACTTCCGCCACGCTTACCTCGAAGCCCTGTCTGCTGAGAAAGTTTGCAACCTCGGCAACAGCCGGGTGTTCCACTGCTGATATAATCAGATGATTACCCCGGGACCGATGGGCAAACATCACCCCTTTAACAGCCATATTGTTCGATTCGGTTCCTCCGCTGGTAAAGATAATCTCTTCGGAACTGCACCCCAGGAGTGAGGCAACCCGTGAGCGGGCCGTTTCTACTCCCAGCCTGGCTTTAACGCCAAAGGCATGCGAACTGGATGGATTTCCAAATAGTTCATCGATGTATGGCTTCATCTCCAGGGCCACTTCCGGATCCACCGGCGTAGTGGCGTTGTAATCCAGGTATATCTGTTTCATTATTACAAATACTATAAGTTCTTGTATGCGTGTTTTACGGCCTGACTTTTACAGGCTGAGATCATCTTACAGAAGCCAGATTCATCACCGCCTGAGCATTTGCATCCGCATCTCCCGTTCCCCGATCAAGCGTTATTATTTCGCGGTCTGAAAAGCGTTCCAATGCTTTGAGATAGGTTTTGTCGTAGTATCCCAGTACCAGACGTATGGCCTCTTCATAGTTTTCACCGCCGATATGCTGCCGTATTGCTGCTGCAGTCTGCCCGCCCAGGGAAGCGGCGATCTTATCAAGCCCGGCTAAAAGTTCAGCATTGCTGAAACAAGCGTACTCCCTTACCAGTCGCCGTACTCTAATTTCTGCAGGAATCCGGAGTAGGATCATAGGACTTTTCTTCATCATATCGAAGAAAGGAGGCGGAAGGCTGACGGTTCCAATGGATCGGCTTTCGTCCTCAACCCACACCGGCCGGCTGTGGTCGAGAAGCCGCCATTCGTTGTACAGATCGTTCTCAAATTGTTCGTTGGAAGGCTGGGCTTTCTGCCCAAGCGATCCAAAAACGGAACCCTTGTGGTGTGCCAGATGCTCCAGGTCGATCACCTGACAGCCTTTTTGCTGCATTATACCCAGTACTTCTGTTTTTCCGGATCCCGTCATTCCTCCCAGAACACGGATGGGAACTCCCTTGCCGGCTGCTTCACGGATATATGTCCTGTATGCCTTGTAGCCGCCTTCCAATACCACGGTATCGAAGCCTGCCGTGCTGAAAAGCCAGGACATGGAAGCACTGCGCATACCGCCTCTCCAACAGTATACTGCAACTTTCCGGTTTTTTCCGCGGGTGAGGGAGGTCAGACGCTTTACGAAATCAGACATCTTAACTCCGGCAAAATCAAGACCTATCAGCAAGGCTGCATCCTTACCGGCATCATGGTAGCGCGTACCAACAACGGCACGCTCCTCATCGGTAAACAAGGGTATATTTGCAGCCCCGGGAATGTGTCCTTTTACAAATTCTAATGGCGAACGCACATCAATCAGTGCATAATTCCCTTCCTGCGAAAACAACCATTCAGGGCCAAATCTCCGGATCATGCAGCAAAATTACCGATTTTAATCGTGAATGAAATTTCACAGCCAGATAAATACCTAAATAGCGGAACCATGACGCACATTACGAGCCGGTTCCGGCTAATTTATAAAACCCGATACCGTGAAATCCGCGAAAGCGTACCTAACAATAAGTCGTCTCAGATCACCCGCAAAACTTCCGTTTCCCGATCAATATAAACAAGCCACGCTGCGGGTGAGCGATACCCCATGGCCTCCAGGAGGTTGGCATAACGCCGCACCTGAACAATGTGGCTATCGTCTCTGCGACCGGTCTTGTAGTCGATAACACCGGTGAAACCACCGGAAACGGCAACGCGGTCGGGCCGGTACATCCTTCCCTCAGGGGTAAGGATAGCGGATTCAGCAAACACTTCAGCCGTCTCGCTAAAGAACATACTCAAATCGGGATGATTAACCACTCCCTGGAGTTTGGCAGCAAAAGCCTCTGCTTCATCGCTACCAATCAGCCTTTTCAGGACAAAATCTGCGGTCACGTTATTCACATCGGAGAGTATCCGGATTTGCGACAGTGCCAGATGGAGAAGGTTTCCGGTTTTCTGCATTTCTGACGGAGCTTCCGCACTCCAGCTACCGGGTGCCCGGGAGGCAAACGTAAGGTTACGATGCCATGCATTCGACGTAAAACCAACATCAAGGGTTTGGGCTTTTTCATGCCCGCGGCCAAGGATCACGGAACCATCGCCCCAGCGGTATACCAATCGCCCTTCTTCCCAAATTCCTTCATTTTTGATGAAATTGCTTAGCATTCCGGTTACCGACTTCAATTCACCGCTGCCCTTTGCATCCTGTTTGAAAACCCCTGTAAATATATAAAGCCGCTCTGAAGCACGCGTAAAAGCAACATAAACCAGATTCAGGACATCCAGTTTCTTTTTGTCCTTTTCCTCCAGCAGAACTTCTTCATAAATAGTACCCTCAAGCTTTTTGTTGATACTGATAAGGGCAGTCTTCAGATCCGGTACGGCTTCATCCCTGAATGGCAGCCATGCGGTTCCGGAAAAATTACTCACTTCCCAGTCGGCATAAGGAAAGATTACCACCGGGAACTCCAGGCCTTTTGATTTGTGGATGGTCAGCAGCTGGACGGCATCGCCCGTATCGGGAATAACCACCGAAAGGTCCTTTGATTTCTGATCCCAGTACTCCAGAAATACCTGCAAACTTCCGGAACGGGATGCAGATACCTTCAGCACTTCATCGAGGAAGAACGACAGATAACCGGTCTTCAAGCCTGAACACCCGGATCAGCTCCTGCATCTTATCGTACAGTGATAAATGGCCAAAAGCAGCAACGTTTATGCCGCATCCGATCCGTTCGAGCATATTGTAAAAACCGGCCGGCCGCACAACCCGACGGTAGAGTTCGTGTCTGCTTTCAAACTGAACCATTCCTGTATCGGCCAGGTATCCGGTTATTGCAACACGGCTTATATCCAGTCCGGGATCGTTGAACAGCCTGAGCCAGTTAACCAGAAATGCCACTTCCGGATTGTTCCTGAGCAGGAGCGAAACGGGTGAAATCACCCGCAAACCTTTGTTATTCAGATAAACCGTGATATCGGTGGCTTCGTTGTTGGTACGGGTCAAAACTGCAATATCTCCGTATGAGTATCCTTCGCGGTTCAGTGCACAAATTTGCTCATAAACCCGTTCGATCATTGCGCCGGAATAATCAACCGGATCGCCGCCGTAGAATTCTACGTTTACAAGTCCGCCGCTTTTACCAGAATCAAATTCCTGTTCCGATCCATCGTAAACCTGCTTGCGCTCATCGAGCCAGAGTGGTGCTACAGCAGTAAAAAAGCGGTTATTGAAATTTACCACTTCGCTGCGCGACCTGTAATTGGAGCGAAGGGATTCGAAACGATACTCCCTTTGAAGTATCTTGCTGCGCTGCTGAATGAGTGGGTTATTGCCGGGATTATGCACTGCGGGCAATCGCACAAATTGGTCAACATCGCCGTTACGAAACCGATAGATGGCCTGTTTGCCATCGCCCACGATCATGGAAAGTCCTCCGGCTGCCAGTGAGTTTTCAATCAGCGGAAGCAAATTCATCCACTGCAGCACCGAGGTATCCTGAAACTCATCAATCATGAAATGGCTGAAACGCTCCCCCGTACGTTCGTATATAAAGGGCACGGGTTCTTCCATTACAATGGATGCAACGATTCTGTTAAACTCGGCAATCGGCACTACATTACTCTCCTTTTTAACCTGTTCCAGGCGATTCCTGAGCTCCTGAAGCACCGCCATGGGATACAGTTGCCTGCGCACCATCTGCAGTACGCGAATCCGCTGCCCTTCAGAAGAAATCAGCGCTTCCGCTTTTCGGAACAGCTGCTCCAGAGCACCGGTAAGCCCCTGGAGCAGATCGTTGCTGATCCGCTTTTCCGATTCCTTGTTGAGCCATTTATTGCCGGCAACCGTATTGGCAGCATTACGCCCAATTTCGTACAGCTTTTCCCCTTCCGAAAGATTACTGAAAAACTTGTATATCCCTTTATCCTTATACGAAAAATTATCTGCAGACAATCCTGCTCCGGCTATCATTTCCAAAGCTTTGCCTCCGATCTGCATCAGCGATTCGCGATACTTTTGCTCCGCATTGCGTATGGCCTCCCTGGCTTTCTTAACACCGTCGGCAGGCAGAAATCCAGCTTCACGGGCATCTTCCCTGAACAGCTTTTCCGCAAAAGCTGCGAGGGTATCGCTTATCTGCCAGCTCTCGTCGTCCTCAACGGTCTCCTGGATAAAGCTGATGAGTATGGCCGTAAGTTCAGGATCGGTACCGGCAGCCGACACCAGGTCATCCACCGCCTTACGCACCAAAATTTCATGATCCATCTCCACTTCAAAATTGAGCGAAAGCTTCAGATCAAAAGAAAATGCCCGAATGATGCGGTGTACAAAGCTATCGATGGTTGAAACTGCAAAATCGCTGTAATTGTGAAGAATTTTAGATAATGTACGGGCTGCCCTTTCCGAAAGAACGGCTGCATCCAGTCCGGTCTCTTCCTTAAGTTTGGCGATGAGAGAAACGGAATGCTGCGGGGATGTTTCTTCATCGTAAGCAGCAATAAGCTTAAGATTCAGCAAAATACGGTCTTTTATCTCGTTTGCTGCTTTGTTGGTAAAGGTGATGGCCAGTATCCTCCTGAATGCATCGGGATTCTGAAGTACAATCGACAAATAAGTGCGCATCAGGGTATAGGTTTTACCCGACCCTGCCGAGGATTTATAAACGACGAAGTTATTCATGAGTTCAGCAAAGGCTCAAAATTAACAAAGTAATCCCAATGTTGCTGAAAATTTGTCTTCCGGTATTACATGAAGCCGGCTTTGGCAGCGAACTTTCCGAATTCTTGCCGGCTGAGACCAAAACTGTATCTTTGCAACTCCAACGCTTTCAGAAATATGACAAAAGACAGCAATCTGATCTACGGCATGAGGCCGGTGATGGAAGCCATTGCAGCCGGCAGGGAGATCGACAGGCTTATGCTTCAGCAGGGATTGAAGGGCGAACTGGTTCCCGAGCTCCGCAGGCTGATGAGCGAATACAACATTCCTTTTCAGTACGTCCCCGGAGAGAAGCTGAACCGTCTTATAAGAGGAAATCACCAGGGTGTTGTGTGTTTTATTTCGCCCATTACATTCCAACCCGTTGAAAATCTTCTGATGTCGGTTTATGAACGGGGAGAAGTGCCGCTTTTTGTCATCCTCGACAGAATTACCGATGTTCGCAATCTGGGCGCTATCGCCCGCACAGCAGAATGTGCCGGAGCTCACGGATTAATCATCCCCGAAAGGGGCAGTGCACCCGTAAATGCCGACGCGGTTAAAACATCGGCCGGAGCGCTTACCACCCTTCCTGTACACCGGAGTTCGAACCTTAAACATACCATCGACTATTTGAAAGAGAGCGGATTATCCATAGTTGCAGCTTCTGAACGCGGTGAAATACCATATTTTCAAGCTTCCTTCAGCGGACCTACCGCCCTGATTATGGGTTCGGAGGAAGACGGTGTGTCGCCCGAGTATCTGAAGCGCTGCGACCAGGTCGTAGCCATACCGATGAAAGGCGCCATAGGGTCACTCAACGTTTCTGTGGCAACCGGCATCCTGCTTTTTGAGATAGCCAGACAACACGCTGCCTTTCGTTAACCGTTTCCGTCCGCTATGAAATTCCGCACCGATATTATTCCGCCGTCGGGCAGTCCGCTTTCACAGAGGGAATACATCCGCTGGACGCTGATAATCGTCGGTATTGGCGTTATTATCAGGGTTCTACACCTAAATTTTTCCTTCTCTAACGATGAACTCAGTGCCCTTGGACGTACACGATTCGATTCCTTCAGCGATCTTATTTCCAAAGGTGTGATGGTCGACGGGCATCCGGGCGGAGTTCAGGCTTTAATGTATTTCTGGGTAAAACTTTTCGGAATGAGCGAATGGGTAGTACGCCTCCCCTTTGCCCTGGCCGGAGCGGCCGGAATCTGGTTTACCATCCGGTTGTTTGCTTTGTGGTTCGGGAGAAACGCAGGCCTGCTGACCGGAGCATTCGTTTCATTTTTATATTTTCCGCTAATCTTCAGCCAGATTGCACGACCTTACGGGATAGGGCTAAGCCTGTCGATGGCCATGATCTATTTCTGGACGCGGCTGCTAAACGATGAAAAGCCACGGAAAGACATCGCCGTTGCCTACACATTGTTTACTGCAGCATGCATGTACAATCACTATTTCAGCTTTCTTCTGGCTCTTATCGTAGGCTTAACAGGACTTTTTATACTGAGACGCGATCGTATGTGGCTATATCTGGGTGCAGGAGCGGGTGCATCCCTGCTTTTCAGTCCGCACATTTACATTACGTTGTTTCATTTGGGTGTGGGAGGCGTCGGACAATGGCTCGGCAAACCGGGGCTCGACTGGCCTTTGCTGCATATAGCCTACATCTTTAACAACTCCTTAATAATTGCAGGCCTCCTACTGATTATTTCAATTGTGCAAGTGCTGTGGTTTCGCATTTTACCGGGCAGTAACCGGTATAGATTTCTGGCAGCAATGTTTTTCATGCTCCCTCTCCTGATCGGTTATTTCTACTCCAGGATGGTAAATCCGGTGCTTCAGGATAGTGTACTGATCTTTTCCTTCCCGTTTTTACCTGCCCTGATCTTTTCTTTTTCCGGTAAAATACCTGCTAAATTCATGAACATACTACTTGGGATGGTAATGATTACAGGGCTGGCAGATACGGTTATCGGGAAGGATTACTACCACCGGCAGCATTTCGGCGAATTCAGGGGTATTGCTGAAGCCATCTGCAAATGGAACAACGATTTCGGAAAGGAGAACATCACACGGGCCATTGGCGTGAACAATCCCTGGTACATTCACTACTATCTTGAGCGCACGGGCGATTGCGACCTAACCTTTGAACAGTACAACAGCCGGGGCGAAGCCGATCTCGACACCCTGAAAACCATTCTCGATACGTGTTCAACGCATTACTTCCTGTATGCATTTACGAAACCGGTTCCGGCCGAAATAAGAGACATGGTACTTGCCCGTTTTCCCTGTATCGTGAAAGACAGAAACTTCAGCGGAATGACGGCTGCCACGCTGTTTGCCAGGCAGGAGGGTACGGAATGCCTAAACCGGCAGTCGGGGGTGCTTTTTCTGAAGAACGATTTTGACACCATTGCAGCTGCTGAAGAATCCGGGACGGAATACCCGGAATTCTATCCCGGATACGAAGGCATCCCTGCCGGGGCAGACTGCAAGCCGGGCAGCAGGCTGAGGGCTTCAGCGATCGTGCATTTATCCGGTGAATTAAAAGGAACCCTTCTGGTAGCATCGTTTCATGATGCATCGGGGGAAACAGCCTACTGGAAGGCTTCCCGTGCCGAACTGTTTGCCCGCAGCGGCGAATGGAGCACCATCAGTCTTGGCATTGATCTCCCTTCCGGCGACTTTCTCTTAAAAACTCTTAAAATATACATCTGGAACCCGGGGCATAACAAGGTAAAGATAAAAGAGTTAAAACTGACTTGTGAAAATCCGGTTTGAAAATCGAAGGACAGGTCGCGAAGAATTTCAAATAATCAGAAAAAAAAACCGTTACACAAATATGTTACAAAGAAGTCTGTTTAAAAAATCAAACCTTGCCGGGATTTTGTTCCCGGTGCTGGTGCTTGCGGTTTCGCTTTCCTCTTGTACGAAGAAAGTTACGGAAAACCATCCCAACGGAAATCTAAAATCGGTGAGGCATTACAAAGGCAAGCAACAACACGGATTGAGTACCTGGTATTACCTGAACGGAAGTAAAGAGATGGAAATCGATTTCCTTAACGGGAAAGCAGAAGGAACGGCAACCCGCTGGTACTACAACGGTCGCAAAGAATCGGAAGAGGAATATAAAAACGGTCTTCGCAACGGATTGTCGACGCGCTGGACTGAAAACCGTGTTAAGGTGGATGAACGATCGTACCGCAACGACACCCTGCACGGCCCGTATCGCCTGTATCACGGCAACGGTGTGATAATGATCGAAGGCCAGTACGACAGGGGGATGTATGAAGGCACCTGGACGTATTACAATGAATACGGGTTCAGGATTGGTGAAGGAAATTACGTTGCCGGCACCGGTGTTCAGAAGGCATTTTATCCAAACGGAAAGTTGTGGAAGGAGATTCCTTACCGCAACAATATGAAAAATGGAACCGAAAAAACATTTAACCAGGCCGGAGATCTTATCGACTCCCTCCGGTATATCGACGATCAGGTTCAGATTGAGGGGGCACTGACTGAGGAAGTGACCTTACCGGGCAATCTTCGCTAAGCTTTGCAAATCAATTGGTACAGCCAATGTTTAGAAGCGGTCTAAACTATCTGATATATAAAAAATTAGCCAAATCCTGGTAAAAGCGGAAAAAGGAAAAAATCTTTTTCCAAGTTGTTTGGAAATGTCAATTTAATAAACATAAATTTGCCCTGTTATTTGGTTAACATTGTTACAAAATTCACATAATTACTCATCCTAAAACATCCACAAGATGAATCTGGAAAAAATCATGTCCGACCTGGAGAAGAAACATCCGGGAGAAGTCGAGTACTTGCAAGCAGTACGCGAGGTTCTTGAGTCCATTGAAGAGGTCTATAACGAGAACCCACAGTTCGAATCAGCCGGTATCCTTGAACGCATTGTTGAGCCGGACAGGGTGTTGACTTTCAAAGTTCCCTGGGTTGACGACAACAATAAGGTCCATGTAAACATTGGCTACAGGGTACAGTTTAACGGTGCAATCGGCCCCTACAAGGGAGGACTTCGTTTCCACCCGAGTGTTAACCTCAGCATTCTGAAATTCCTCGGATTCGAGCAGATTTTCAAGAACAGCCTTACCACTCTGCCAATGGGCGGTGGCAAGGGCGGAAGTGATTTCGATCCCAAAGGCAAGTCAAACGGTGAAATCATGCGTTTCTGCCAGGCTTTCATGCTTGAATTGTGGAAGATAATCGGCCCCGAAACCGACGTACCAGCCGGCGACATTGGTGTTGGCGGACGCGAAATCGGATACATGTACGGAATGTACAAGAAACTTGCTTCCGAGCACACCGGCGTTCTTACCGGAAAAGGCCGCAACTGGGGCGGAAGTATCCTCAGGCCTGAAGCTACCGGATTTGGTGCCGTTTATTTTGCTCAGGAAATGCTCGGAACCAAAGGCCTTGATTTCAAAGGCAAGACCGTTGCCATCAGCGGTTTTGGAAACGTAGCATGGGGTGCTGTTACCAAAGTGAACGAACTGGGTGGTAAAGTTGTTACCATTTCAGGTCCCGACGGTTACATCTACGATCCCGACGGAATCTCCGGAAGGAAGATCGATTATATGCTCGAACTAAGAGCTTCGAACCAGGATATCGTAAAACCTTACTCCTACGAATTCCCCAATGCTCAGTTCCATCAGGGCAAACGCCCCTGGGAAGTTAAATGCGACGTAGCTATGCCGTGTGCTACCCAGAATGAACTCGGTTTCGAAGACGCAAAAAAACTCGTGGAAAATGGAGTGATGTGCGTTGCGGAAGGCGCCAACATGCCCTCAACACCCGAAGCCATCAACCTCTTTATTGAGAAGAAAGTGATGTTTGCCCCCGGAAAAGCCGTTAACGCTGGCGGAGTTGCAACCTCAGGTCTCGAAATGACACAGAATACCATGAAACTGAGCTGGCAGGCCGAAGAAGTTGACATCCGCCTCCACCAGATCATGAAAGACATCCACGCACAGTGCGAAAAACATGGCAAACAGGCCGATGGCTACATTAACTACGTTAAAGGCGCCAATATCGCAGGATTCCTGAAAGTTGCCAGTGCCATGCTCGACCAGGGCGTTGTATAAACTGCTTGAATCAACTGCCAATCACTCTGCAAGCCCCTGCCAAACAGGGGCTTGCTCTTTTTAACACTGCTCTATATACTAACCCGACACTTCCCAAATGTTGCTATGAAACACTTCTTCCCAAACAGAAAAAAAGCACCCCCTTTTGCAAACCCGCAAGACCCTGCAGAAGTATTATTATATCTTTGCTTTATAATCATAAAAACCATGATCCACTTTAAATCTATAGCTGACGTACTCGATTTTGCGATGAAATCGGAGCAGGAGTCGGTCGATTTTTACTACCGTATGACGGCCATGACCAACAATGCTGAAATGAAACGGGTCTTTACGCAACTGGCTCACGAAGAGATGGGCCACAAGTCCAGGCTGCAGCAGATGCTTGAAAAACAGGAACCAATCATGAAACCTGAAAGGGTTGCCGATCTGCGCATCAGCGATTACCTGCCGGATGTTCTCCCGGGCCCGCGGCTTACCTACAGCGAAGCATTGATAGTGGCCATGAAAAAGGAAAATGCCGCCGCCAGATTGTATACCGACCTGGCAGCACGTGCAGCCGACGATAGCATAAGGCTAGTTTTTGAAGGCCTGATAAGAGAAGAACAAGCACACAAGCTGCGGTTTGAAACCGAATACGACGAATACGTGCTGAAAGAAAACTGACCGGCATAAAAAAAAATGATTTTCATTTTACTGCTGCCCGGATATATTCATCCGAGTCTGTGGAAGCCTTTTGCCATCATTGGGATCAATTGTGTTTGCGCCTTTCATTCCAGGCTAAATCCATCCAAGCAGTAAAGCCCCGGAATATGGCTTTATTAAACAACATTGAAACTTTCCTGTGCTTTTGAGTGCCCTGACACCGGTCACCGCCGGGATGGCAGTGAGAGACGATGTATGTTTGCTGAGAAACAATGTTTTTTTTAGTCTTGCGGTATTACTTTTTTCACTTTTAGCTATTAACTAAATATCCTGATTATCCGGGAGTAAGACTGCATTAACAAAAAAACGTTTTACCTATGAAAACATTCAGATCGTTCGACGAAGCCCTGCATTATGCCATCAATTCGGCCCGGGAATGTGCAGAATTTTACACCCGACTGGCGGAAAATGCCCGGAACGCCAGGATTCAGCGTGTTTATCAGCAATTCTCACGCGAAGAATACGCTCAGATGGTCAGCCTTCTGAGACTGCAGGAAACAGTGTCTGATGCTATCCCCGCCCGCTTCCCTCTCAGCCTCGAACTCTTTAACTGCAGCGATGGTGTGGCAGCCATCACCGCGCTCCCATACGCACGTATTCTGATACTGGCCATGCGCAAAACCAGATCATCGGTAATTCTCTATCGCGAGATGGCTTCAAGGGCCTCGGAAAAAGATGTATCCGAGATACTTATAACATTATCTCACAAAGAGTTAACACACCAAAGAGCAATTGAAAAAGAATACAACGAGTCGTTGTTGCTGCACTTGTAATTCTTCCCGACCGAATATGAAAAAGCCCTGATTCCGGGGCTTTTTTTTTTCCCCCGGCAACAATCGGGCCCCTGCAGTAACGCGGATTTGTTTAATTTTGCATGCAACCAAGCACCTGCTATCCTGTAACTATGCAATTTATCAATCCAACAATGCTGTATGGCCTGCTGGCGGTATTAATCCCGATAGCCATACATCTGTTCAATTTCAGGAAGTACAGGAAAGTCTACTTCAGCAATGTAAGGCTTCTCAACCAGTTTAGAAAAAAAACACGAAAACGTTCCCGCCTTTTGCATTATCTGGTGCTTGCTTCGCGCATCGCCGCCATCGTTTTTCTCGTCATAGCCTTTGCTCAGCCTTATTTCCCCGCTCCTTCCGGAATCCAGGCAGGCAAACTGAATAGTGTCAGTATTTTTCTCGACAACTCCTACAGCATGGAAGCCGCAGGGGAACAGGGCCGGCTTTTCGACGATGCCCGCAATATTGCTATAAGCATTGCCGGAGCATACGATGCCGACGATCATTTCCAGCTTCTGACCAACGATTTTGAAGGAAAACACCAGCGATTCGTCAGCCGTGAGGAGTTTGTTCAACTGGTACGTGAAACGGTTCTGAGCCCTTCCGTTCAATCGCTTGAAGCAATTCACGCCCGGCAGCGGGATCTTATAAACCGAGACCGTACACCGGCCGCGGCTGCCTATGTGCTTTCCGATTTTCAGCAAAGCACGCTGCTTTCGGCCCTGCCCGACAGCTCTGCATCGTACAGCACCTTCCTTGTTCCTCTTAAAAATAAAAAAACAGGAAACCTCTACATCGATTCCTGCTGGTTCAGCAATCCCGTAATCCGGCACAACGAAGTAGCCAACCTGCAGGTAAGCCTTAAAAACGTCTCCGGCAACGACCTGGAAAAAATACCGGTTAAGTTGATGATCAACGGCTTTCAGCGGGCCGTGGCAGGTGCCGATATCCCTGCCGGAGGTTCCGCCACCGTTACCCTCTCCTTCAACAATCCCGAAACAGGGACTTTCAAGGCTACCGTCGAAATCAACGATTTCCCGGTTACCTTCGACGATGTTTATTATTTCACCTACAACGTTTCATCCAGCATCCCCGTGCTTGCCATCAACGAAGGCGAGCCGAATCCCTATTTGTCGTCGGTCTTTAGTCTCGACTCCACCATCAGCTTTAGCAACGTTAATACCCGGCAGGTTGACTATTCCACACTTCCCTCCTACCGTCTGATTGTGCTGAACGAACTGAAAAGCATCTCATCCGGAGCACTGCGCGAACTTTCTGCATACGTTAACCAGGGCGGCAATCTGCTGATATTGCCCTCCTTTGAAGCCGGAACCGAACCGCTAAACCAGCTGGCTGCAGCCCTGGCCATTAGCGGAGCAAACCATACCGATACTGCCAGGGTATTGGTTGCCGGCATCAACACCAATCACCCCGTTTTCAGGGATGTATTTGAACGGGAAGTTGCAAAGGATGAAAACATCAACCTGCCGGTTATCCGCAAACATGTGCGATATGTACAAGCCTCCAATTCCAGGGGAGAAACCCTGATTACTCTCGAAAACGGTGACCCCCTGCTGATCGCGGTAAACACCGGAAACGGTACCATTTATCAAAGTGCCATTCCCTTTACCGATATTGCCGGAAATTTTCCCCGACATGCGGTATTCGTTCCGTCTTTACTGAATATAGCATTCCAAAGTGATGACATTCAGCCATTTATGCACTACACCGGAACTACAGTCGGAATCAGGGTGTATGAAAATATTAAAGGCGGCGACCAGGTATTCAGGCTGAAGAATCTGCAGGAGGATCATGAGTTTGTCCCCGAAATGCGTAAAATCGACGGTGTTTATTACCTGTTTGTCAAAAATCAGGCGAATAAAGCCGGTTTTTATGATCTGGCTTATGGAGATCAAACCATTAGCATACTGGCATTTAACTTCAACCGCAAGGAATCGGACCTCAGAGTACCGGATATGGATGCGCTCGAAAAGTTGACCGCAAATATTCCGGGACTTTCGATTATGGATGAAAATGCTGCATCGATTACTTCAGCAATAACAGGAAATACATCAGGGAAAAAGCTCTGGAAGTGGTTTATCGCCGCTGCCATGCTGATGCTGCTGGCCGAATCGCTGTTATTAAGATTTTTTCAACAATGGCAGGTTTCACGAACGCAATCAGTAAATTAGCCGCGCACCAGGGAATAGAATAAATAGAATATGGAAGAAAATTTGACTAATAACGAAGCAGAAGAATTTTTACCGGAAGAAATACCGGAAGTACAGCAGGAAGGGGAAACGGTGGAGATGCATAAAATTCTCCAGCTTTCGGGCATGTATGAAAACTGGTTTCTCGATTACGCCTCATACGTTATCCTGGAACGTGCCGTACCTGAAATCATCGACGGCTTTAAACCGGTTCAGCGGCGCATCATGCATGCCATGTACGAGCTCGACGACGGTCGCTTCAACAAAGTCGCCAATATCATCGGGCATACCATGAAATACCATCCCCATGGCGACGCCTCCATCGGAGATGCCCTGGTACAGCTTGGTCAAAAAGAACTGCTTATCGACACCCAGGGAAACTGGGGAAACATTCATACCGGCGACAGCGCGGCTGCACCAAGGTACATCGAAGCGCGCCTGAGTAAGTTTGCACTTGAAGTTGTTTTTAACCCAAAAACCACCACCTGGAAACTCTCGTACGACGGACGAAACAAGGAACCCGTTACCCTCCCTGTAAAATTTCCCTTATTGCTCGCTCAAGGAGTTGAAGGAATCGCAGTGGGACTTGCTTCAAAAATTCTCCCGCACAACTTCAACGAACTTATCGACGCCTCCATCAAGGTTCTTCAGGGTAAAGATTTTGAACTGTATCCCGATTTCCCGGCAGGCGGACAGGCAGACTGCTCACGTTACAACGGCGGACTCAGGGGCGGAAAAGTCAGAGTGCGGGCCAAGATCAGCCAGCTCGATAAAAAAACACTGGTCATTACAGAACTTCCGTTTGGCGTCACCACCGAAAGCCTTATCGACAGCATTGTAAGCGCAAACGATAAAGGAAAGATCAAAATCCGGAAAATCGACGACAATACCGCGCAAAATGTTGAAATACTCATTCAGCTAATGCCCGGAGTTTCGCCCGACACTACAATTGATGCCCTATACGCCTTCACGGATTGCGAAATTTCCATCTCCCCCAACAATTGCGTAATTAAAGACAGTAAACCACGCTTCCTGGATGTGAAAGAAATGCTGGCCATTTCAACGTTCAACACCATGGAACTCCTAAAAGCCGAACTTGAGATCCGGCACAGGGAGCTTATGGAAAGCCTGCTGTATTTGTCGCTCGAAAAAATATTCATCGAAAACCGCATTTACCGGGATATAGAGGAATGCCGCAGCTGGGAAGAAGTTCTTACTGCTATCGAAAAAGGACTCGAACCGTACAAACCAGGGTTTTACCGCGTAATCACCATCGACGACATTCTAAAACTCACCGAAATAAAGATTAAACGCATTTCAAAATTCAATGCGTTTAAAGCCGATGAGCTTATGAAGAACATGAGCGATGAAAAAGCCCAGGTTGAGCACTATCTCGCCAATCTTACCGAATACACCATCGAATACTTCCGGAATATAAAACGGAAGTATGGAAAAGGCCGGGAAAGACGAACTGAGCTCAGAAACTTCGACACCATCGAAGCCGTAATGGTAGCAGCCGCTACGCAAAAACTTTATGTTAACCGTGCCGAAGGCTTTGCAGGCACATCCTTGAAAAAGGATGAGTTTGTCTGTGACTGCTCCGACATCGACGATATTATCGCTTTCCGGGAAGACGGAACACTGCTTGTTACACGTGTGGCAGAAAAATTCTTCGTAGGAGAGAACATCATCCATATCGACGTATTCCGTAAAAACGATGAACGCACCGTTTATAACATGGTTTATCAGGATGGAAAAAGCGGAGGTGCGTTCGTTAAGCGCTTTTCGGTACTTGGGGTTACGCGGGATAAGGAGTACGACCTCACCCAGGGCACCAAAGGTTCCAAAGTGCTCTACTTTACAGCCAACCCCAACGGTGAGGCCGAAGTTATAAAAGTCCTGCTGAAACCCAGACCAAAACTGAAAAAAGCAATATTCGACTTCGATTTCAGTACGCTTTCGATTAAAGGCCGGAATTCAAAAGGCAATACGCTCACCAAATATGCAGTAAAGAAAATTCTGCAGGCTGAAGCCGGCGTTTCAACCCTTGGTGCCCGCGACATCTGGTTCGACGAATCCATACGGCGCTTGAATACAGAAGGACGCGGAAAACTTCTCGGAGCATTCGCAGGCGACGATAAAATCCTGACAATCATGCAGTCGGGAAGCTATAAACTCTACAACTTCGACCTTACCAACCATTTTGATGAGGACCTGCTTATCATCGAAAAACTAAACGTAAATAAGCCGTTAACAGCCGTTTACTTCAATGGGGAAAAACAGTATTACTACCTGAAGCGTTTCCAGGTGGAAATCAGCGATAAAAAAGTGGATTTTCTTGGCGAAGAAGAGTCTTCCAAACTTGTTGCCGCTTCTACCGACTGGCTTCCCAGATTTCAGGTGATTTTTGACGATAAGCTCAACGGAAAAGTCATCGACGATGAAGAAATCAATGCCGCAGAGTTCATTGACGTAAAAAGTTACCGGGCGAAAGGCAAGCGTCTTACCACCAATGCTATAAAGAAGATCGGCATACTTGATCCAATACCTTACACTCCTCCCGGTGAGGAAGAACAGGAACCCTTAGAACCAATGGAACCGGAAACAAGATCTCCGGAACTGCCATCGCATACAGATCGAAAGCTGCCACCGGATGACGATGCCAAGCAAATGACCATAGATTTTTAACAATTAACACGATAATAAAACTATGACAGACAACAAAGTACTTGAAATTACCCCGGATGTAAGCTGGATCGGGGTACTCGACCGCGACATCGTAACGTTTGATGTGGTAATGGAAACGCTTTACGGAACTCAGGCAGGTTTGCGATCCCTCCGAAATTGAATACATCATTCTCGACCACACCGAGCCCGACCACTCCGGGAATCTGGCAAACCTTTTGAAAATTGCTCCCCACGCAACCGTTGTGGGTAGCGGAAACGCATACAGGTACCTGAAAGACATGTTCGGAAACGACTTCCGCTTTTTACAGGTAAAAGACGGCGATACCCTCTCCCTCGGAAATAAAACCCTCCGATTCTTTAACGCCCCCAATCTGCACTGGCCCGACTCCATCTACACCTGGCTTGAAGAAGACCGCGTGCTCTTTACGTGCGACTCATTCGGTGCCCATTACTGCTCCGATGCAATGTTTGATGATCTCGTTGACAACTACGACGACTCGTTCAAGTATTACTTTGATGTAATTCTTAAACCCTTCAGCAAATTCATGCTCAAGGCCATTGAGAAAATCCGTCCGCTCGACATTGCAACGATTTGTACCGGCCACGGTCCCATACTCAGAAAAAACTGGAAACGCTGCGTGGATATGTCGGAGCAGTGGGCAAAGGAAACGCTGGGCAATCCTCAGGCTAACCGGGTATTTATTGCCTATGTTTCGGCCTACCATAACACAGGGGCGCTGGCAATGGGTATAGCAGATGGCATCAGGCAATCGGGCGATGTAGAAGTTTTTGTCGCGGACATCGAAAAAATGGATGCCGGAAGCATCGATGAGCAGCTGGCAAGATCTTCGGGAGTTTTGCTCGGATCTCCAACTATTAACCAAAACATACTTCCCCAGATTTATCAGGTATTCGCTCTTATCAACCCTATCCGCGACCGGGGTAAACTGGCCGCTGCTTTTGGCTCTTACGGATGGAGCGGTGAAGGTGCAGGCATGATCGAATCCAACCTGAAGAATCTGAAGCTCAATGTTTATGATAAGAACATGTTCATCAAATTTACTCCCGACAGCTCCGAACTGGAAAAAGCCAGAGAATTTGGCCATCGCTTTGGACTGGCACTGCAGAATGCCACAGAGGAAGCAGAATAAGACCGAAAACACCTATGTCAGCTAAACGAACCTATACAGAAATCAGGCCTGTCGCTGTGCTGGCAGGCCTGATTATACTGCTGACCTCCTGTTCAACGGAGCGCCGGCTGGCACACGAGTACCAAACGCAGAAAAGCGATGCATCCATCATGCTCATTCTGCCCGACATTATTTATAAAGCAGGATTTAAAGTTCCCGACTCCATTAACCCCGACTCACTGACCAAAAATGAGCGAAAATCTATTCTGCTGAATTATACCGATCTTATTAAAAATATCGACGATACCATTTTTACAGAGGGCTATGGTTCCGGAATGGCATACGGCCTCAGGCAACTGGGATACAAAGTATACCGCGACCAGAATATACACGAGTTTCTTGGAAACGGCAACAGACAAATTATACTGAACCTGGCTCAGGTAGAGCTGGAGGAATTCTATACACCTATAAGAGATGAATCACGCTTCAGCGATGAGGACATTTACCGATACGAGTTCTACATTACCAGCGTGAACATCAATACCTGGCACGAGGTTACGGGACTTAACCACAACGACTCTGTGATGCAGGTGCTTTTTAAAAGTCACACCGCAAGCGACCGCTACGATGCCGGCTTCAGGTATTTTGCCATATCCGGCGAGGTAAAATACATGTATTCCATCGACAGCCTTACAGTGTTTGACCTGTATGAAGCCGCTCGCAATACCGGCTACCTGAATGCCTTTAATTTCCACAACTACCTGCTTAATGAGTACATAAGCAAAAATATGCCACAAGGCAGCATTCCGCTCCGCAGATTTGAATTCGACAGGATTTCCGGAAAACTGCGACTTAGCCGCGGCGAAGGCTTTATCAGACTGGAATAGCAAATTATTCAGCCTCAGTCAAAAGTTATACCTGACTCCGGCTGCCAGCCCTTGAATAGGGTGATACGGAATAACCGGCAAACTCCGAACGCTGGTATTTAAAATATCCTGCAATGGCTATCATGGCAGCATTATCTGTAGTAAATTGAAATTCAGGAATATAAGCTGTAAAGTCTCCCATCTCCTGTTGTTTAAGAAATGCTGCCCTCAGAGCTGAATTGGCAGACACTCCGCCAGCTACCGCAACGTGGCGGATACCCGTTTCATCAACGGCTTTCAGAAGCTTATCCATCAGCGCATCTACGATGGCAGATTGTATGGATGCACAGAGGTCGGCCTTGTTCTTTTCAATAAACTGCTCATCCTCCTTAAGCTTGTCGCGAAGAAAGTAAAGAAATGAAGTCTTTAAACCGCTGAAGCTGTAATCAAGAGCTGGAATATGCGGCCGTGCAAACGTAAATGCCTCCCGGTTACCTTCTTTCCCAAGCATATCTATCAATGGCCCGCCCGGATACGGAAGTCCCATAATTTTTGCGGCCTTGTCAAATGCCTCTCCTGCTGCATCGTCTATAGTCTGCCCGATCACTTCCATGCTGAAATAATCATCAATGCGTACAATTTGTGTATGTCCTCCCGAAACGGTAAGACACAGGAAGGGAAACGGCGGTACCGGATCGGGCGAATCCTCTTCACGGATAAAATGTGCAAGAATGTGAGCCTGCATATGATCAACCTCCAACAGAGGTATACCAAGGGCAAGAGCGAAAGACTTGGCAAAACTGGTTCCTACAAGCAACGACCCAAGCAAACCCGGGCCCCGCGTGAATGCAACCGCACTAAGATCGTAGCGGGAAATACCAGCACGCCGGATGGCCTCATCGATTACAGGAATAATATTTTGCTGATGAGCCCGGGATGCAAGCTCAGGTACCACTCCCCCGAAACTGGCGTGCACCTGCTGGTTCGCAATAACGTTTGAACGAATGGCTGTATCGCAGAGAACCGCAGCAGAAGTATCATCACACGACGATTCAATTCCAAGTATATATACCGGCATAATTTTTCTTTTATTCTGTAACTCCCTGAAAAGTGAAGAAAATCTAACCTGCATTAACCTCAGTATACCGATTTTTCTGACCTTTGTAAGTTAATTCCGTTTTAACACTTCGGTCTTCCGGTTAGTCGTTGCCGGACAGCCGGAGAAAACATTAACTCCAGGGTAATTTAACACTGCAAAGTTATCAAAAAGACCCTTCAAATATCAGTCACCACTCTGGTCTCTATTCTGCTGACCCTTAGCCTGCTTTACGGCATTTTCAGAACAAGCAAGGTTCAGACAAAAGTGGTGCATATACTTGCCAATTACCTCTCGAAGGAACTCAACACCCGTATCTCTGTTCAATCGGTAGATATATCCTGGTTTCTCGATGTTGAACTGCTGGGTGTCGTGATAGAAGATCAGCATAAACAAACTATTCTAAAGACGTCAAGGATTCGCCTCGACATCGGAAAAATCGATATACAGCGCAAATACCTCGGCATCTATGGCATCAGCCTATCAGATGCACAAGTCAACATCGTCCGATATGCCTCCGACAGCCTGGTGAATTACGCATTCCTGGCCGATTATTTTGGCGGAACAAAAAAAAACGATGACACCGGGAAAGTGAGCAAACCCTGGCAAATAGGCATCTCAGGAATAAAACTTTCCAACTCCGGATTTTCCTACAACAATGAGTTACATGAACCGGCAGAAACAGGTCTGGATTATAACCATCTTGAAATAACAAACCTTAACCTCGAAATACGCAGGCTGCACCTGGGTCAGGACAGCATAACCGCGTCTATCAGGGAGCTTTCCATGGTTGAAAAATCCGGATTTACTCTCAACCGGCTGAATGCCAATTGCCATATTAGCAGCGACTCCATAGTTGCCCGGCAATTACATCTCATTACCCCAGGATCGGAAATAAACGCCAACATTAAATTCAGGCACAACGGCTATCCGGCATACCAGCATTTTATCGACAGCGTAAATATGTCGGGCGATTTCGACCGTACTACGCTGCATCTGAGCGACATAGGCTATTTTGCCCCTTCCCTGCTGGGAATGACTGAAACCGTAAAAATTCACGGCAACGTAAAGGGCACGGTTTCCTCCCTGAAAGCACGCAATTTCAGATTCGCATACCGCGACAATACGTACTTCGACGGCAACATTTCAATGGATGGGCTTCCCGATATCTATGAAACATTCATTCACCTGAAAGTCAACGATTTCACTACCTCCTACAGCGATATTTCCTCGTTTACCCTTCCGGGAAACAAAACCCTGGGCATCCCCGAAATAGTTGCCAACATTGGAAAAATAAGGATTAAAGGATACTTTACAGGATTTATAAACGACTTTGTATCCTCTGCCACGTTTAACACGGGTACCGGAACCATCGTTACCGACATCAGCCTGCGTACCGATCAGCAGATGAACGTATCCTACAGCGGACACTTAAACTTAATCAACTGGCAGCTCGGCAAAAGTGTAAAAGCTCCCGAATATCTCGGTCTACTCGATTTCAGTTCCGACATAAACGGAGGAATAAGTCCGGGCGGCGAAATCAGCGCTTCCCTGGGTGGAACCGTCCAGCGAATCGGCATCATGGGCAATGAGTTTCATGACATAAGCCTGAACGGAGAATTTGCCAACAAGGAGTTTAACGGAGAACTGAGTCTTCGGGACGAGCTTATCAATCTGGATTTTAACGGTCTTATCGATTTTTCAGAAGAACTGCCCCGCTTTGACTTCGTTTCTGTCGTAGAAAATGCATATCTGAATAAACTCAACCTCTGGGAACGCGACAGCAGCTCCTGCCTGACTACAACCATGAATCTGAACTTCTCCGGATCAAACCTCGACAACCTGCTCGGCTCCCTCAGTTTCTATAATACCCTTTATAAGGAATCGGGCAATCTATATCCGGTTCATCGAATCGAACTCGTTACAAAAGTCATACAACCCGGACTTAAATCGCTCACCCTGAGCTCCGACCTTGCCGACGCAGAATTTACAGGAAACCTGGTCTTTTCCGATCTATACGCTTCTTTTCTCAACATCATCAATGCATATCTGCCTTCATTTCAGCCGGCGCCGGCCATCACCAGAAAAATTACTACCGACCAGCACTTCGAATACAGTATAGAAATCAAAGATGTAAGTTACCTTACTACACTTTTTCTGCCTTCACTCCACCTATCATCCAAAACCTACCTTTTCGGGAGTTTTAATTCTGCTACGCAAACTATGCTGCTCAACGGGCAGGCCGACGAAATAATTTTCAATGGCATTACATTCAACAACTGGTATATCAAAGGACAAAACGTTGGAAATTCGATGGAGGTGAATACAGGCACCTCTTCCATCGTTTTCAGAGAACCCACCGAAGATAACCCTCAACGTTTAGGTATCGACAATTTCGGGTTCATCGCCAGCATGCGCGGCGACAGCATTACTTACAACATCAACTGGAAAAACAACGAAACAGGCATTCGTAACCTGGGAGATATCAACGGTATTTTCACGTTTGATCCCGACCACCGGATTCGTTCCAGCATCACAAACGCCGAATTTATAGTAAACGACTCCTTGTTTACAACAACCCAAAACAGCGATGTCATCATCGACTCCACATCCGTTTCAATCGATAACCTTGTTGTGAAAGGCAATGTTCAGCAATTGGGAATCAACGGAAAAATCTCCGAAAACCCCGCAGATGTTCTGTATCTTACATTCAGGCAATTCGACATCTCCAATGCCGACCTGCTCATAAACAGAGATGGACTGGATTTCGACGGTATCCTTAACGGGAACTTATCGCTCAGCGACCTTTACGGAACACCGCTTATTCAGGCTGCCATCTCGCTCAACGACTTTGCCTTTAACGGGGAAAGACTCGGCAATGCCAAACTGGATACGCGTTGGGATAATACAAGGTCGGGACTCGAGGTAGACCTTAGCGTCATCTACCAGGGCAATGTCAGCACCCATATCCCGGTTTCGGCCAAAGGGTATATATACCCCGAAGTATATGATGGTAATAATTTTGACCTGACAGTCAACACCATAAACTACAACCTGGCAACACTGGATCCATTCCTTAAGGGTTTTGCTTCCGAATTACGGGGATATGCAACAGGAGGGATCAAAATGACCGGCACCTTCGATAAGCCTGCATTCACCGGGAATCTTGAATTGCTAAGAACACAACTAAAAATCGACTACCTGAATGTAACCTATTCCCTGGCCGACAAAGTCACCATTGATCCAGGGCTTATCAGCGCAACCAATGTTATGATCTACGATTCGCTCGGAAATACCGGCCTGATGAACTTTAAGCTGAGGCACAATTACTTCAGGGACATGTTTCTCGACATAGATATACAGGCGAATAATCTAGCAGGTCTGAATACTACCTTCCGCGACAACGAGTTGTTCTATGGCAGCGTCTTTGCCACAGGAAATATTGCCGTTTCAGGGCCGTTTGATGACCTCAGGCTGAGCATCCGAGCACGGCCCAATGAAGAGACAAACATCTATATCCCAATCAACCTCAACGTGGACGCCTCAGAAAACGAGTACATCCGGTTTGTTAACTCCAGCGACTCAGCCGCAACACCGCAGCAATTTGTACCATCAACATCCGGACTTAACCTCGACATAATGATGGACGTGAACAAGGATGCCGGAATTCAGCTCTTCCTGCCCGATAACATCGGAAACATAAAAGCCAGAGGCAGCGGTCAGCTGAGGATGGGTATCGATACCCGGGGCGATTTTACCATGTTCGGGGAATATGTTATTGAGGAAGGAAGCTTCCTGTTTACCCTGCGGGATATCCTTAACAGAGTATTTACCATCGACAGGGGAAGTACCATCTCATTCAGCGGAAGCCCCTACGATGCCGACCTCAATGTACAGGCCGTTTATAAAGTCAGGGCTTCACTCAAAGGTATACCCGAACTTGCTGCAATCCCGGAATATGCAAACCGCAACGTACCGGTTAACTGCGTAATCCATCTGAAAAATAATCTGTACAATCCCGATATCTCCTTTAGCATCCGTCTGCCCGATGCTGAAGAAGAACTGCGAAGAGCTGTGTTTGCTGCTATCGACACCACTAATAACGTAGCAATGACACAACAGATGGTTTCCCTCCTGCTGATGAAATCGTTTAGTTTTAGCGGAACCAATAACCTGGCCGGAAGCGTCGGATCTTCCTCCATCGAAATGATCACAACCCAGCTCAGCAGTATGCTTTCGCAAATCAGCGACGACATCGATATTGGCGTTAACTACCGCACCGGAGATGCGCTGACCTCCGATGCTCTGGAATTAGCTCTTTCAACACACCTTTTTGATGACAGGGTTACCATCGACGGCAACTTTGGCCTCGTTAACAGCAGTACGGCACAAAATACCAACAACCTGATCGGAGATGTAACGGTGGATGTCAAACTAACCCGCGACGGAAAATTAAGGGTGAAAGCATACAACAAATCCAACAATCCCTTCGAAATATCGTCTTACAACGCCAACTACAAGCAAGGCGTCGGCGTTTACTACAGATATGAATTCGATCGGTTCTCCGAAATTTTCAGACGAAACCGAAAAAAACCGATTGAACCGGTATTCTGATACCCGGCTCCTGTAATAACTACCAGTATAGGATTTTATAACGGAAAAGCCGCTCTGCTCCACACAGCAAATATTAACGGAAGTTTTCAAAACCTTATTTAGTGATTCATGCCAACCAATTTTTGATGTATTTTAGCCTGAAATTTCCGGTTTCGGGAGTTTATTTTCTTGAAATACCCTAAAACAGACCCCATGAGATCGTTTATACTTACTCTTTCCGTCATCCTTGCCGGACTTCAGGTTTTTCCACAGATTGTGATCACCCGTAACGATATGCCTTTTGTCGGTGATACGATCCGCATAAGTACCACCACCAACACACCGGGATTTGAACCGGATGCAACCGGTCCGGATTTTACATGGGATTTCTCGTCATTAACAGCTCAAAGCCAGTCCGTTGAACGCTATGTCAGCATAAATACAACTCCTCCCCTTTACCAGATCATTTTTAATGCCACCGTTGCCAACCTGGCTTCCCCCGTTGATATGATAGACTTTGTTCCGGGATTTGAAATCAGCGATGCCTATGTGTATTACATGGCAACCAATGCTTCCTACGTTAGACCGGGATATGCCGCTACCATTATGGGAATCCCGGTACCAATGAAATTTGACCAGCCGGAACGCATCTACTCCTTCCCTCTTCAGTATACTTCCCAACCCGACTCAAGCACGTCTAATTACAGCCTCGGAATTCCCGGAATGGGCTACTTTAGTATTATGCGCAAAAGGGTAAACCACGTGGATGGCTGGGGAACCCTGACAACACCGCTCGGATCATTCGATGTGCTTCGGGTTAAATCGAGTATATACGAACGCGACAGTCTTTACATCGACTCCCTTCAGATGGGATTCCCTATCATCAGACATTATACCGAATACCAGTGGCTGGGGCTGGGACATGACGTTCCCCTGCTCTCGATAACCGAAGAAGACGGTTTGTTTGCTGCCAGATACAAGGATATTATCCAGAATTTCGATCCTTTGGTCCTTATCCCTGATCCCGATCGGGTGATCTGCAAAGGCGAATCCCTTACAATTGGCGTTTCCGTCAGCGGTGGTACGCCACCATACGAATTCATCTGGAGCACAGGACAAACTACACAGTCCATTACCGTAGAACCGGATTCCACAACTACATACGAAGTATTTGTATCGGATGCCGCCGGCACCTGGCAAACAGCCTCCATCACGATTGAAGTGATACCTTTCGAACACCTGACGCTCGGTAACGATACGGTAATCTGTGCCAATGCATCTATCACCTTCACCTCCCCTTATCTCTATGAGGCAATCAGATGGTATGTTAATGGAACTTTGGTGTCGACCGATGGAACGTTTACCCTCGACTCAACGGGCGTGGGAATGGGTGTGGCACTGGTAAGAGCAGAGTTCGAACAAGGCCAGTGCAGCGGTTACGATGAACTTTCGGTTCAGTTTGAGATCTGTGAAGGAATCAATGAGGCAAACATTAACGCATTGCGTATTTACCCCAACCCTGCCAGTGAAGTCCTTCGCATAGAAACCGGAATTTTTAAACGTGAAATTTCCTATTCCATATCTGCAGGAACTGGTAATGTTGTGCTTAAATCCGATAACACAAGGCATAACGGCTTACTGGAACCCGAAATCAGCATGCTTCGACCGGGAATTTATCTTATCAGAATCACGGATGGAAATACACACGGAGCAGCCGTATTCATTAAAAACTAAAATACCCCGGCCAATATTCCGCAGCCCCGCAGTTTAATTCAGGTCCTCCTGTATAAATACAACGGAAAGACAGGCTTTACGGTCTGCTGTATGCTGGTTCCTGAAATGGCAGCCAGTTAAAAGACACCCGGCACCAGAAAAAAGAAACGGTTCTCTAAGTAATCCCACCTTGACTATTTGCATAGCCGGGGGCATTCCTGCGCTACAAGAATTCCATGTTCGCTTCCGGAAACCAACTATCCGGAAACGGACACTTAGAGGTCAAAATAAGCATTATTTATTACTTATATAATTCATTATCAGTTATATATAAAATTTGGCACGCTTTTAGACGTACCCCCTATGCCAGGAACCAAAAAGATTCAAACCATGAAAACGAAAATAATTATCCAACTGACAATAATACTGCTTCTGCAGATGGGATTCACGATTGAGGCAGGAGCAGGAGAATCTTCAACAACCGATACAGCTGCTTTTGCATTCAGCACAGGCGATGATTCCTCAAACCAGGCATTCAACCCTATGTTTGCGATGCCCGTTCCCGAACCGGAGGCTTACATCGACGACATTCCCTTCAACACACGAAACGTATGGGTCGATCACTTTACAGGTTTATGTTCAACTCCTGATCCTGAACCGGTCGCCAACGACATTCCCTTTAGTACGTGTTGTATAGCTGCCCGTTACCTGCCTCTGAGCGACTGCGGCATCAAAGTTGATGCTGAAAAAGCAGTAAGCGATATTCCGTTCAACACAAAACGGATAGCGGCAAAGATTATAAAAAAGAAGCTGAACAGGAAAGGCTGAAAAAGCAGCTAAAGACGGAAGAACAGTGCTTCAGCAGTAAGATGCATCAATGCAGATCAGAAGGGTTGCCAGACCCCAATGAGGAAAATCCGGTTACAAGCCGGATTTTCTGCGATTCAGAATATCCCTGATTAGTGAGGCACGCTCGTACTCTTCTTTCTCTATGGCCTCATTCATCATTTCCTCAAGCTCATTATCGGAGAATTTATCAAAATCAAATTCCTCCCGATCATCGTCCAGGTTCCCGGTAGCAAGATCATCAATATCCGGTTCTTCATCGATAGAAACGCCTGCATCGGTGAGCACTTTTTCGTATGTGAATATCGGACAGCCAAACCGAACGGCAAGTGCAATTGCATCTGAAGTCCGTGAGTCTATTTCCTTGATTCCCTTTTCATCTTCACAAATAAGCGTACCATAAAATATCCCTTGAGCAAACTTACTGATAATCACCTCTTTTAAGCGGATATTAAAGGTGTCTGCGAAGTTCTTAAACAAGTCGTGTGTAAGTGGACGGGGTATTTTGATCTTTTCAATATGGAACAGAATTGCCTGAGCCTCAAACCCATTGATCAGGATAGGCAAACGTCGCTTTCCTTCTGCCTCTCCCAGAATTAAAGTATAAGCACCACTTTGTGACTGACTGTTGATCATCCCGAGTAAATTCAGCGCAATCTTTTCCATCCGCAGTCAAAATTCGTTTACGATGATAAAAATAGGTAATATACCTGATAAAGTTCCGGCAAATGTAATAAAAATGCATTCCGGGTAATAACCATAATGGCTAATACAGCCTCCTCCCCGTCATTTGCTATAAAAATACCAATCACAATATGGCAATGCACTGATTGAGCATAACATAAGCCCTTTCTATTGCTTCAACTTTACAGCAATCCGACAAAGCATGCATACTTTTTTCCATGCACCAGCCACAAGAAGCCGGAATAACCGATCAGGAATTTAACACCTTCAAATCCCGGAGCTGAAATTAATTCCGGGTCCGAATTAAATTTTTATTTATTGCAATCGTTTGCGGAAATATCGGAAAATGAGCAACTAAGCCGATGAACTCTTCTTAAAGCATTACTGAAAAACCCATATATACAGTCAGTTGCAAAAAAAAAGCTGAAAAATGCATCAAGAAATTAGTATTTACTTTTTTATATTTGTCAAATCAAAACACACCAACCGATACAGATCTAACTAAAACACATTTATGAAGAGAATTTCATTTTTGATTGTTGCAGCATTACTACCTGTTTTATCCCGGGCAAGTGAAGCCGACCTCCCGATTCCGGATTTAAGTATGAGTTATTTCCAGAAATTTGGCATGAATGGCCATACCCTTCTCATGTGGGGTATTTTAATAATCGCCCTCGGAATGGCTTTTGGCGTTCTGCAGTTTATAAAAATAAAAAAACTGTCGGCCCACCGTTCGATGCTGGCCGTTTCCGATATCATTTATGAAACCTGCAAAATCTATCTTTTTCAGCAAGGGAAGTTTCTTATAGTTCTGTTTCTAATCATAGGAGCTGCCATTTTCTATTATTTCTTCGGCCTCAATCAAATGGAACTTGGCAAGGTGACACTGGTCCTGCTGTGGTCTGTTCTTGGCATCCTTGGATCCTACAGCGTTGCATGGTTTGGCATTCGCATCAACACCCTGGCCAACAGCCGAACCTCGTTTGCAGCGCTTAAATCAAAGCCCTGGAATGTTGTATCTATTCCCCTTCAGGCAGGTATGAGCGTGGGTGTTCTGCTGATTACCGTTGAGCTGATCATGATGCTGATTATCCTGCTGTTTGTTCCAGGCGAAAGCGCCGGGGCCTGTTTTGTGGGATTCGCCATTGGTGAATCGCTCGGCGCCTCCGCACTCCGGATTGCAGGAGGTATCTTTACAAAAATCGCAGACATAGGTTCTGACCTTATGAAGATCGTTTTCGCCATCGGAGAAGATGACCCCAGAAACCCGGGTGTTATTGCCGATTGCGTCGGCGATAACGCCGGCGACAGCGTTGGACCTACTGCCGATGGTTTTGAAACCTACGGTGTAACGGGCGTTGCCTTGATCTCATTTATCGTACTTGCCATGGGCATCGACTTTCAAAGTACGCTGATCGTCTGGATTTTCGCCATGCGTATACTTATGGTATTCACCTCCATCTTTTCCTATCAGATCAACCAATGGTATTCCTCCCGACGTTATAGCAACAAAAACGATTTTGATTTCGAAGCTCCGCTGACCTCCCTGGTTTGGATTACCTCTATCGTATCCATCATCGTTACCTACATCGTAAGTTATCTGCTTATTGGGGATCTCATGCCGGGCTCCGGTCTTTGGTGGAAACTGGCTTCTATAATCAGTCTCGGAACATTGGCAGCAGCCATCATTCCCGAATTTACAAAAGCCTTTACTAGCTCCAAATCGCGACACGTTAACGAAGTCGTCACCGCTTCCCGCGAAGGCGGCGCTTCACTTACCATCCTCTCTGGTATGGTTGCGGGCAACTTCAGTGCCTTCTGGAAAGGAATGGTAATCATGGGACTCATGGCTGGTGCATTTGCTATCTCCGGACTTGGTCTGGAAGCCATTATGAATTATCCTGCAATCTTCTCCTTTGGTCTTGTTGCCTTTGGATTCCTCGGCATGGGACCGGTAACCATTGCCGTTGACAGCTATGGCCCTGTAACCGATAATGCTCAGTCGGTGTTCGAGCTTTCGCAAATCGAAAAGATCCAGGGAATCAGCAATGAAATTAAAAACGATTTCGGATTTGAACCCGACTTCAGTCGCGGTAAGCACTACCTCGAAGCCAACGATTCGGCCGGAAACACATTTAAGGCTACTGCCAAGCCCGTGCTTATTGGCACTGCTGTTATCGGAGCTACCACCATGATTTTTGCCATTATCCTTCTGCTCGATCAGCTCGGACTTCTTAACCTGAGCCTTACGGATGCTCCTGTAATTCTTGGATTTATCGCTGGCGGAGCTGTAATATTCTGGTTTTCAGGAGCTTCTATGCAGGCGGTTACCACTGGTGCCTACAGAGCCGTTGAGTTTATCAAACGAAATATAAAACTTGATAAAGACGAAGCCGACATCAACGATTCAAAAGCTGTGGTAAAAATCTGTACCCAATATGCTCAGGCCGGAATGTGGAACATCTTCGGAGTCATTTTTTCTCTCACCCTGGCCTTTGCCTTCTTCGATCCCAATTTCTTTGTCTCTTACCTGATTTCTATTGCAGTGTTCGGCCTCTTCCAGGCAATGTATATGGCCAATGCCGGAGGTGCCTGGGACAATGCAAAAAAGGTTGTTGAGGTTGACCTGAAAGAAAAAGGAACTCCACTGCACGAGGCTACCGTGGTGGGCGATACCGTTGGTGACCCATACAAAGACACTTCCTCAGTAGCACTGAACCCCATCATCAAATTCTCGACACTGTTTGGATTGCTTGCCGTCGAGATTGCTGTAAAGATGAGTCAGTCAGCCAAAACCACAGGTGCATCCGATTGGTCGTCCCTGATTGGAGTTTTCTTCCTGATCGTTGGATTGTTCTTCGTTTACCGTTCCTTCTACGGTATGCGAATCAAACACTAGCAGGCCCCCGTTCATTTAATGCAAGAGGCTCCCCGGTTGTATTACTTAATAGTAGTAGACCGGCAGGGAGCCTTTGCTTTTGTGCCTTATGAAAATGATCGTATAAAAAAATCCGGCAAATCCCCTGGATCCACCGGACTTGAATACAATGCGACGTTGAAGGCTATTTCTCGGGAAACTCAAGATTCAGCGCAGAACGCCACCACGGGTAGTAAAGCTTCTGCAGTTCATCCGTTTCAGGAAACTTGTAAAACAAAAATCCTTCTTTGTCGCCGACGAAGAAACCGTTTTTTACCGTACGGTAAAGCACATCACCCTGATAAAAACGGTTAACCGTCTTGGTTGGCTTTTCGTAACCCATATACAAGCCGATGAGGCAATCGCGCAGATGATCCTTGTTGGCGTATGGAAGATTGCCAACGGGTGCGGTAAGCGGATCCTCGGCAAGACGGTTGAGTATAAGTTCAACAAAAACAATTTTAGGGAAATAAATCGGATTATGCCGGTCGGTCACCCATTCCGTAAATTTTGGCGGTGCAAGCTTGCTCACAACCCTGGGCGTTACCGGACAAAGTTGCTGATACAGATGCAATATAGGCTTCTCTTCCGGAGTGTACTGCGATTTAGTCAGCTCAAGCACTTTACCATCCGATGTGGTAAGATACAAATTACGGAATGCGCTGAGTGGAATATTCTCAAGAACACGATACGTTGAAAGATATACAGAGCGCTTGGGTTTCCCGTCAACATGCGGAACACAGCGGGTTTCTATACTCGCCATGTTAAAATAATCGCTCTTAAAGCCGGGGTCGATCTCAAAAAACAATGCCTGGCCGGATGTTCGCTTGTTTGTACCAACTGCGTAATAAACGCCAAACTCTTCAGGAGGAAGCATGGAGGAAATGAGGGCTTCCGGAGTCATGGATAAATAAAGGTATCGCTTTATGCTCATGGTTTTGGATAATTTAGACTTACAAACCTAAGATTATTTTCGTTACCAAACAAATGCGTCCGCCCCTATAAAGTCATGTTTTCTGACGGCATAAGTAAAAAAAATCCCTTTCCCGGCTGTTAAAAAAAGAGCCGGAAAAGGGAGAAGTTCAATATTTAATCAAAATACATGAAAATCAGTGCTTAACGCTTGCAAAATCATCCGGATTGTGCTTGTGTTTGAATAGTATAGCAAAAGCAACGGTTATCACCAGAGCATAAATAGCAAAGGCCATCCATATCTCGGACCAGTTTTTTGATCCGTCTTCAAGAAGGAAAAATTCATCGATGAGGATACCACTGAGGTAACTTCCCGCCAGGGCTCCAAAACCGTTGGTCATCATCATAAACAAGCCTTGTGCACTTGCCCGTATGCCCGAATGACTTTGTGTTTCAACATACAGCGAACCTGAAATATTAAAGAAATCGAATGCCATTCCATAAATGATTCCTGAAAGAATAATCATCCATAACCCGCCTGCCGGATCGCCGAAACTAAAAAGTCCGAATCTGAACACCCATGCAATCATACTGAAAAGCATCACCTTCTTTATTCCGAAACGCTTTAAAAAGAAAGGAATTGCCAGAATGAAAAGTGTCTCGGATATCTGAGAAACCGACATGATGATAGCCGGATACCTTACCGCTATCAGATTCTGAAATTCTGGAATTTTAGCAAAATCGTGAAGGAAGGTATCGCCATACATATTTGTTAGCTGAAGAGCAGCCCCAAGCAACATGGCAAACATAAAAAACAACGCCATCTTGTAGTTTTTAAACAGCGAGAAAGCATTAAGACCCATCGCATCAAAAAGGGATCTTTTTTCTTCTTTATGACCTGCTGGAGGACAATCGGGAAGGGTAAAAGCATAAAGACCAAGGAATAGGGAAGCTCCGGCTGCAACATAAAACTGGGCCGAGGAAGTCTCGATGTGCAGCAGACTGACAATCCACATCGCAACGATAAAGCCCACCGTGCCCCATACCCGAATGGGAGGATAATGCGTTACTATATCCAATCCACTCTTTTTCAATGATGTATATGCTACAGCGATGGTCAGTGAAATGGTAGGCATGTAAAACATCATATTTACCAGCATTACCCAGAAAAAGACACCCGGATCGTCGATGTTTGGGAGGTAATACAGAAGGGCAGCACCGGCCAGATGAAAGATCCCCAGAAGCTTTTGAGCACTGATGTACCGGTCGGCAATAATTCCAGCTATGGCCGGCATAAAGAGAGAAGAAATTCCCATAGTTGAGAAAATAGCGCCAAACTCAGCACCCGACCACTGTTTGTGCTGAAACCAGAAAGCTCCGATGGTGATCAGCCATGAACCCCAGATAAAAAACTGAAAAAAATTCATGACGGTTAACCGTACTTTAATACCCATGGTAACAATAGTTTTAGGTTGAAAATTGTGAAGGAGCAAAGGTAAAAAAAACAACATCGCTCTGCATGATCTTTCCAGGACGGCTTTACCTAATCCGCTATCCCACATTCTGCAGCATCTTAATGCCACTAATCGGTGCATGCGAATACAGAGCAAGAATACCAGGCGCGGGCTAAAATAAAGATTCAATTTATTCCATATTACTGATATTCATTTATTTAAATACATTAAACTTTTTGTGCAAATTTTACGGTAAATCGGAGAATCTTTATCTTTGCCGCACATTTGAACAGGCATTAACAATCGAATTATAATACTCTCAGCCCATGTCGAAACTTACCAACAATTTTATCAACCGTCACAACGGACCCAGGGCCCGTGAAGTGGAAGAAATGCTGCAAACCATAGGTGCAAAAAGTCTTGATGCACTCATTGACGAAACCATTCCTTCAAGAATACGTTTAAGTGCTCCGCTGAACCTTCCGGCTGCCATGAATGAATATGAATACCTCAATCATCTGAAAAGCCTTGGTTCAAAAAATAAAATCTACAAATCATACATAGGGCTGGGATACTACAACAGCATCACTCCGGGAGTCATTCAGCGCAACATTCTTGAAAACCCGGGATGGTATACCTCCTACACCCCATATCAGGCAGAAATTTCACAGGGAAGGCTCGAAGCTCTTCTCATCTATCAAACCATGATCAGCAGTCTTACCGGTCTGCCCCTGGCAAATGCATCGTTGCTCGATGAAGCTACGGCTGCTGCAGAAGCCATGATCATGCTTTATAATTCCAGGCCGCGCGAAGCCGTTAAAGCCGGAGCCTGCCGGTTCTTCGTTTCAGATAAACTCTTTCCACAGACCATAGATGTTCTGAATACCAGGGCCGAACCTCTCGGCATACAAATAGAAACCGGTGACTGGAAGACCATTGAATTTGACGGAACCTGGTTCGGAGCTATCGTTCAGTACCCCGACGAAACCGGAGAAATCCACGATTACAGCAGTTTTGTTGCAAATGCGCACGAAAAAGGAATCCTGGTAGCTGTCGCTGCCGACCTTATGAGCCTTGCCCTGCTCACCCCTCCGGGCGAATGGGGTGCCGATGTGGTTGTAGGGTCCAACCAGCGGTTTGGATTACCGATGGGTTTTGGCGGACCACATGCCGGATATTTTGCCACCCGCGAAGAATACAAGCGTAATATTCCCGGCCGCATTATTGGTGTATCGGTTGATACACAGGGTAACAGGGCTTTACGCATGGCTCTGCAAACCCGCGAGCAGCACATTAAACGCGAACGTGCAACATCAAACATCTGTACGGCGCAGGCGCTTCTGGCCACTATGAGCGGGATGTATGCCGTTTATCACGGCGCCGAAGGAATAAAGCAAATTGCCGAACGCATCAACATACTGGCAGGAGTTCTTGCAACCGAAGTGCTCAAATACGGATACACCCAACTGAATGAAACTTACTTTGACACCGTCAGGATTCAGGTTCCGGAAACGGTACGTATGGCCGAATTCAAGAAACTGGCTCTGGAAAATGAAGTTAACTTCAGGTACATCAACGATCGGCTGATAAGCATCAGCATTGACGAAACAACAAACCTTGAAGACGTCAACACCCTGGTTAACATCTTTGCCTCTGCTGCAAAAAAACAGTTCCTCGAATATGTCTGCATTCCGGAAGAATGCTGCCGCATAAAGACCATTCCCGATGCGTTCAGAAGGAAATCGGCTTTCCTGAGTGATGACGTATTTAACACATATCATTCCGAAACCGGAATGATGCGCTTTATCAAAAAGCTGGAAGGTAAAGACCTCTCGCTCAACCGTTCGATGATTCCCCTGGGATCTTGTACCATGAAGCTGAATGCTGCTGCCGAATTGTTTGCCCTCAGCTGGCCTGAATTCAACAGCCTGCACCCCTTTGTCCCGGAAGAACAGGCCGAAGGCTACCATCTGATGATTCGCGATCTGGAAAAGGCTCTTTGCGAAATCACCGGTTTTGCCGCTGTTTCCTTCCAGCCCAACTCCGGAGCCGCCGGTGAATACACCGGACTGCTGGTTATAAGAGCATATCACATCAGCCGGGGAGAAGGGCATCGCAACGTCTGCCTGATTCCCGCATCTGCTCATGGCACCAACCCCGCCAGTGCAGCAATGGCAGGCATGACCGTGGTGGTCGTTAAAACCGATGCCAACGGCAACATCGACATGGCCGATTTAAAAGAAAAGGCAGAAAAATATAAGGACACCCTGTCGGTCTGTATGGTAACCTATCCTTCCACACACGGCGTTTTCGAAGAAGCCATTCTGGATCTCGTAAACGTTATTCATGAAAACGGCGGACAGGTATACATGGACGGTGCCAACATGAATGCTCAGGTAGGACTTACCAGCCCGGGATTCATAGGTGCAGATGTATGTCACCTTAACTTACACAAGACTTTTGCTATCCCTCACGGCGGCGGCGGACCCGGTGTCGGACCCATCGGAGTGGCCAGTCACCTGAAGCCCTTCCTGCCGGGTCATGCCCTGGTAAAAACCGGAGGCGATAACCGCATTAGTGCAGTTGCTGCAGCCCCTTATGGAAGCGCCTCCATCCTTCCGATTTCTTATGGTTATATTAAACTTCTTGGCGGAGAAGGGCTTACAGAAGCAACCCGAATTGCTATTCTTAACGCCAACTACCTTAAAACCAAACTCGAATCGTATTTCAAGATCTTGTACACCGGCAATAACGGCCGTGTTGCACATGAAATGATTCTTGACTGCAATGAGTTCAGCAAGACAGCCGACCTGCAAGTAATCGATCTAGCCAAGCGATTAATGGATTATGGTTTTCATGCCCCTACGGTTGCTTTCCCGGTTCATGGCACCCTCATGGTAGAACCAACCGAAAGCGAACCCCTGCAGGAGCTCGACCGGTTTGTGGATGCAATGATCTCCATTCGTCAGGAAATTGATGAAATAGCTGAAGGAAAAGCTGACCGGCAGATAAATGTTATTAAAAAAGCCCCGCATACGCTGGCTATGATTGCTGCAGAGCAGTGGGATTTTCCTTATACCAGGGCTAAAGCGGCATTCCCGGTTGGGATTGATATCACCGATAAATACTGGCCGGCTGTAACCCGCATCGACGATGCATACGGCGATCGTAACCTGATATGTACCTGCGCTCCGGTTTCCGCATATGCCGAAGAAAATAAATAAATCTTTTTTTCTGTAATAAAAAAAGAGGCTGTCGCTCAATGCAGCCTCTTTTTTTATAAACATAACGTGTTATCTGTTACGTCCGCTGTTTTCGCCCGCTGAGCGGGATGATTTTGCAGGAGCAACCGTGGCTTGTCTGGAGGAAGAACCCGTTGAACTTCTGCCCGATGTAACGGTCTGGCTGCTGCGTGACTGTGTTTTACTTTCAGTACTTACCGATGCGGAGCTACGGCTTGATCCGGTACTGCTGTTTCCTATTGCTGGGGCAGATGTGCGTTTTTCAGTCTGCTGAACAGCTTTAGGCCTGCTGGTGCGAGGGGCTCCAACCTCCGGGCCCGAAGTCCGGCTTGATTTTACCTCACTCGCTGAGGGATTGCTCCTTACCGAAGTTCCTGATCCTGTTGTCACCCTACCCTGGTATGCAGGCTTACCGATTTCAGGGGCTGAAGTGCGGGTATTGTTTACTACTGGTTTGTCGGTGCGGGTGGCTTTTACCTCCTTACCTGCGGGATTGCTCCGGCCGGAAGTTCCTGTTCCTGTTGCTACCCTTCCCTGGTTTGCAGGCTTACCGATTTCAGGAGCTGAGGAGCGGGTATTGTTTACCGATGGTTTGTCGGTGCGGGTGGTTTTTACCTCCTTACCTCCGGGAGTGCTCCGTCCGGTAGTTCCGGTACCTGTACTTACCCTTCCCTGGTTTGCGGGGCTGCCAACGTCGGGAACCGAAGTACGTGTATTGTTCACTACAGGGCGTTCCGGCTGAGTTTTGGTGGTCTGAGCGGTATTTCTTCCGGATCCAACTGCCGTGGAAGTGCGGTTGCCGGTTGTTACTGCAGGTTGTGCAGTTGAACGGCCCGGGTCGCCGTGGCGCTGTGCGTACAGAGCCGATCCTTCGCTGCGCAGATCAGGGCGTGAGTATGTCTGGTTGTACCTTCCACCGTCGCGGTATGTACGAACCGTTGTTGAGTAGTGGCGGTGACGATTGTAGTAGTGGTCGGTATAGTGAGTATATCTGTAGTAGTTTGCGTAACGGTAGTGATGGTAGTAGTGATGGTGCCAGTGAGCGTGGTATCCGTAGTAGTAATCCCAGTAGTAAGCTCTCCAGGGCCTCCAGTATGTAGGATAGTATCCCCAGTACCAGGGAGAGTGCCATACAACGTAAGTAGGCATGTAAATGTAGCGGATTACCGGCCAGGCATGTACCTCTACGTAAGTGGCGCCGGGTACAACCGTTGTGCCTGTGTTTACAACCCTGGCGTTCCCGGTGTAAGCGGGATTGGGCGTTTCACGAACCGTTCCGTCAGCATTGTAATAAGGCTCTATAATGTAGTTTTTACCATACAGCAACTCATCGCCAATCATCTGCACGTAAACCTTCCCATGCCTGTCCTTATTGACAGTGATAACCGCAACGTCCTGATTCTCTCTGGCATTGATGGCTACCCGAAGTACTATGGTGTGGTCTAACCCATCCACGTAGTCGGTAACAGTAATGTAGTCGATGTAGTTGTCGCCGTTGAGGTCTAAATTGTTAATGTAGGAATCTTCGGCATTCAGGCTTTTTTCAAAACCTTCAATCGTTTCCGATTCCTGGAAAAGTTTCATTACAGCATACAAGTTTAGGTTATCTCCGGGGAGGTTTAACCGTTCCTGTCTGTAGTCTACGGCACTTACTCCAAAACCTGTGGCGAGGATAAGTACCATTGCGAATAATCTTCTGAGCGCTTTCATGGCATTTGGTTTTTAAAGTTTATTTTTATCAGGGTTAGCTACCCACATCTTGCAAACCTCATACCAAAATTAGAAATTAGTTAAAATTAGTTAATTTATCAGTATCCGAATTTATTTATCTTTCTGTTTTTTAATGTTTTATAATTATTGATTTTTTAGAAAATTAAACTTGAAAAGCACTCTGGTTTACCAAAATATAGTACAAAAAATAATATTTTGTTTCCCATTACTTTTTAAATTATTTTTTTGATAAAAAGTATACTGGAATAAAAACGGGTATAATAAACAAGATTTTTCCAACGAAACAGGGCACCCTCCTATTACCCCGTTTTGACAGCCGGGATCAGCTAAATCAAAGAAAATGTAGGAGATCAGGATACCATGGCTTCAAATTCAGCGTCTTAACTTTTTCAAAAAGTCTGTGATGCAGCTTTTTCAAAGAACCCTTTAAAAATTAAGTAAATTTACCGGTCTGTGACTATGTATTAAAAAATTCTCAGAAAACCGTCCAAACCCTGCCAGCTTTGATTGTCATGAAGTGGTTGAATAGTGTTTTTTTATTAATCCGGGCAGAAAGGCTCCTTATTCGTCTGACAATTGCATTCCTGTGCCTGTTGAATTTCTCATCGTGTGAAACGAAGCGCGTCTATGTAGGGCAGTTTACATTTGACAGGAAAATGTCTGCAGAGCGTAAGGCAATGATGGCAGGCCGGGTGGTTCCCGATGCCAGACAACTGGAGTGGCAGAAACTTGAATTAACTGCTTTCATCCATTTTGGCATCAACACGTTTACCGGTCGTGAGTGGGGGGATGGCACAGAATCGCCCGAACTTTTCAACCCGGAAAGACTGGATGCCGGACAGTGGGTTACCGCATTGAAAGATGCCGGAATAAAACTGGTAATATTAACGGCCAAGCATCACGACGGATTTTGTCTGTGGCCAACAAAAACCACTATGCATTCAGTAACGGGCTCACCGTGGCGTGATGGCGAAGGAGATGTTGTATGGGAGTTAAAAAAAGCCTGCGAAGATGCGGATCTCCGTTTTGGCATATACCTTTCGCCCTGGGACCGCAATTCGCCCGTATACGGAAATTCACCCTTATATAATGAACTGTATATTCAACAGCTTACTGAGTTGCTCAGCAATTACGGACGCATTGATGAAGTGTGGTTCGACGGGGCATGCGGAGAAGGGCCTGATGGTAAAAAACAGGAGTACGACTGGGCTGCATACTATGATCTGATCCGCCGCCTGCAGCCGGAGGCCGTTGTAGCCATCAAAGGTGAGGATGTGCGCTGGGTAGGGACTGAGAGCGGTTACGGCAGGGCAACCGAATGGAGCGTAACGGCACTTGCACCCGGAGGAAGACCCGAAATGCAGGCGATTAATCAAAATCTGGGATTAGATGAAACCAGCGCAGACCTTGGAAGCAGAGAGGTACTGGAAAAGGCTGGTCAGGTTTTCTGGTTTCCTGCTGAAGTAGACGTATCCATTCGACCCGGATGGTTTTTTCATGAAAACGAAACTCCCCGTATCAAATCCCTGCCCCGGTTAGCCGATATATATTTTAACTCCGTTGGGATGAATTCGGTATTGCTGTTAAACATCCCTCCGGATAGGCGCGGGCTGATACATGAAACCGATGTTGCTCGTCTTAAGGAATTTGGCAATTGGGTGAGTTCATCTTTCAGAGATAATCTTTCGTTACAGGCAACTGTAATACCCTCCGGGTTAAAAGCCCTTGCTGATGGTGACAGAGAAACGTATAAGAGTATGGGAAACACACCTGCGTATGCAGAGCTGACTTTTAAGGAAGATATTGTGTTTGATGTTATTTTACTTCAGGAATATATTGAACACGGGCAAAGGGTGGAGGAGTTTACGATAGAGGTACAGAAAGAAGGCAAATGGACTGAAGTGGCCGGTGGCACGACCATAGGCTACAAGCGACTACTTCGTATACAGCCGGTTAGAGCTTCAAAGGTTCGCATAAATATAAAAAAATCACGAGGCGATGCCTTCATTGCGGAAGCCGGGCTGTTTTTAACTTCAGAAATAATCAGCGATCCGGTCATTCGCAGAAACAAGGATGGCTGGGTAAGCATGTCGAACGAAACTCCCTGTCCCCATATAACGTATACCCTTGACGGAAGCGATCCGGATCGGGAATCGGATCGGTATACCACTCCGTTTCTGTTGCCCCGGAAAGGAATCGTAAAAGCCCGTGCATTTAACCGGGATCTTTCTGAAAGTGGAAATATCATTACTGAAACATACGATGTCTGCAAAACAAACTGGCGCATTGCAGTTGCTGAACCTTCGCATCCTGCATTCCCGGCAGAAAACGTGATAGATGAAGACCCCGGCAGCATGTGGCATACCGCCTTGGAAGGAATATTGCCACCTCCTCCCTATTCCGTTACGGTTGACATGAATGACACGCTGAGTGTTTGCGGTTTTACATACGCGCCCCGAAACGATGGAAACTTCAGCGGTACGGCGCTTCAGTATGAATTTGCAACAAGCACCGATGGCGTTCACTGGTTGCCGCAGGTTAAGGGCGAGTTTGCCAATATGCTGAACAATCCGTCGAAGCAAACGATAGAATTCGAACAAACGGCACAGGTGCGGTACTTTCGCTTTACCATGCTTAAAGGAATTTACGGAGAAAACTGGATTTCGGCGGCAGAGCTTGGCATTATCAGCTGTGGGGAGGCATTTCCGCAATAAGCACTTTTAGTTTGCGTACCAGCCTTCGGCAAACGACTGGGATGACGCAATACTAGTTGTTAAGCCGGCATTAAAGTTGAGGAAGCAAAAATCCAGTTTTTTTTAATGACTGTCACCAACATATACAGAAAACCTGAAGCAAAAACACTACCTTTGCGCACGAAAAAAATTAACAAGTATCAGATTTTATGGCAACTACTGCTGACTTTAAGAATGGCTTATGCATTGAATTCAATGGTGATTTATACACTTTGGTGGAATTTCAGCATGTAAAACCCGGAAAGGGTGCCGCATTTGTCAGGACAAAATTAAGAAACCTTAAAACGGGCAAAGTAATTCCGAACACATTCAGTGCAGGAGTTAAGATTGATGTAGCACGTGTTGAGCGTCGTCCCTATCAGTTTCTCTATAAAGACGATAGCGGGTATAATTTCATGCACAACGAAACCTTTGAGCAGGTATTAATTGAGGAGGCTCTTATCAATGCACCTCAGTTTCTGAAGGAGGGCCAATCGGTTGAGATTATGTTTCATGCCGAAACGGAAACGCCTTTAACCTGTGAGCTTCCTCCGTTTGTTGAGCTTACCGTAACCTATACTGAGCCCGGATTACGAGGCGACACCGCAACCAATACGCTGAAGCCTGCTTCTGTAGACACCGGTGCAACGGTTAACGTTCCTTTGTTTATTAATGAAGGGGAGAGAATTAAAGTAGACACACGTACTGGTGATTATTCCGAAAGGGTAAAATCATAACCCAAAAAATAAAAACCGGGCAAACCAGCCCGGTTTTTTCCTGTCATCAATTTCACAGAACCATGCAGCTTGACCCGACACTTACGCTTGCGACCATTGCCAGCCTGATTGAGGCTGAATATGAAGGTGACCCTTCATTTCCGGTAACTGGTTTGAATGAGATTCACATGGTAGAGCCCGGAGATTTAACCTTCGTTGATCATCCAAAATATTACAGCAAGGCATTAAATTCTAAGGCGACAACTATTATTATCAACCAGGAAGTTAGCTGCCCGGAAGGGAAAGCACTGTTGTTTCACAAAGACCCCTTTGCTGCCTATGTTTCACTGGTAAAGAAATTCAGACCGTTTGAGCGGGCCACTTCAATGATCTCGCCTTCGGCTGTTATCGGTAAAGGCACGGTAATCCAACCCGGTGTTTTTGTCGGGAATCATGTTATTATAGGCAGGGATTGCATCATTCACGCAAACGTTAGTATTTACGACCACTCCGTTATCGGTGACCGGGTCATCATTCAGTCGAACAGTGTAATTGGCGGCGATGCCTATTATTTCCAGCGCAAACCTGAGGGATACCGCAAATTTGAATCCTGTGGCCGCGCAGTAATTGGCAACGATGTTGAAATCGGAGCCTTATGTGCAATCGACAAGGGTGTATCCGGCGATACCATGGTCGGCAGCGGAACGAAATTGGACAATCACGTGCAGGTAGGACACGATTCAAGCATAGGCTCTAACTGCCTGATCGGCTCACATTGTGCCATTGCCGGTGTAACAAAAATAGAAGACGATGTAATTCTCTGGGGAAAGGTTGCCATTAACAAGGATCTGGTTATTGGCAAAGGTGCCGTTATTCTGGCCACATCGGCCGTGGATAAGAGTCTGGAAGGCGGTAAAACTTATTTTGGAGTCCCGGCAGATGATGCACGCAAGAAGTGGAAGGAACTGGCAGCATTGCGTCAGCTCCCGGGCATAATCGCTTCAATGGGAATCAACGACGAAGCGACGAAGTAAAGTTTTACAACGGATTAAACAGCCAATCTCCTGGAAACCGCACAATCAGGCAGAGATTTAAATACAAATTTCGAAAAAGGCATTTGGTATTAAGGTAGATATTTTTTAGCAGTTGCAAAGAAACGAATTAGCGGGGCTCCAGAAAGCAGACGTATGTACTGTCAGAATTCTTCCTTTTTCGCGGATAGCATAGAAGTATCGACCTCCACGCTGTCTTTGTGGTACAGATCCATTGCTACGATCATAGCAATAAATCCCCAGAATGGAACCGAAGCTTTGTCGGTATCAAGGAAGTTATTGAGGAATCCGTGAATAAAATACGTAACCAGGGCAAGCACGGAAACGAGGCTGTAGAGGCGTATTTCCCTGTTTCTGGCATTACGGTATACTCTTATACCGGTAATGATTGCAGCTGAAGCGATCCAGATAATAGATATCAAACCCGGGACTCCCTGTTCAGAGAGCGGGCCTATGTATTCGCTGTGGGCATTTCCAAGGTCACCTGCGTTTGTACTGATAATGGTACGTTCTTTTGATCGCTGGAATGGGGCATAAACAAACTGATAGGTTCCGGGGCCCCAGCCGAATACCGGACGTTCGCCGAACATTCGGATAGCAGATTGCCAGCGGTTTATACGTTCCAGGTTGGATGCATCGGAAGAGATATTGTAGATCGACTGTACGTGTTCTATAAAATTGGCGGAGGAATCCTGTTTATTCTTTTCAAGAACGTAAAGAATTTCCGTTTTGAACGTATAAAATGACGCGATTGCAGCAATAAGCACTATTGCGATCCACCGGAACTTAATCCGGTATACTACCAGGACGGCAACGCCAATTGCAGCCGCAACGCTCACCCATGCGGCTCTGCTGAATGACAGGTAAAGGGCAAGAATCAGGATTATTGACACCACTCCTGCATAGAATCTGTATGTGCGGGAGCGTTCGTAGTTAAACATAAAACCTACGAACACCGGCACAAAGAATGCGAGTATGGCTCCATAGGCAGTGTGGTCGTTATAGAACGGTTTCATAACCCAGTGACCCTGCCGTTCGGCGAAGCCATAGGAAGAATGGTGAATGGTAGTATAAATGATTACAATGATAAGTGCAGCAACATAAAGCCATTTGAACCGTGAGATATTTTTAACATCCTTAAACAGTAAAATTCCAAGAAAATAGAATGGAACAATAAACCAGAGCCGGGCAGCAAGGAACTTAAAGGAAACCAAGGGCATAGAGCTGGTGATACTGGTAATCAGCAGCCATGAAAGGCTAAAGAAAACGGCTATGGTTACCGGATGGGAGAGGATTTTCTTGTCGTATCGACCATTGAAGAGTGTTTTCAGCACAAATAGAATGAGAACGCCAACCATAAGGGGTTCGGAGGGTATAGAAATTCCGATTCCCAGTTCACTGTCTGAAATGTTTATGGCAAGAGGTGTAACGAAAACGATAAGAAGAAGGAGTTTATCGAGCCAGAAGAGGTACATCAGAGCGATAACAAAAAGCAGCGGCACCGCTATCCCGAGGTAAATCTCTTTTACAACGAGAACGGTATTGAGCAGGATAAATATCCCGCTCAGAACATAGAACCACTTGATTTTAAGATTATCGGCCACCGTATCGGAAGGTTTTCAGGGATCAATTAACCGTTTACGAGGTCTTTCATCTCCTGATTGATGCGTTTATTTTCGACGACAGAAATAATCAGTACGGAGAAGAAAAGGGTTGCGAAAACGGAATAGACAACGATAAGCCAGCGAACCGGATATGCTTTTTTGTCGGCAACGACCGGCGGAGTTACTACATTAGTAAAGGTGAACTGTTTGTTGGCATCGTAAACTGCCCGGTCGTAGATCATTTCAAACTCGGTAAAAATTCTCATGATATCGATACGGCGCTGAGTAAGTATTGCCAGTTCACCGGATTTAGCCTGAAAATTCTCTTTCAGCCGCAACACATCCTTCGTGTTTATATTGGTTGAATTGGATCCGTCGACGGTACGAAGGTATCCGCGTGTGATTTCCCTGGCCTGAGCATCGTAATCGATCAGTTCATAGTTTTCACGCAGGCTGGCGAGAGCCGATTCGATACTATCGAGTTGTGCTTTTTTCTCCTGCATGGCTTTGCCCATGCTTTGTACTACCTCTTCGTATTTAGACCTGTGGATATTCCTTATTTTCAGGTTACAGAAATCAATAATTGCAAGAACCATATCGCGTGCGATAACGGGGTCAGTATCTGTAACCACGATTTCGATGGATTCGTACTGTGTTTTGCTGATCTTTACATTTTTATTGTAAAGATATTGCATAGTAGAATGGAAGTATTTATAGGATGAATCGATGCGGTAATGCTCCGGAAGGTTAAATTTTCGTATTACGCTGTCGCGGATATCCTGTGATTGAAGCCATTGCAGCATTTGTTCACTTTCGCTTTCATCGGAATAAGGAGCGATGTTTGAGGGATAAACCAAGGCGTATGATTTAAATTTTGGTTTGATAAAGTAGGAGCTTGTAAACACAGCTGCAAGGAGGGCGGCGACGGCAGCTATAATCAGGAGATGCCATTTCCACCTGAAAAAGATCTTCATCATGCGGATGTTACTGAAATAGTTCTCAGTGTGCGGCTTTATGTTGTCCATTATGCTGAATTTAAATCTTATTGTTCTGAAATGGAGTTTTTTTTTTCGGCGTACTCATCGTTTTGAGCGCAGGGAATTTCTCAACGGTGATGATAACGATCACTGAGGTGAGGAGTGCTGCTATGGTTGAAACCAGAACGATGATCCAGCGCACGGGGTATGACTTTTTCTCTGCTTTGTACGCTGTTTCCACAACAAATTTTTGCGGAAGGTTTTCCATTGCATCCACTTTGGCCTCTTCATACCTGGCTTTCAAGTAGCTGAGTTGTTTCTTCTCATGCTCAAGCATATCGCGAAGCGAAACATAAGCACCACCGTATTTAGCAAGAAGGCTTAGTTTTTCTTCAAGCGACTGAATGCCTCTGGTATTTCCGCGTGCAATTTCGATGGCCAGCTGCTGATTGAACATTTCAGCTTGTGATTCATAGTCATACACGCCAAGTTCACGAATAATTCTGAGTGAATCTTCCATTGCTGCGATCTCATTGCGCAGCTTGTTATACTCCTGTTCGACAATCTTGAATCCCTTCAAGGCACGTTCGCGTTGCATGGCATTCTTGGTTGAATCGAGGAGATCTGAAATGGTATTGGCGATATCGGCTGCCATTTGCGGATCTCTGTCGAGAACGGAGATTCTGACGGCCATAAATTCAGTTCTTCTGAAAGTTATATTTCTTTCATACTGACGAAAAAGCTCAGTATTTTTATACTTCGATGAAGGGTTGATCCGGTAATGTTTCATCAAATCGAACCGGGCGACTACTTTATCTCTGATCTTGTTAGAGCTGAGGATTTGCAGCATTTGTTCCGTTTGCTCATCTTCTCCGAATTCAAGAATATCGGTTTTTGCAGCGGGCTGATCGGTAAGCAGTGCCCTTGACACCGAGTTGCTAGAAACCGGAAACAGAACCACGGAGGAGCGGTACAGCGGAGTAATAAAAAGGCTGGATGAAAAAAATGCCGACAAGATCGCTGCGATCAAACCTATGATAATCAGGTGCTTACGCCAGGAAAACAAAAACTTTCCAAGGCTGCTTGAGTCGAAATCCCTGATTTCTGTTAGTTTATTCTCCGACATATATAATGTTGGTTCGTTAGGGGTTGCCAAAGATAGGGAAAAAACATTCAGTTATGAACAATATTGCTTGCATAAAAACCGAAGTTGCTACAATGTGTAAAATGAAATAATCCTGTTTCAGCTGAGAGTTTGAAGTCAGGTCTACGGATTTCTGGACGCAACCAGGTGCAGGAATCGTCTGATATTGAAAAGTCCGAGCGCAAGTGCAAGAATAATGGAGGCACCCATCATCAGTGCAAATGATTTTATCCAGTGCAAAGGCAAACCGGAAGTGATTCTGCTGATAAGGATCACACCCGCTACAAAAACCACCAGAGTAATCAGGTAGCGTGGGTTAAAGCGGAACCTGAACATGACTACAGCCAGAACAACCTGAATTGCGGCCATCAGAAGCTGAGTCAGAAGGCTTGCCCAGGCGGCGCCAAGGGCTCCGTACCAGGGTATCAGAACGAGATTAAGGCCGATATTGAGCAGCATTCCTCCTGCTGCCACCAGATTAAGGTGTTTGAGGCTTCCGTTTGCGGTAAGCAGTGTACCGAACACATAGGTTGTGGAATAACCGATAAAGCATCCCATCAGCACACTGAAAACGACGGCTGAGTTGGATATATAGTGATCGTAAAGCAAATCCATTATCGGATAGCTGTAGAAATAAGATCCGGCGGCAACAATAACGGAAAGTACAAACAACAAAGTAAAACTCAGTCTGGCAAGGTTTTCAACTTTCTCTCCGGATTTAAGCTGGCGTGCAAACAGTGGCAACAGAAGCACAGAAACAAGGTAAGCAATGTTGTTGGCGGCATCCAGCAGGCGATATCCGTGAGCGTAAATTCCGACTTGAATTTTTCCTTCTTCTCCCGGAATAAGCTTTTGAATTAAAACGGAGTCGAAGCGGTTGTAGAATGTCATTAATAAAACGAGTACGGCAAACGGAAGGCTTTGTTTTATGATCATCACAAAAAAAGGCACATTCCAGTTGAGGCGTGTAAATGATGCTTTCCTGATTACGACCATCAGCGCCACCAGAGCTGTCAGAATATAGGAAAGAGTTTGTGCATAAACGAACCATTCGATTCGCATAGGCTGACTGGTAACATTACCCCAGAGCAGAATGCTGCAGAAAATAATCATAAGAATCCGGTCGAGCACCGAAAGCACGCTGTCGGTTTTAAAGAACAGCAGGGCCGAAACGTTGGAGCGCAGGTAGAGGATAAATGAGATCAGAAACTGGTTTAATCCCAGCAGGACAAGCATCCAGAGACCCGTTCCCCGAAAGCCCCACATCAAACCAGCAGAAAAAGTGATTACGAAATACACGATGGCAAGCATAAACTTCATAATCAGAATACCAGAGAAATGCTTGTTCAGCAGGTGGGTATTCTGGGCAATATTCCGGTTATTGAAATTGGTAATCCCGAAATCAAGCAATATGTTAAAAAGAAAGGAGAAATTGAGGATGGTGAAATAAAAGCCGAAATCTTCAGCGCCCACAACATTTTGCACGGTTCTGTCGATGCCGAAAATCCAGAAGGGTTTTATCAGCAGGTTAAGGAATAACAGGAATCCCAGGTTTGTGAGGAATTTTCGCTGCATGCGGCTTAATATGACAACTGGCCGTGCTATACCGTAAGGGAATGAACAGAAATCCCGAACCGTTAAGCTTTAAATGTTAAATTTGCGCAAAAATATTATTATTCTGACAATAAATACCGACCTTGTAATAATAAAAGGCGGATCATCCGGGAGTAAATTGAAAATTGCAGTAAATACACGGTTGTTGCTTAACGGCAAGCTTGAAGGGATCGGATGGTTTTCGTACGAAAATCTTAAGCGGATCACAACTTCTCACCGGGAGCATGAATTTTATTTTATTTTCGACAGGCCGTATCATCCCGGTTTCATTTTCGGTCCGAATGTTACACCGGTAGTTATCGGTCCTCCGGCCCGGCATCCGGTTCTTTATTTTATCTGGTTCGAATTATCGGTTCGCTATAAGCTGAAAAAGCTGGGAATCGATCTGTTCCTTTCTCCCGACGGCTACCTCTCGCTTGGGAGCAGGATCCCTTGCTTAACTGTTTTTCACGATCTCAACTTCGAGCACTATCCTCAGAGTTTACCGTTTGCAGAAAGATGGTATTACCGGACCTTTTTTCCGAAATATGCGCGCAAAGCCAAGCGCATAGCCACGGTATCGGAATTTTCCAAAAGCGACATCATCCGCCTTTACGGCATATCATCTTCCAAAATCGATGTGGTTTACAACGGAGCCAACGAAGCGTATGCACCCGTTGATGAAGCCAGGAAGATGGAAACGCGGGCCCGCTATTCGGAAGGCAAGCCTTATTTCTTTTTTGTCGGATCGCTTCATCCGCGCAAGAACCTTATTAATTTATTCAGGGCATTCGATCTGTTTAGAAAAACGGATACTGAAGGTACGAAGCTGCTGATTGCGGGTGCAAAAAAGTGGTGGACGGGCGAGATTGCCACAGTTTATAACAATATGCAGTACCGGGACAGTGTAATTTTTACGGATCGGTTGGAAACTTCAGAAATGAATGATGTAATGGGTTCTGCGCTGGCTCTTGCTTATGTTTCTTATTTCGAAGGCTTTGGGATTCCTATTGTTGAGGCCTTCCGATGCGGCACCCCGGTTATTACCTCTGATGTCACGAGCATGCCTGAGGTGGCAGGTTCGGCTGCATTACTGGCCGATCCATTTGATCCGGAGAGCATTGCACAGGCTATGAAAAGAATAGCGGAAGACAGTGAGCTGCGCAGCCGTTTGATTGAAGAGGGATTTGAGCGTGCGCGTATTTTCACCTGGGACAAATCGGCAGAGCGGCTCTGGGCTGCCATTGAACGAGTTATTGGTGAAAGTATCTAAACCGGGTCATCGCCCATAAAAATTAAACCCAAAACCGGAATTACCGTTTTTTATTCTGCGTTAGCAGGCTAACGATCCATATTGCCGCAAGAGCAAACACAAAGGAAGTAAAGCGCACGGAAACAGCCTGATCAAGTACAGAAATCTCTGACCAGACAACCGTGGAAACGGAACCTGTGATCATTCCGGCTATAACGCCCTGCCAGGTAG
>JALHHH010000151.1 GCA_022837485.1 Bacteroidales bacterium
TGAAGCTCTTTAGTTCTACACCGGAGACTATCGGCCTAGGTGTGATGCTACTTTAGGGAACAAGCGATTTCGAAGCCAGTCTGCTGACGCACGCCAGTCACCTTCGGTGGCCAGTCTTTGCACTCAAAGGCTACCTCCGACTGCGTCGGGAAAGAGCAGCGTCTAGGAACGGGTTACAAAGTGCGGGTTATAAAGATCGGGTGGATAGAATCGGGTTAGCGAAACTAGGTTAGGAAGAGCGAGATCCCGCACGTTAGCGCTGCGGGATGACAACCCTTCACGTCATCCCGGCATGCATCTGGCCGGGATCTGCTCCTGGAGTTTGACGAAGGAAGAATCCATGATTTTGCGCTGGCAGCGAAGGACGGTTCTTCCCAGCGATCAGCGGTTTTTAGGGCGAGATAGTGAATCCAGTTCAATTGGGAGCTACCGCTTCCGTGGAAATCGATACGGAATTCGTGTAACCTAATAAAAAATGTGCGGCAAATTTTTCTTTGAGCTTTTAACTTGCTTCTTAATTCTCCCTTGAAAGAGCTTATCATCACCAATAAGTCAGGAGTCAAATATCGTTAATTACCTGTTTCTAGCACAAATTTGTATTTTGCCTAATGATCCTGATCTTAAATCCTCCCTTGAGGGAGGAGGGCCACGTAGTGGCGGAGGGTGTGAGTATCTAGAGTCCGGAAAAGCTGCTGCCTTGAAATAATCCTCTGATAACGGTTATTCGATGTGCGTTCTTGCTTGCTTCAATGAGCATACATATTGATGACAGACCAAACAAATTGAAGAATGAATTTGTCGTTCAATTTCGAACAGTTCAAGCTATTGTAAACGTTGTTCAAAGAGCACACTCCCCACCGCAAGCGGTCCCCCCCGCTCAAGCGGGGATTTAAGATCAAGAACGTGGAGATCCATGAAACCGTCATTATTTACTACTAATGCTGACTGATTCTGGAACTGAGGAACAAAATGATTGAGCTCCGAAGAAGATGATGCGGGTAATGTTTGGTGTCCGAGCGCCGATTCAAGATCAAGAGTTAGGAAGAATCGGGTCCACGGATGTGGAACATAAAGTCTCGCAAGCTCTTCCTCTTAAACCAGCGCAGTAGTGTAAGATCGATTTGGGAGACCTCTCGTAGGTCAGTTTTTGTTTGACAGCAAGTGTCTGCAATGAACTGAATAACCAATGATTTTTATGGAGGCGCCGAAGGTGGATTTTGTCCTTGATAAGCAGAAGGGACCTGAGCTCCTTCTATCCTTGTTCAGACTGAATAACCATGAAAAGATGACTCCAAGCGACGGAGAGTCCCTAG
>JALHHH010000087.1 GCA_022837485.1 Bacteroidales bacterium
CCCGGAAACATCGTCCCTCGTCCCCTGATCAATATGAAAAGCCCAACTTCCCAGACACCAAATGCTCCTTATTCTGCAATCCGCATTTCGCAATCCGCAATCCGCAATCCGCACTCCACAATCCGCACTCCCCTTGTCCCCCGTCTCCCCGTCGCCTTGTCCGTTGCTATTAAAATCGATTATCCCGGAAACATCGTCCCCCGTCCCCTGACACACATGAAAAGCATAAAACCCGTCCTGCCGGCATTTTTACGCAATAGCATAGTTTCTCCTGACAAATTCCATTCATCACTCCATTTTTTTTCATTTTTCCAAATTATCCGGCAAATGCACCAGCAATGCTCTTTTTAACGTGTAAAAAATTATTTTACATTACCGGGCAATCCGCTTCGTACAGTCCTGAAAAGATTGCAAAAATGTACATAAATATGCCATTATATTATTGTATTCGTGTATGTTATATCATTTTTGCCGCCTGTAATGCTGCCGACAGGGAAAATACCGTGTAAACAATGTTTACAGGCAATCGGTTTTTTATATATTTCTACATCATATTATAAATACTCTTTTGTTTCTAAATCGCTTAATTATCAGTGTCTCAACTGCAAAATACGTGTTTTTACTACCAAAATTTCCTGATTTTTTGTATTACTTTTACACTTGAAAGAGATAAACAATCATTCCAGCTGCAAGGATGCATTTTCATCCGGTGTTCTTTCCGCGAAAGCGGGCGTTTGGGAGAGCGCAGAACATCAAAATCGCAAACGGAATCGAAGGGTTGGGAAATACATAATGAACATCCACCGGGGAAGTTAGCCATCAGCGGCAACGTTTGATGGATTGTTTCATCCTTAATCTACGTATATTTTGGGGGCAAAATATACCCATTCCTACAGGATCGATATACAGATCCCAAACTGGCCGGCTCGTTACCCGGCCTCGCTGACAGGGTCGCTGTCCCGCGAAAGCGGTGCGCTTACCTTCTCAGGAGTTGTAAAGAACAACACCGCAACCAGGTGCAGGCTCAGTTCCCCGATCCGGGAATTCGACAGCAGGCTCCTGGTTGTTACGTTTTGCCCCCTCCCCGCTTTTTATACCGATTTCACACACAACAGCACAAATCTCAGGTACGCCCCGGATTCCGCACACACACCGAAAAACCGGACCGAACCTTATTCGCTAACACACACACTGCTATGAACATCTCTACACCGATTTCTGCCCAGACAACCGCAGGCGGCCGCCCCCGCCCTCTGCAGTTTATGCGCCGGTGTTCCGAATGCAAACGGCAGCACCGAAACTGAACTGCATTTGAATACGCAACGCAGAGGTAACATAGCCCACGGAGGGCATACGACGGAATCCATATTCCTGCAGCCGGCTCACAGCCCGGCTCCGTCGCCTGCACCAGCACACCGCCGGAGCATACGTATTTTCCGCACCCCTGCCCTTCTGCTTGCCTTCCTGCTTATTGCCCTGTTTGCCAATGCCCAGCAACCCATTACCCTGCAATGGCCCCTTACCTCCCCCACCGATACGGCCATCCCCACTCCCCATGCCACTCTCACCTTCTCTGCCGGCAAAGGCGTTGATTCGCTGCGCTTTAGCGATTCTTTCGGCGTGATGGCCAACGGCTGGAACACCGACAACCAGGACCCTGAAGCTTACTTCGAGTACACCCTTACTCCCGCCCCCGGTACCAGCCTTGAAATCAACCGGCTGAACTTTGAAGTAAGCCTGAGCCGCGTGAATATGCGCACCTCGGTGCAGTACTCCTACGACGGCTTCCGCATGCAGAAAACCCAGATCGGCCACACCATCTACGTTGCCACCCATGAGCCCCGCAACCTGCCCGTAAAAACCAGCCTCCGGGTTACCTACCCCCAGACCCTGAGCATCCGCATCTACGGCTGGAGCACCGTGGATTACCTGGTGGACTTCCATAACCGCAATGTGGTGTTCGAAGGGCTGGTGTACGGCAAAGACCTGCTGGCCAAAACCACCGTGGAAACCCCTGCCGAACCTGAAGTACAGGAACTTCCGGTCCCTGAACCTGAAGAACAGCCGGTAGTCGGCCCCGTACCCGATCCGCTGGCCGCTATGGCAGTAATGCCGCCGGGGGATACGGTGGGGGGAGATAATAATCTGGTGAAGGCTCCGATGGGGAGTGTGACATACAACACGCCGGGCACGTATACATGGATTTGCCCTCCGGGGGTAACCAGTGTAACGGTAGAATGCTGGGGAGGTGGTGGTGGTTGCGGAACCACGGGATCTAACGCTGGAGGTGGGGCTGGTGGTGGAGCATATGCCAGAAGGATCCTTACAGTAACTCCAGGCAACTCCTATAACGTGGTTGTTGGAGAAGGAGGGGGAATTGCATCGAATGGTGGCAATTCGGATTTTGGTACAGGGCCATTAGTAAGAGGCGCGGGTGGCACTAGGGGTAGCGATAGCCCTGGAGCGGGAGGAACAATCGCCAACAGTATTGGAGATGTAAGATATGCAGGTGGAAGTGGTGGGACCAGATATGACGCTGGAAATGCTGGAGGAGGTGGAGGTGGATCGGGAATACCAACAGGAAATGGAGGAAATGGAGGCAATGCATCAGGCAATACCGGAGGAATTGGTGGCGTGGGACAAGGCAATGGTGGTAATGGAGGGAACAGGTATTATTCGGGTATTGCAGGAAGCTCACCTGGAGGAGGTGGTGGTGGTCGTGGCTATAACGGGGGAGCTAGTGGCACTGGAGCAGATGGCCAGGTAATTATCAACTGGGACACTCCGCCGGGCTATTGCGAAGGGAATGCAATCTCTGTTATATATGAGACAGGAGTTCAAAATCCTAATGACGCAATTGGAGCACCTGATAATCAGGGGGCCAATTTAAATGAAAGAACAGACGTATTGGATCTTGATTTAACAGGTGGTGATTTATTAACATCTGGAGGTAGTTTAATTGTTCGTTGGGGGCGATTTTATAACAACTCAGCAAATATTACTGTTCAATTCTCGACTGATAACATTACATGGACTGCTCCGTTAACCTACACATTAGGATCTAATGCTGGATGGTTAAATCAAAATATTACATTTAATATAAACACCAGATATATACGCTTTGGAAAAACAAGTACTAATGAACGAACTGTATCAGTAGATGCCATTTCCTACAATACCCCCTGCACTCCACCATGTACAAACCCAGTAATTACAAGCCAACCTGTAAACAGAGTAATTTGTGCCGGACAAAATACAAGCTTCTCTGTAACTGCAACAGGTACAGCACTAACCTACCAATGGCAGGTAAACACTGGAGCGGGTTGGAATAATATTACCAATGGAGGGGTTTATTCAAATGCAACTACTGCAACGCTTAATCTTACCAGTGTATCTGGAGCATACAACGGTTATCAGTATCGTTGTATAGTTTCTTCGCAAGGTTGTAATACAACCTCAAATGAAGTTACACTCATTGTAAACCCGCTGTCCGTTCCACCAACATCAATTTCCGGAACAACAACTATATGTGCCGGCTCTTCTACTGTTTTAACTGCTGAAGGAGGCATGGTAGCTTATTATCCATTTACTTCTAATGTTAATGATTATTCAGGGAATGGATTGAATTTAAGTGGTTCTGGAGGATCTTTTATTGATGGAGGAATTCAACTTTCAAACTCATCTTCATATACCTCAATATCAACTGCTATTTTAAATACTGATAGATACACCATTTCATTTGACATGAAATATACTTCGGCACCTGATGGTAGCTGGCGTAAAATATTTGGTTATGCTCCGGCAGGAACCGATAGAAGTCCTGGCATATGGAGATATCCCAATGACATGAGATTACATTGGAGACACGACCCTGGAAATACGGGACTTGGTGAAGCTTTCAATTTTACTATTAATCAATGGTATAGGGTAGTTGGCGAAAAGAATGGTTCAACATTATCAATTTACATTGATGGAGTTTTGGTTGAGCAAGGAACTGTCGCTAATCCTAAGACCCCTGGAGCGGCACCTTTATGGTTTGGTGGAGCTAATATAACATTGAAAGAATTTAAAATTTACAACAGTAATTTATTGTGGTACACTGGTAGTTGCGGAGGTACTTTGGTTGGTTCAGGGCCTAGTATTACAGTTTCTCCTGCAGTAACAACTACTTATTATGTCCGTGCCGAAGGAATATGCAATACAACAACTTGTGTTTCGGCAACAGTTACTGTAAATGCGCCGACTGTCACTCCAACAGCAAATGCAGGCACCAATGCCCAATGCACACAAATCACTGCCAACTGGACTGCTGCTGCAAATGCAACCGGATATTACCTTGATGTTTCAACGGACAACTTTACAACTTTCGTTGCGGGTTATAACAATCTGAATGTTAACAATGTAACTACCTACAACGTAACCGGGTTGACGGCCGGGACAACTTATTATTACCGTGTTAGAGCTTATAATACTTGTGGGACAAGTAGCAACTCTGGCACAATTACCTACGCCACATTACCCGGCGCGCCGGCAGTTCCCGGAGCTATCAGCGGGCTTGCGTTTCAATGCCCTAATGTAGCAGGGCAGATCTATAGTATTACAAATGTGCCCAACGCGACAACATACACATGGGTTGTACCGACAGGTTGGGCAATTACCGCAGGTAACGGAACCAATTCTATTACAGTAACAACCGGTGCAGCTGGACAGAATGGCAATATTACTGTAACCGCCGGTAATACGTGCGGAACCAGTTCAGCATCCACATTGGCTGCAACTGTTCAGTCTTTACCCGCTCAGCCCGGCCCCATCCAACCGGCAACGGCAGAGGTCTGCCAGAACAGCATTCATAATTTCGTCGTTATGCCTCCTCCCCCTGCAGGAGTTACTTACACCTGGTCATTCCCGGGGGCAACCTTCCTGAGCGGACAAGGAACCAATGTGGTGTCTATCAGATTTGGCAACCAATCCGGAACGCTTACCGTCACCCCGTCCAACTCCTGTGGGAATGGCCCTGCAAGCTCCATGGCCATCAGCGTAAGTACATCCACACCAGCGCTGCCGGGTGAAATTGCAGGTGTAATAGCGCCCTGTATCGGTTCAACCAAAACCTATTCGATACCTGATCTTGGTTATCTGTATTCCTGGACAGTTCCCTCTGGCTGGACCATTACAGCCGGACAGGGCACAAGTTCAATCACAGTAACCGTTGGTGCAACAACAGGGAATATATCAGTGGTAGCCGGCAATGCCTGCGGTGGCAGCGCACCCAGAAACCTGGCAGTAACTCCTCAGGCAACAGTTCCTGACCAGCCTTCGGAAATCGCCGGCACCAGCCCTGTCTGCGCAGGATCAACCCAAACTTATTCGGTAATAGCTGTACCTTTTGTGGTTTACGATTGGTCGGTGCCGGCCGGATGGACGCTCGTTAGCGGGCAAGGTACCAACTCAGCTACCTATACAATAGGAGGCAGTTCGGGAACAATAACTGTAACGCCTTCAAACGATTGCGGCACCGGAGCCCCGCGTTCACGCAGTATTGTTGTGGATGTGGCCCCGCCAGCTACCACTTCTTCCATCAGCGGAAATACCAACCCTTGCGAAAACAGCACGCAAACTTACAGCGTAACAAACATCAGTGGCATTACCTATACCTGGAACGTCCCTGCTGACTGGACCATTGAATCCGGACAGGGCAGCAATGAAATAGAAGTAACGGTAGGCGCCATTTCGGGAAACATTTCAGTTATCCCCTCAAACGGATGCGGCAACGGGCCATCCACAACCCTGCCGGTAAATGTATTTCTGCTGCCCGCATCAGCCGGTGCAATCAGCGGTGATATTCTTTTCTGCGAAGGAACGACACACACCTACAGTGTAGTGAATACTGCCGGCGTAACTTACCAGTGGACGGTTCCGGCAGGATGGACCATCAACTCAGGACAAGGAACCAATTCAATAAATACAACCTCCGGTGTGAACTCCGGAAATGTTCAGGTAGTCCCTCAAAATGCATGTGGCAACGGCCCTCCGAGTTTACTGGCTGTTACGGTTAATCCATTGCCTGCCGCCATCACCGGTCCTGATGGCGCCATATGCAGTGGGGCGAGCATTATAATCGGAGCAACAGGTGTTGCAGGGAATACCTATTTGTGGACAGCGAATCCGTCAGGTGAAATATTTGACTTTACAAGTTCTCACCCCCTTGTTTCGCCATATTATACAACAACATATACCCTGGTTGAAACCAACACCGTAACCGGATGCAGCAACAGCAACAGTGTTACAATAGTCGCCAACCAGGTGATCAGCCTGACTGTAACTCCGTCGGAGCAAACCATCTGTTCGGGTGATAACACCAACATTACCATCACCAGCAATATTTCCGGTACAGTTTTTACGTGGGAACCAACACTGACAGTTGGAAATCCGGCAACCACAACCGGTTATTCAGACGGAACAGGCCCGCTGATCAATCAAATTATCAGCAATGTTTCCGGAGCTGCATCTTCGATTAGTTATCTGATTAAGGCGACTGCCGATGAGTGTGAAAACAGGGATTTTACAGCCGTTGTACACATTAACCCCGAACCGGTTGTCAACAATCAGTCAGCCACTTTGTGCAGCGATATTCCCAGCGGAATTACACTGGGAAATTCCACCAACGGAGTGCCTATAGTATCGTATACCATCGAATCCATCAATGCCAACGGCCTGACTGCTTCGGCGGGCAATCCGCTGACCGGCGCCGGATTCGGAGCGAATGAAATTTCGGACGATGCCTGGACCAATACGACCACCAATCCGGTAAATGTAATTTATACCATTCGCCCCATCAGCAGCGCCAATTGCGCGGGGGATGCATTTAGTGTAACAATGACCATAAATCCTGAACCTCAGGTAACCAATCCCACGGCTTATGAAATCTGCAGTGGAGGCAGCACGGGAATCACGCTTACATCAACCATCCCTTCCTCATTCCAATGGACGATCGATAATATAACCGGAGGAATTACCGGGGCGACACCGGGCAGCGGATCAAGTATCAACCAGACGCTAACCAATCCAAGCAATTCACTTCCGGGATCGGTCGAATACATCGTTACGCCGCGTTCAACTTCAGGCACCTGCTTTGGCAATCCTGTTACAATTACAGTTACAGTCAATCCCGGCCCGGTGGTCACCAACGCGCCAACTTTGAGGATTTGCTCAGGCTCATCTACCGAGGAATTACAGGGGCATCCGCAGGTTCCGGAGCAAACATTAACCAGGTGCTTACCAATCCAGGCAACGCCAGCTCAGGTACCGTTGAATACAGGGTGGTAGCGACCTCCGCCGATGGAGGATGCACAAGTCCTGTATTTACCATCACCGTGACGGTTGACCCAATTCCTGCTGTTACAGCAAGTGCCAGCCCGATGTCCATCTGTCCGGGTGAAGAATTTGACCTTAGTTCCACCTCAAGCCTAACCTGGGCGCCAAGTACGCTTTTATCGGAGGATTTTAACGGAGCAACCAATAATTGGACAACCTATCATAATTCAAGCGGAAATATTTCTGCAGGGTTATGGACGCGAAGGCCCGATAATTATAATTACTCAAGTTGGTATGTTGATGTTACATTTAGATCAAATGATGCATCTCAGTTCTATTTGAGTAACAGTGATGCTCAAGGGAATGGAACAACTACGCGAACTTATTTGCAATCACCTTCCGTAAGTACTGTCGGCTATGAATCTGTTGCAGTAGAATTTTATCACTATTATTTACATAATGGTGACTCAAGAGCCCGCGTGCAGATATCAACGAATGGCACAACTTGGACGACAATACAGGAATACAACTCAACAAGAGGGGCTGCAAGAAACTTTCAATATGAATCTATTAATCTGCCGGTCGCCTATCTTAACCAGCCAACACTGTATATTCGTTTCTATTATTATGCAACCTGGGACTATTTCTGGGCAATTGATAATGTCACAATCAAAGGTACCTCAAATTCAACAATTCCGATTATTAGCTGGACTTCTGTTCCTGAAGGATTTTACTCCAGCGAGGCCAATCCTCAAAATATCAGCCAAACCCAAACAACCGAATATACAGTAAGTTATACAAATCCGTTATCTGGTTGTAGTAACAGTAATTCAGTCGTAGTTACCACTAAACCATTACCGGACGCTCAGATTATTGCAGACTACTGTATACAACCAGGATGTATTCAGCTTACCGCTACTGGAGGTGGAACCTACTTGTGGAATACAGTGCCACCAAGCACAAATCAGGTAATCTGCGTTGATGAAGCCGGTGTTTACGGTGTTACTGTAACCGGCACCAATGGCTGCATCGCAACTACTTTCTTAAATGCATCTCATGAGCTAGTAACCAATGGTAATTTTGACGCTGGTAATACTGGATTTATTACTGATTACGGCTATGTTGCTGATAATCCAGCATTGCAAGATGAGCTTTGGCCTGAAGGATTATATAGTGTTGGAACTGACGCCAGCAATTATCACACCAATTTCTTTGGGAGAGATCGCACCCAGCCGGGTACTGGTCAGTTTATGATAGTAAATGGATTGGGAAATACCCTGCGTATTTGGGAACAAACTGTTGCTATACAACCAAATACAGATTATTATTTTTCTGCCTGGGCGATGAGTCTGAATACAGCAGGCAATTATGCACAATTACGATTTGAGGTTAATGGGGTTCAAGTAGGAACAACTGCATTCCTTGGCCCTGGACCAGCAAATAATTCCCAAGTAAACCCATCCAATTGGGTTAGATTTTATAGTAATCCAACATGGAATAGCGGAGCCAACACTTCAGCCACGATACGTATCATCAATCTCAGGCCTCAACTCGGCGGCAACGACTTCGGCCTTGACGATATCTCTTTTGGCACCCTGGACCCCATTCCGTTTGTTATGGATCCTGAAGGCAGTTCCAACACAGTTTGTGAAGGGACAGACGTAACTTTGACTACCAATATCTCAGGAGGGCTGCCCCCATATTACTTCAACTGGTCGGGTCCCGACGGCTTCTCCTCAACTGCACAAAACCCGGTAATTACCAACATTCAGATGGCCGGCGCCGGAACCTACACGGTTGAGGTAACTGACTCTTATGGCTGCGATCCCGTTTCCGCATCCTTTGATATTGAAGTAAACCCGGCCCCTAACGCCACCATCTCCGGTGGCGGCAATTTCTGCCAGTTTGCCGGCTCCCCGTTTATCTGGTTCACCGGTTCAGACGGAACCCCTCCTTTTACCTTTGAGTATAATATTAACGGCGGGGCAACACAAACCATTTCCACATGGGGGACTGATCTTACGGCATTTGTATTCGCGCCCACCAATTTTACCGGAACCTTTGTCTACACGCTGACAAGCGTTACCGATGACAACGGATGTTCCCGGGAATTAAATGAAACCACAACCGTGGTTATAAATTCCCTGCCCTCATCATACATCACCGGCGAACTGGTTGTATGTCCGCTTACAAACAACCTTTATGAAGGCAACCCTGCTGATATGTCGGAATTCAACTGGATGATCAGTGGAAACGGCTCTATACCCGGCGCTGATAATGAACAAACAGTTACCGTTGCTGCAGGCAGTTTGTGTGGAGAGATATACAGACTACTGCTGACGGTTACGGACAACAACGGCTGTAACGGAACTTCTGAAGTAGTGGTTATGGTCGAGGATGTAAAAGAGCCTGTTATCAGTGGCACACTTGACAAAATAACCATTGAAGGATGCGATATTGCAGTACTGCCACCGGCAGCAACCACTGTTGAAGAACTGGAAGCGCTGCCGGGCAACATCAGCATCACCGACGATTGCGATGCTATCAATCTGATCCTAAGCCACAGCGATAATGTTACAGGGAACTGCCCCATTGTTATCGTCAGAACCTATACCATTACCGATGCCTGCGGTAACCATACCAATACCACACATACCATCAACATTGACGATACAACCCCTCCTGCCGCCAGCAATCCTTCTGATATTGTTTTGACCGGCTGCAACGGCACTTTCCCTGCGCCTGATCCTTTGGTTGTGACAGATGAAACCGACAACTGCGGAACACCAACCGTTGCATGGGTCAGTGATGGTACCCCAACTATGGCCGGATGCACAGAAACAACGGTAAGAACTTACAGTGTAACCGATGTTTGCGGCAACAGCATCAATGTTGTGCAGAACCTTATCCGCACCGTGGATACTGAAGGTCCCACGGCCAGCAATCCAGCTGATATCACACTTCCAGATTGCAATGGAACCTTCCCGGCTCCTGATCCGCTGGTAGTGCTTGATGAAAATGACAACTGCGGAACACCAACCGTTGCATGGGTCAGTGATGGAACGCCTACTACGATTGGCTGCCTGGAAACAATCGTCAGAACTTACAGTGTAACAGATGCTTGCGGTAACAGCATCAATGTAACGCAGAACCTTATCCGCACCGTGGATACTGAAGATCCCACGGCCAGCAATCCTGCTGATATCACACTTCCAGATTGCAATGGTTCTTTCCCTGCTCCCGACCCGTTGGTAGTGATTGATGAAAATGACAACTGCGGAACACCAACCGTTGCATGGGT
>JALHHH010000012.1 GCA_022837485.1 Bacteroidales bacterium
CATCAAAAAGTTCAGAACCGAGGAAGGTATTTACACCGGCGTTGTAACACTGGCAGGCATTGGTACCAACGTAAATGCTGCTATGCTTGAGACCTATGTAAACAATGCATACAACACCTGGGACATTCCTCCCGCAGCCATATTGCTGCTTGGCGATTACGGTCAACCCACGGCCAATATAAACTCCATTACCTCTCCCATTTACGACAACTACTGCGTTTCCGACAATATTCTGGCCGACGTTTCAGGAAACCACATGCCCGACATTATTTTTGCCCGTATCACTGCCCAGAACGCAACACAGCTGGAGTCGATGGTTGGAAGGTTCATGAAATACGAACGCACTCCTCCCACCAATCCATCCTTCTATGCCAGGCCGATTACTGCCCTTGGATGGCAGACCGAGCGCTGGTTCCAGATCTGTTCCGAAACAGTCGGCGGATTCTGGAGAAATGTACTGGGAAAAGATCCTGTACGTATCAACGAAATTTATTCGGGTACTCCCGGAAACTCATGGTCATCGGCTCAGAATACAGCTACCGTTGTTAACGTATTCGGCCCCAACGGACTTGGCTATATCCCTGCATCCCCGTCATCCATGGGCGGATGGAGTGGCGGAACCTCCACCATGGTTACCAACGCCATTAATGCGGGGTCATTCATGCTTATGCACCGCGACCATGGTATGGAAACCGGCTGGGGAGAACCTTCGTACGTGAATGCAAATATCAACAGCTTAACCAACACCGACCTCACCTTTGTACTTTCCATTAACTGCCTCACGGGCAAGTACAACTGGAGCGGCGAATGTTTTACCGAAAAATTCCACCGCCATACTTCCATGGGTCAGCCCGCTGGTGCACTTGGACTTACAGCGGCATCAGAAACCTCCTATTCGTTTGTGAACGACACGTATGTATGGGGTATGATGGACAATATGTGGCCCAATTTTATGCCTCAGTACGGAACTACCCCCAATTCAAGGGGTGTGCTTCCCGCATTTGGAAATGCTGCCGGAAAATACTTCCTCAGACAGTCGAGCTGGCCTTACAATACCAGCAACAAAGAAGTTACCTACCACCTTTTCCATCACCATGGCGATGCGTTCCTCAGGGTTTGCACCGAGGTTCCCCAGATCATCAGCGCCACGTATGAGCCAACTATTTTTGAAAACGCAACCGATTTTACCATCACGGCATCTCCCAACTCTACCGTTTGCCTTACGGCTGACGGCGTAATACTGGGAACAGGCGTTACCGGATTTGTTACTACCATAAACATAACCATTCCTCCGCAGACGGAAGGAACCCGGATTAAAGTAACCATTACCCGCCCCAACTGCAACCGCTACGAGGGATGGGTTGATGTTGTGCCGGCCATAACATCCGCAATGGCCGGTGAAGATGCCCTCATCTGTCAGGGCAGCACCCATCAGCTCTCCGGATCTGCCATAAACTATACCTCGCTTCTCTGGGAAACCACAGGTACGGGCGAATTCAGCGATGCTACCATCCTTGACCCCATCTACACACCAAGCGAAGAGGACATTACCGCCGGTTCGGTTGTTCTGTCGCTCACCGCTTCAAACCCTGCAACCAACGACTCAACCGACTTCGTAACCTTATCGTTCCAGCTTGCACCTGCAGTATTTGCAGGCAATTCGGCCGACATCTGCGAAGGCGACAACTATTCTGCTACTGAAGCAACTGCCGAAAACTATACAAGCCTGGAATGGAGTACTTCCGGTAACGGCAGCTTTAACGACGGCAGTGCCCTTAATCCGCGGTATACCCCCAGTATTGAAGACTTTGGTGCAGGAAGTGTAACACTTACTCTTACTGCAGTGAACGACATTTGCGAGCCAGTGGTTTCTACCGTCGTTCTGACGTTCAGGCCGTTGCCTGAACCTGCAGTCTCCGGTGCTGCGGAAGCCTGTCAGATGACTGAAGTTCAGTATATGGCCGGCGGAAGTGGCAACACATATCAATGGCAGGCCTTTGGCGGCACTATCGTAGAAGGGGATGATGCGGAAGTAGTTACCATCAGATGGGACGAAGCCGGAGAAGGATTTGTTCAGCTAACCGAAACAACAGCTTACGGCTGTTCCGAATCGCTTGACTATGCAGTAGTTGTAAATGCACAGCCCACGCCTGCCATCGACGGCAATGCGCTGGTATGTGCCAATTCCACCGAGCTTGCATATAACACTGCACTGGTTGAGGGCAACACATACAACTGGATTATCGAAGGCGGTGAAATCGTGTCGGGAGCAAACAGCAACGAACTGGTAGTAAACTGGTTCGGCAACGGCCAGGGAACTATTACACTTGTGGAGACCAGTTCGGCCAACGGCTGCGAGGCAACAGCTACCTACGATGTACTTATAAATTCACCGGAGCCGGTTCTTCCGGCCGACACCACCATTTGCACCACGCATCAGCTAACCCTCAGCGGTGAAGCCGGTTATGCAACGTATGCATGGTCAAACGGTGAAAACACCAGTGAAATACTGATTACCGGTGCTGCACAGGGATTGAATACCACCACTTACACCCTTACGGTAACCGATGCCAACAACTGTACCGGAGAAGCTTCAATCAACGTAACTGTTGATGCTTGTGCCGGAATCGTTGAAACCAACTCCTCTGCCCGCATCCGCATATTCCCCAACCCCAACAACGGCGAATTTACCCTTGAAATCGGAAATGCATCGCAGGGCAGGGCACGGATCAGCATCGTGAATGCAACCGGAGAAACCCTTTACACAAGCAGTATTTACATCAGCCAGTCCGATTACCGTCAGCAGCTCAATCTGAATGCCGGCAGCGGAGTGTATTTCCTTAAGGTTGAAACCCTTGACGGAACTACAATGCAAAAGCTGGTCATCAAATAATACGCTCTGGAATACGAAAATGAAAGCCCGCCTTCAAAAGCGGGCTTTTTTATTGCCCTTTTCGGGATTACATTTTCTGAAAATCCCGATTAACCACCGGTGGCAATTGCACTCCTGACTATGGAAGCAGGCATTTTTAAAAAAGGGAGTGAACAAAAACTGCGCAACAACCGGATAAGGAAAAATGCGGAAAATGGTCCGTCTTATTCCGATAAACCTTAATTTTATCCGGGAAACCGAATACAGGTTAAACTATGGCAACACTGGAAAAGCCCAAAATACTCATTGTTGACGACCTTGAAGTAAATCTGATCCTGCTGGAAACCGTCCTTCGCAAGGAACCGACAGAGATCTTCAAAGCCACATCCGGTGAAATGGCGCTGGGAATTGCAAAGATGCACGACTTTGCACTGTTTATTCTGGATGTATCCATGCCCGGGATGAATGGTTTTGAGCTGGCCGAAAAGCTGCGTAACCTTGATAACAACCGGCTTACACCTATAATATTTATCACTGCAATACTCTACGACCAGCAGAGCGTATCCCGCGGATATCAGGCCGGAGCTGTGGATTATCTCACGAAACCGTATCAGAACGATATCCTGATCAGTAAGGTACGTATATTTCTGAGGATTCACCAGCAAAACAGGGAATTGCAGACTCAAAGCAAGGCATTGAACGAAAGCCTTGCACGTTACCGGAAGGCCGAACAAACCATCCTTTTCAAATACCAGGTTGAGCGGGCTACTGCTCTCGCATCGGCCAGGTTTTCAGGCAACTTCGACGCATCCAGCTCCATAGAATTTATGCTGAGAGATCTGATCAGGCTCTGCAATGCAAGGTCAGCAGGTTTTGTAATGTTTGACGACAAAAAACAAACGCTGGCGCTTGACAACGGAGAAGGATCCGGAAAGCTGCAGGTTCCGGACGATGCTCAGATCAGCCGTATGCATGAAGCATTTCTTCAGTACAGCGAAGGCTGCAGAATACTGTTTAATACCAGTGGATTTGATGGCTTCTGGTTTGAGCCGGGATCGGCACAGGAGCTTGCATCCGACACAGAGCCCTGTGCAGCCATTGTTGTAAACACCGGTGAAAAACCTGCAGGAGCCCTTCTGCTTGAGGGGTGCAGAGAGTTGATGGGCTGGGAAAAGCCCGATATCTGCGCTTTGGGCGTTTTTGGAACCATAACAGGTAATGCAATCGAACGGTCTATGACCCGTGCTGCCCTGCAAGCCAGTGAAGCAAAATACCGCAGCTATCTGGAAAATGCACCGGTAGGCATTCTGGTAGTGCATTCATCGGGAGTGATAGATGAAGTAAACCCTGCAGCACTCCGAATTTTCACTGCCGGTGAAGGATCCATTCACGGGATGCCACTCGAACAGCTATTCAGCCACGATAACCTGGCAGGAAATTTTCCAGAATATAACGGCATGCTTGCAAGCGGCGGAGCATATGCCGAGTTCTTCACAGGCACGGGAAAAGCCATCCGTATTGTGCGTGCCGAAAGCAGCCGGCTGCCCGATGGACGATTCCTGATATTCTGTACCGACATCACTACAGCCCGGGAAATGGAAAAACATCTCATCCATACCGAGCGTATGGTTGGAATAGGCGAAATGGCAACCGGAATCGCACACGAAATAAATCAGCCGCTGAATACCATATCCTTTGGCATCGACAACCTGATGCATGCCCTCGAAAATGGAAAAGCGGACGGCGAATACATCCGGGAAAAATCAAGGAAAATCTTCGAAGGCATACACCGGATGCGTACCATCATCGATCATGTAAGAACATTCTCGAGGGCAAACGACGATTACATCCATGCCAGGTTCAGCGTGAATGAATCAATTATCAACGCACTCTCCCTGGTAAGCGAGCAGTTCAGCAACCACGGAATCACCATTAAGACCGTTCTCGCTCCCGATCCGGATGTCAGCGCCTTTGGAAATACCTACAAAATTGAACAGGTGATCCTCAACCTTCTCTCCAATGCTAAAGATGCAACCGGAGAAAAAAAGCAGTCGGTAAAAGGCGATTACATTCCGCAGATCGAGATATCTTCAGAAGTTAGGGATTCACTGGCCAGAGTTCATGTAAAAGACAATGGAAGCGGGATAGGACCTGAACACCTGGAGCATATAACGGCACCCTTCTATACGACCAAGGAACCCGGGAAAGGAACGGGACTCGGACTTGCCATATCGTATGGCATCATGAAAGAGCATAATGGTAATATTACATTCAGCAGTGAGCCGGGACAATGGACCTGTGTTACGCTGGAGCTTCCGCTGGCCGGGAACCGTCAGACCGGGAAAAATGAAAAACACAAAAAATAATCCGCTATGGGAAAAATGAAACTCAGGGTACTCATTCTTGACGATGAAGCGGACTTTGCCGGTGAGTTAAAGGAATTCCTGCAGTTACGTGATTTTGAAGTATATACTGCCAATACACCCGGAGAGGGTTTTGAAAGCCTGAGACGCCGCCCATACGACCTGATGATTCTGGATGTCAGGCTCCCGGGCATGAGCGGACTGGATATTCTGCAACAGGTGCGCAAGCTTTATCCTTCAATGGAAGTGATTATGATTTCGGGGCATGGCGACATGGATACGGTTATACAAGCCATGCGCGACGGTGCGATCGACTATCTGCGGAAACCGTTCCGGCACATCGATATACAACTGGCAATAGAACGCACCGAGAAATACCTTCAGCTTTACCGGCAATACCGGGAAATGCAGGATCAGCATTCGCTGATTTCGTCGGAACTTGAGCGAATGATTGACCGCACGTTTATCGGCGAAAGCCGGGCCATACGTCAGGTACTCGAACTGGCAAGCACGGCATCGAAATATCCGAATACCAATGTGCTGATAACCGGAGAAAGCGGCACCGGAAAGGAGATTATTGCCCGGGTGATACATTATGCAAGTGCACAACACAAGCAGGCATTTGTCGCTGTCAACAGCAGTGCGGTGACCGACTCCCTGCTCGAAAGCGAGTTCTTCGGGCATGTCAAGGGGTCGTTTACCGGAGCAATAAACGATAAAAAAGGGTATTTTGAAATGGCAAACGGGGGAACGCTCTTTCTGGATGAGATCGCCGACATGCCGTTTGTCCTGCAGGCCAAAATTTTACGCGCCATTGAAGAGAAAAAAATAAAACGCGTAGGCGGCAGTGAAGAAATTCAGGTTGATTTCCGAATTATTGCAGCCACCAACCACAACGTTGAAAACCTTATAGAATCCAGGCAGTTCAGGCTCGACCTGTTTCACCGCCTGAATACCCTTACCATACATATACCTCCTCTGCGCGAACGACCCGAAGATATAGAACCCCTGTTGCGGTATTTTGTGAATAATTTTGCCGTTAAACTCAACAAGCCAATCCCCCGAATCAATGCACAGCTGACGGAAACCCTTAAAGAATACAGCTTTCCGGGAAATGTAAGGGAACTTCGCAATATGGTGGAACGCGCCATGATTTTTTGCAACACCCAGACCTTAAGTCCGGTAGACTTTAAGCTGACAGGCTCGGGTCAGGTTCCGGGACAGAAAAACGTGGTACTGAATCTGGATGAGCAGGAACAGAATCTTATATTACTGGCTTTGAATGAAACCGGATACAATCAGGTTATGGCAGCGCGTATGCTTGGAATATCCAGAGATTCGCTGATACGACGGATGAAGAAATTCAACATCCGCATCATGAAGGAACAAACCTGATTGCAACTTTCTGTACCCCTGCATTATACTAAAAACAAATCCCACCTCCGCTTCCTGTAAGGAAACGGATTATACTGCATAGAATCCTGCCGACTCTGAAACTGCATCCCGCAGTCACCGATCAATAGAATCAGCTCCTAAAACCGAAAAAAAGCGCACAATTGTGCGCTTTTATGTGTGTTTTAAGGAGGTTGTTTTTCACATCCGTTTAAATTTCACTTTTAATTATTACACTTACTTGAATTATATTCGATGTTATTGCCTATTTTTCATTTATTTATGTATTTTAAAATTTATTCTGTTTACACTATCAAAAACAATTTGAAATACCGGAACAGCCATTGCCTATGGGGTGGGCAATCACAGCCCAAAACCAATGGCCGCTATGAAAAGAGCCTTTCTCTTTCTGAATATAATTCTTCTTCAATTTACAATACGTGTAACCGCCCAGGAATGGATTGCAATGGAATCAGGCATTCCGGCCACGGCTCGTACGGAGGTAACTGGTGCACCGCAGGGTGTTACAGAAGTCCGGGTTAATCTTGGGGGATTCTTCCGGCAGGGCATTCTTACGGATGAGGGATTTTCGGGCCATCTTCTTCTACCGGAAGGAGTTAAAGAAATGGAAGCCGGCAAGCCTTCGCTTCAACATCTTACAGTCAGTCTTCAGATCCCCGGAACAGGCAATCCGGTAATTACACTAACGGCCGGCGAATACACCGATTACGAAAATTACATCGTAGTGCCTGCCTCCGGCGATCCGGGAGAAACGCACCGCCGCCGCCTGACGCGGAATGTACGAAAAGCCATTTACAGTAATGATGAATTTTATCCGGGCGCACTGGCTTCCGCCGGAACACCTTATATTGTAACAGGAATACGCGGACTTGCCGTACAGATATATCCCCTGCAGTACAACCCGGTAACCCGTACTCTTAGGGTGTATCATTCCATTGTACTTACTGTTTCCACAACGGAAGAAAAAGGGATTAATGAAATTACCGGACAACAGCCCGGTTCACAGCAGGGAAGCGGAATAAGCGCACTGCTGTCATCGCATTTCCTCAATTACAGCAACAACAGCCGCTATACTCCCGTTGATGAGGGCGGCGGGATGCTTATAATCAGTCCTCCTGCATTTTTTGAAACGCTGCGTCCATTTACGGATTGGAAGGCACAAACCGGAATACGCTGTACGGTAGCCGATGCAACAATGTTTCGCACAGCTGAGGAACTAAAAAACTACGTCGCAGAATTTTACAATAACAACAACCTTACCTATCTGCTGCTGGCCGGTGATGCAGACTTTATTCCGGCTATGCAGGCAGAGAAGGGGGCCAGCGACAACATGTATGCGTACCTCGATGGCGACGATCATTATCCGGAAATCCTTGTCGGACGTTTCCCTGCCGAAACGGAAACACAGCTGAAAATTATGATTGAACGCAGCATTGCGTACGAGATGAAGGGGCAGGGAGCTGAATCCTATAGTCGTTTTCTGGGCATTGCAAGCGAGCAGGGACCGGGCGACGACGGAGAGTACGATTATCAGCATGTGCGCAATATCGGATCGTTGCTGACAGCAAACGGGTATTCTGCATTTACCGAGCTGTACGATGGCAGCCAGGGTCAGTCCGACGCTCCCGGCAATCCGGTTCCGGGTGATGTTACGGCAGCAGTAGCATCCGGTGCAGGTACAATCATGTACATAGGGCACGGATCTTCTTCGCGTTTTACAACGAGCGGTTTTGCCGTGCAGCATGCTAAAACTCTTTCAAATACCGTTACACATCCTGTAATCTGGTCTGCCGGATGCAGTACGGGCGATTTTGTTACCACCACCAGTCTGGCCGAGGCATGGCTGAGAGCCGAAAGCAACGGAAAGCCCAGCGGAGCCGTAGCAGCAATGATGTCGACCAGTACTCAAAGCTGGTATCCTCCCATGGAGGCACAGGACGAAATAGGATATATTCTTGCAGGCCGCAGGGGACAGGTTACCACCCGCACATTCGGCGGAGTATCCATGAGCGGATGCATGAAAATGAACGATAAATATGGCCCGGGGGGCTATCGTGTTACCGATACCTGGGCAATTTTTGGTGATCCCTCCCTGCTGATCCGTACGGCAGCACCGGAGGACATTCGCGCTCATCATCAACCGGTTATCGGTCGTGATGCGCGGGAGTTTGTGGTAAAATTGCCTGCTAATTCTGACGCTCTGGCCTGCATCACGCATTCGGGAAGTCTGCTTGGTGCAGCCAGAGCCGAAGAAGGACTGGCAGTTATCACTCTGTCCGATCTTCCAACGGCAGAATCACTAACACTTACCATTACTTCCTTCAACCATAAAGCTTACGTTGCCGAAATCATACTTACACCGCTGCCAGCTACTGCTGTAAACCCCTTTCCCCTGAACCACTCAGGAAAAGTTGAACCCGGTACTGCACTTCAGTGGGAGACTACAGGAGGCACTACTCCTGAATTCTTCGAAGTACTGATTGAAGAAGGCCCGGTTACGGAATGGAAATCGTCGGGTCTGATAAGCTTCAGCTCATGCCTGACCCTCTCAGCTCCATTGGAATACAATAAAACCTATTCATGGAAGGTACGCTCCTATAATCAATCGGGAATGGCTGAAAGCGAAACCTTTACATTTACAACCAAAACTCCGCCGGACGAAGACTTCGAAAGCCAGGGATTCCCCAGGAGAAACTGGGACAATACGAGCAACAGCGCCTGGTTTATCGACGGAAATAACGCTTTTGAAGGACAATACTCCCTGCGGTCGGGACAAATCCGCGACGGGGAGCAGAGCCGCCTGGCTTATTCCTGTAAAACCACCACCTGCGATATGCTCGGATTCTCCTTTAGGATATCATCCGAGCAATCGGCCGACAGGCTGAAACTGTATATTGACGGTATACTGACCGGCGAATGGAGCGGAAATGCAGGCTGGACCAGTGTTACTTTCCCCATTGAGGCCGGAGATCATACAATTGAATGGATTTACGAAAAAAACGACAGCCTCTCGCTTGGCGAAGATGCTGCATGGATCGACAATATTTACCTTCCTGAAAACAGTGAGCCTGTTGTTACGGTTTCCGACATTACGGCATGCCCGGAAAGCAGCATCAATCTCAGCGCGTTTATCCGTAACCACCGCCGTATTGAGTGGAGCAGCAACGGTACGGGAGATTTCCTCGACAGCAGTGCCCCGGCAACCGTATATTTTCCCTCAGCCGATGAGCTGGCTGCCGGCAGTGCATCCCTGATTCTGAAGGTATACAGTAACGACTTCTGCAATCCGGTGATACGGGATGTCACCATCCATTTCGATGCACTTCAGGAAATCCCGGCAGTCAGAGATACCATTTTGTATCACGGAGAGCAGCTGGTGATCGAACTTCCCGGCAACGGAACAGAACAATATTCGCTTTCCCCTTCCAATCAGATGGGAACAACGTTTGTTATTAAGGCCGCTGACCTGAATCCTGGAGAGAATCTCTTTACGCTGAGTGCCGAAAACGAGAGCGGCTGCAGCAGTGCCGTTTCTTTCAGGGTTATGCTGGCTTCCGGAGAACGCAGTGAAAATCCGAAGCAGCTTCAGGTATATCCTAATCCTGCAGTGGATATGATATCCTTCAATCTCGATCAGAACATCGGATCACGCTTAAAAATACAGATTTATAATGTATCGGGTCAGCTCATGATGGAGAGCGAAACCACGGCCTCGTTCAAAAATGAGATTCCCGTTGGAGGCCTGATGAGCGGAGTTTACCTTATAAGGGTAGAGGACGGCCGGGGAATAACCAACGGCAAATTTATAAAGACTATTTAGTTTGGGTTCAGCACACCAATCTGCCGGATTCTTAGGGGTAATGCCTGGCCCGCTGTAATGGCGGGCCATTTTTAAATATCCCCGGCCCGTAAGCAATATTTTTGACAAAACTCCGACAGGAAAATTAGGATGAATTAAATATGAGTCTGCTTATTTATTATTTTCACGCTTCATTTTCCATTGACCCATGAAGAAAGCCGCCCTCATCATCCTCACAGCAGTCGTTGCCATACTGTTTGCATCCCCTGTCACAGCCCAGCAAAAGGAGCTTCCTCCGAATCTCAATCCGGAACTTCCGCTGATGAGCAGTTACGATTCGCTTATGCTGTCGCAACTGCCTGAGCTTGAAATGCCTTCGACTATAACAAAGCGGCTGTTACCTTCTGTTGTTGACAATTCACAGCTGCCCTGGTTCAGGCCGCTGATTGCACAGGTTGGTCTCGAATGCGGTCAGGCCAGCAGCATTGGATTAATGTTCACCTATGAGATTGATTTTTTGAGGCAGGCTCCCGCAAATCTCCCTCATAATCAGTTTGCTACGCATTTTGCATACAATTTTGTAAATGGAGGTGCCGATGCCGGAGTAAATTATTACGAAACATTCGAGATTCTGAAAAGGGCCGGCACACCCAGTGTGTGGGATTACGGCGGAATGTCGATCGGAGGGCCCTCGCGCTGGATGAGCGGGTATACAGAGTATTACAATGCAATGCATAACCGGGTTACGGAGATATACACCATTAAAGTGAACACTCCGGAGGGACTGCAGACATTGAAGAACTGGATTTTTGATCACGGCAACGGATCCCAGGCAGGAGGACTTGCATGTTTCTATGCCCAGTTTTCAAACCCTCCGTTAACCCTGCCGCAGGGGACGCCGGAAGCCGGCAAACATGTCATCACTTCATGGGGCAGCTCGGCAAACCATTCAATGACCATCTGCGGATTCAACGATTCCATACGCTGGGATTACAACGGCGACGGCTTGTATACCAACGATACCGACATCAACGGCGACGGAGTGGTTGACATGCGCGACTGGGAAATCGGCGGTTTCAAGATGGCCAATACGTATGGTTCCATCAGCGGCTGGGGAGATCAGGGATTTTCGTATATGATGTATAAATCGGTCGCTGACCAGTTTCAGCAGGGCGGCATATGGAACAATGCGGTTGTGGTGATTGACGTCAGAGATAACCATTTGCCCCAGCTGACGGCAAAGGTAAACATGTCGCACACCTGCCGGAGTCTGCTGAAGGTAACAGCGGGAGTATCCGCAAATCCGCAGGCATCGGAACCCGACCATATTCTTCAGTTCCCTATCTTTGATTTCCAGGGTGGCTGTCACCCCATGCAGGGCAACACCTATCCCGAGAATCTGGAATTCGGACTTGATCTCAATCCCCTGCTGACTTTTGTTGAGCCGGGTGCCGAAGCCAGATATTTTCTGATGATTGAAGAAAATGATCCTTTACAGACAGCCAGCGGTATGCTTACCAGCTTTGCCCTTGTTGATTATACAAACGGGACTACCCAGATTGACTGCCCTGTATCGGGGATTCCCCTGACGGGCAACGGCATCACCAAACTCAGCATTAATGCAGCCATTAACTACGACGCCGTAGCCATCCTTACCGATACCCTTCCTTCTCTGCAACTATACGCCAATTACAACGTGCAACTGCAGGCAGAAGGAGGCACACCCCCTTACCGCTGGCATATTGCCGAAGATTACCTTCGTCACGATTCCACGGCAACCATGCCGCAAATTACTCAGCAGAAACTTGTGCTGTCGAACAACAGCAACGGTTCGGCCGCCGTGAACCTCCCGTTTATTTTCCCTTACTTCGGTAAAGAGTATAACCATGTATATGCGACGTCCGACGGGTATCTGATTTTTGAGAATACGCTGTTACCCTGGCCTTTCTACATCGAAGGGCGAACATACTTTCTGCAAAAGCCTATGATAGCGCCCTGTATGTCGAACCCTTTCCTGATCGATAACGGTCAGGGCGACGGGGTCTGGTATGAAGACACCGGCGACCATGTAACCTTTCGCTGGAAATTATCGATCTCGCAGGTTACCGGCGGAACGGTAAATGCAACGGCACGGCTGTATCCCGACGGCACCATTGAATTTACATACGGTGATTTTGTCTCTCCTGCCTACATCGAACGCTGGGCAGGAATCTCGGCCGGCGATGGCGAAAACTATACCCTCCTCGATTACAACCCGGACTTTACACCCGGCACGAATCAGTTTATCCGGTTTTCGCCACTGCGGCTGCATAAAGGCATACAGCTGAACAGCAGCGGCATATTGTCGGGCATTGCTTCCGTGCTTTTCGACAATCAGCCGGTTAAGATATGTGCAACCGACAAGAACAACATAAGGGCATACCGCACCCTGCACCTTAAAACCGAAGGCCTGCAAATGGAATATACCGTAACGGCCGGAACGGATACTATTATTGAATATGGGGAAACCTGTACGATGAGTCTCACCGTTACCAATCACAACCCCTCTGAAACAGGACCCGTAACCCTGAGCTTAACCACCCTTGATCCCCGTTACACCATCACCTCGGCCAATGCGTATACGCCTGTGATACAACCCGGCGAAACCGTATACATTGACGACGCATTTACCTTTAATGCCAGCGTAAACATACAGAATGAACACCTTTCAACCTTTATCATTGCAGCTCAGGCCGCCGGCGGCAATTGGTCGAGACAGGCAAGACTTATGGCTTACAGACCTGTCATCAGCATCAGCGGGCTTGAAATTTACGACGGCAACAACGGCATACTGGAGCCCGGAGAAAATGCGCTTCTGCGCCTGAGTCTGACCAATGCCGGAGGTGCGAAACTCCGTAATGCCCTTGCCACACTCAGCACCTGGGATCCCTACCTGCAGATAAGCGGTACGGCTCAAACCCACGATACTCTTTTGCCGGATGAAACCTGGCTTGCAACCTATATGGTGGCATTAAGCCATGAAACACCGCTCAATCACATGGTTCAGGCAAACCTGAACGTAACCGGCGACAACCAGTTCAACTATCTGAAGACCATTCCGCTGTTGACCGGTATCATTGTCGAAGATTTTGAACTGGGCAATTTCAGTTCCTATGAATGGCAAACCGGAGGCAATGCCGCATGGGTAATTATGGACGGCCATTCCTGGGAAGGCAACCATAGTGCCAAATCGGGAGTAATAACCGACAACCAGACTTCGAACCTCTGGATAGATTGGGATGTAGCTTTTGCCGACAGCATAAGCTTCTGGTTTAAGGTAAGTTCAGAAGCAAATTACGATTATCTGCGTTTCCTGAGCAACGGAGTTGAACTGGGCAAATGGGCCGGACAGGTTGACTGGAGGAAGGCGGGCTTTCTGCTGCCTGCAGGGCCTACCACTCTCTCGTGGAGGTATACAAAAGATTACAGCGTATCAAACGGGGATGACTGTGCGTACCTTGATTACATAATTTTCCCTGCATACGCCATTGCTACTGCCAATTCAGGACAGTTCGACCTGTTCAGCAATTTCACGGTATACCCCAATCCTACTGCAGGGGAGATAAACCTGAGCTGGACCCTTAGGCGTCCGTCAGCCGTTCAGGTGCTCATTACCGACGAGATGGGCCGAATACTTTATCTGCACGACATGCCCGGAATCCTTCCGGCAGGTGCGCATCACTTCAGGCCTGCAGGGATGGAAGGCAGCAGGGGCACATGGATGGTTATGCTCCGAACCGCAGAAGGTACTCTGGTAAAAAAGCTGATCAGAACCGGGAACAGATAAACCGGCTGCAAACCAAAGTCCGGTGAAACCATAGCACCGCGCAGTAAATAAAATGTTTAATTTTGTCTCTGCATGGCGGCATCTATCTTTTATGCCGGTCTGTTAACCAGCCGGTATATGCAGCCTTACTGAAAATTATTCTCGCATGGGGAAAAATCCCGAAAGCCTTGACCGGCATGTAAAGCAATTCGTCTTTTTCGTGCTGATGGCACTAATGGTCATGCCCGCCATTCAGGCTCGTTTCAGTCTGTTGCCAGAGAAACCGCTGAACGGTGCTTTTCAGGATGCAGGCAAGCCCTCATTTCAGGAGTTTACCCGCAGAAGCTGGCTTAACGGTAGTTTTCAGGAAGAGTTCAACAACCGGCTTGAACATCATATCGGTTTTCGAAATCCGCTGGTAAGAATCAACAACCAGCTTGATTTCAGCTTATTCAACAAGTCGAATGCTGAAGGCGTAATTGTAGGGGAAGATCTGGAACTGTTTGAAGAAGACTATCTGAAAGAGGCAACGGGTATCTATTATGCAGGCGACAGCGTCTGGATCAGGAAGGCCGCGCAGCTGAAAGCCGTTCAGGACACCCTGCAGTCGATGGGCAAGCATCTGGCAGTAATATTAGAGCCGGGAAAAGCAGAAATCTATCCTGAAAAATGGCCGAGGAAATATCATAACCCCGAACCCGGCATCAGCAATTACGAAACCATGCTTAGGCAATTTCAGCAAGAAGGGGTGAATATACTTGATCTGAATGCATATTTCCGTTCCATATGCAGCAACGATCCGTATCCCTTGTTCCCGCAATGCGGAACACACTGGAGTTACTACGGAGCAGCACTGGCTGCCGACACCACCATGGCCTACCTGAGCAGGCTCACAGGCAAATCCTTCCCAAAACCGGTAATCACCCGCCTGAGACCAGGCGACACCATTCGTCACCCCGATTACGACATCGGCCTGGCCATGAATCTGATTTTTCCCGTCCGCCAGCCGGCGACAGCCTGGTTCGACCTGAAATTTGAGCAGCAAGCGCCCTCCGGCACCAGTGTTCTTATTGTTGGCGATAGTTTCTATTTCAACTGGCTGAATGATAATATTCCTGCCCGCACCTTCGGCAGTTGCGATTTCTGGTATTACAACAAAAACATAACCCGTTGCGACTACACGGAAGGTGGCAGGGTACAGGATCTTGAATTCAGGCAGGAAGTGATAAAGCGGGATATTATCCTGATTATGATAACCGGAAGGTTTCATCATGCTTTTGCCTGGAATTTTGATGAAGAGCTCTATAATCTGTTCTTCCCGGGATATGTGGATCCTGTGTGGAAATTTTCAAACGACATCCGTATCTATGAAGACGGCTTCAGGCGAATGGTAAAGGAAAGTACGGAATCGGGCATAAGTTTGCCGGACCGTATAAATCAGGAAGCGGAATATCTTTTCTATCAGGATTACAAGGCCCATCCGGAAAAATATACCGAACGCCGCGATCTGATCCGTCTGTACGAATTGGGAATCAGGGGCACCCCCGAATGGATGGAAAAAATACGCGAAAAAGCAAAAATAAACGGCATTACGGTTGAAGAACAACTCCGGCAGGATGCAGAATGGCTTTACAATGAAAAATACGGCAAGAGCTAAAAATGCATTATGAACCGCAGTTTTTAAGGCCGGCGAAAAGAGTATTTTCAGATACCGGTTTAATTCATTTTAACATTATGTCTGAATATTTGTTAATCAGGCATTAAGGCAACAAATTATTACATGAGAACGTTTACTGTATTTCTGCTGATCCTTATAGTGCATACCGGTATTATGGCACAGGTTACGGAACCTGTGCGCGAATACGGTCAGCTTCTTGTTCAGCTGAAGAACGCTAACGACCAGCAGCTTATACCTCTGATCGAAACCGATTTCAGCCAAACCGGCCTGAAGGCTGAAAAGAAATTGTCGCCCCGGATGAACATCTGGCTGCTCAGTTTTGATGAAAATAAAATCGATGCTGACCGCCTTCTTTTGGAAGTCAGGAACCACCCGGCTGTCGGTCTGGCTCAGTTTAACCATATTGTCACCCAACGGGAAGTAATTCCGGACGACCCCTCCTTCTCAACCTTGTGGGCACTGAAAAATACCGGGCAGATGAGCGGAACCCCGGGAGCCGATATAAAGGCTACGTTTGCCTGGGATATCACAACATCGGGAGAAACGATTGCCGGCGATACCATTGTCATCGCCATGGTAGACGGAGGCATCGATCTCGGGCACTCCGATCTCAAGCTTTGGAAAAACAGACTTGAAATCCCGTTTAACGGGATTGACGATGACGGAAACGGCTACATCGACGATTATAACGGCTGGAATGCATACAACAACAATGCCTATATAACGCAAAACGACCATGGCACTCATGTGGCAGGCATTGCATCGGCAAAAGGAAACAACAGCCTGGGCGTAACAGGTGTGGCATACAACACCTACCTGATGCCCGTATCGGGTTCGGGATCCAACGAAGCAGTTGCGGTGATTTCGTACGATTACATCTATACCATGCGTAAGATCTACAACGAAAGCAGCGGGGAAGCCGGAGCATTTGTGGTTGTCACCAACTCCTCTTTCGGAATCGACGGGGGAAATCCGGTCAACTATCCGCTCTGGAGTGCCATATATGATTCTCTCGGATCGGTGGGCATACTGAATGTGGCATCCACAGCCAACAGGGCATGGGATGTAGACGTATACGGAGATATCCCGACCTCAATGACCAATGAATCCATTGTAGCCGTTACCAACAGCACCAATACGGACGGGCTGAACTCGCAGGCTGCATGGGGAGCAACAAGCATCGACCTGGCAGCTCCCGGCACCAATATTAATTCGACCCGACTGGGCAATACTTACGGTTATAAAAGCGGCACCTCCATGTCGTCGCCTCACGTATCGGGGTCCATCGCCCTGATGTATGCGGCTGCTGACGCAGTAACACTGGATTTGTACCGCAACGATCCCGTTCTTGTTTCGCAGAAGTTCAAGCGCTACCTGATTGCTTCGGTCGATACCATCCCGGTACTGGTAGGCAGCACCGTAAGCGGTGGCCGGCTAAACCTGCAACGCGCACTGGAGATGGTTCAGAACCCACCGGCGATCCTCTCGGATCCTCCGGTAATAAATCTGCTCACGGCTCCTGAAACAATCACCACCCTTGGATTGCAGCTCACATCTGAAAATACCGGCAACAATCCCTTCAACGTATCCATACCCGACAGCGCCGAATGGCTCAGCATAGATACCACCTCCGGAATAATGAGAGGCAACAATCCGGAAACCATTACCGTTACCCTTAATCCAAACGGACTGGCCGACGACACCTATCTGTCGACCATCCGGGTAACCGATTATTTCCTGAATGTGCTTGACATCCCCGTTGAAATGAAGGTCAGGGTGGGAGTCAACACCAGCCGCATCAGGGTGGATAGTGAAGTTTTGCGCGTTTATCCGAATCCCTCAAGGCAATTGGTAAATGTGCAGTTCTCGCTGCAGACGGCTTCCCCGGTGGCAATACAGATTATTGAACCGGGTGGGCGAGTAGCCGGAAATGTGGTAAACGGAACCTTTGGAGCCGGAACGCATACGGTGTCGTATAATAACAGACTGAAACCCGGTTTCTACCTGGTTAGGCTTACAACCCCCGATTTCACCGGGGTGGCGAAGCTGGCTGTTGAATAGCTGCTATATAAGCGTTTTCACTATTTCCCTTTTACCAGGATTTTCGGTTCCATCATATCGAGGATGGCATATTTTACACCTTCCCGGCCCAGACCTGAATCCTTTATTCCGCCGTAAGGCATATGGTCGACGCGAAAGGTCGGAACGTCGTTTATAACAACACCCCCAACATCCAGGCCTGCAAATGCCCGGTCCATTTCGCGGATATCGTTGGTAAATACCCCGGCCTGCAGGCCAAACCGGGTTGAATTTATCAGGTCCAGTGCTTCTTCAAAATCGTTGAACGGATCGATGGTAACTACCGGGCCGAACACCTCATCGCTGCACACACGCATCGAATTACCTGTACTGGTCAGTATGGTGGGAGAATAAAATGTGCCTTCGCGTTTTCCTCCGTACAGCAGGCGGGCGCCCATGGTTAGGGCTTCGTCAACCCACTGTTCCACCCGTTTGGCGTTGTCTTCGTCTATCATGCTGCTGAATTCGGTTTCCGGAAGAGCCGGATCGCCGGTCAACAGTTTTGAAGCCATCCCGGCAAGGCGCTCCGAAAACTCGCTGAAGATGCTTTGATGTACGAAGATGCGTTGGGTATGAATGCATACCTGTCCGGAGTATGAAAAAGCCCCGGTAAGGCATCGCCGGAGGGCAGTTTCCGTTTCTGCGCTCCGGCTTACGATAACGCCTGCATTTCCCCCCAGCTCAAGTACAACCTTTTTTTTGCCGGCCTCAGCTTTCATCTTCCAGCCGACATCGGGCGATCCGGTAAACGAGAGCAATGCAAGCCGCGGATCGGTAACCAGCATATTGCCGGTGGTACGATTCATGGGAAGTATGGAAACGGCTCCTGTGGGAAGTCCCGATTCAGCAAGTATGGATGCAAGTTTCAGCGCAGTAAGAGGGGTATTCGAGGATGGCTTCAGGATTATAGGACAACCGGCTGCAATCGCCGGAGCAAGTTTATGTACTGCAAGGTTGAGGGGGAAGTTAAATGGGGCGATTCCACCGACGATACCGGCGGGAAACCAGCGCACGATCCCCTCCCTGCCCTCTCCGGCAGACGTCCAGTCAAGGCTCATGTATTCGGAAGGCAGTCGTTTGGACTCCTCGGCAGCAATTGTAAAGGTCTGAACCGAGCGGTCGACCTCTCCCAGGGCATAACGCATTGGTTTCCCCGATTCTGCTGTTATAATCCGGGCAAATTCCGAACGTTGTCCGAGCAAACGGTTCCGGATAAACATGAGAGACTCATACCGTTTCCAGGAAGGCCATCCGGCAAGCTGTTTTCGTACCGCAGCAGCTGCCGACACAGCCTGTTCGTACTCTTCTTTGCCGGCCAGCCAGGTGGTACCGGCAATGCTTCCGGTGTAAGGGTTTATTACATCAAGCAAATTATCTGTGTCAACAAAATTTCCTGCGACGTATATTTTAAGTTCCATAATGTCTGTTTTATCTGCTAAAATAAGAATACTTAAGCTCTGAAACCAGAACGAAACTGTAAACACCAGATGGAAATAAATACGGGCTAAAAATAATTCCGGTTTTACTTAGCTTTACCTTTGCGTGCTAAAAAAATTAAAGAAACGTAAAATGGATAAATCCAAGCCTGTGTGGACATGGCTGGTATTCCTGATGCTCGCCCTGGTGTGGGGGAGTTCGTTTATACTGATGAAACGTGGACTTGAGGTTTTCAGTCCGGGAGAGCTTGGTGCGCTCAGAGTAGTGATTACGTGGCTGTTTCTGATTCCATTTGCCGTAAAGCATCTGAAAACCAGTTTTCGTATACACTGGAAAGCGTTGTTTGCTGCCGGACTGATCGGAAGTCTAATACCGGCATTTCTTTTCGCGGCGGCACAGAAGGGGATCGACAGTTCCCTTGCGGGGATTCTCAACTCCCTTACCCCATTGTTTACGCTGCTGATAGGTATGTTATTCTTTAAAACGCATCCCCGCTGGTACAACATTGCCGGTGTATTTACAGGGCTTGGCGGGGCAGTCGGGCTGGTCAGCGTAAGCGGTTCCGGCAATTTTACCCTAAACATCGGATTTTCTGCGTTAATAGTGATAGCCACGGTGTTGTATGCTATAAACGTGAATCTTATCAAGGCTTTTCTGAGCGATGTAAATCCGGTAGCGATTACGGCGCTGTCGTTTTTTACTATAGGCCCTATGGCTGCTGTATATCTTTTTGCGGCAACGCCCTTTGTGAATACCATGACCTATGTTCCGGGTGCCGCCGAAGGCTTCGGCTATATCGCCATACTGGCTGTAGTTGGCACCGGTATAGCACTGATGCTTTACAACAGACTGATACTGGCCAGCAGTGCCGTATTTGCATCATCGGTAACCTATTTTATACCGGTAGTGGCACTAATGTGGGGAATTCTCGACGGAGAGCGTTTCAAACCTGGCTTTTTGATGTGGGTGCTGATGGTCATTGCCGGAGTGTTAATGGTAAATACAAGCAGCCTTGACCGTTGGAAAAAACTCAGGCAAAGGGCAGAGAGGGTAAATTTTTTGCGTTAAAACATTTGGAATTAGAAAATTATTCCTATTTTTGCACCCCCATTAACAGGGGAAACAGTTAATCATAAAAAACACTGCAATGTACGCAATCGTAGAAATCGCCGGCCAGCAGCACAAAGTTGCAAAAGACCAGGTGATCTTCGTGCACCGTCTTGAAGGTGAAGAAGGCTCAACCGTTGAGTTGAACAACGTAATGTTGGTCGACAACGACGGAGCTGTCACCATCGGACAGCCGACGGTCCCGGGCGCTGTCGTTACGGCCAAAATCCTGTCGCATTTACGTGGCGATAAGGTTATCGTCTTCAAAAAGAAGAGGAGAAAAGGATATCAGAAGTCAAACGGCCACAGGCAATACCTTACCAGGCTTCAAATCGATGCCATCAGCGCTTAAGCGCGGGATGCAAATCATTGTTCAACCGATAAAAACGAAAAGAAATGGCTCATAAAAAAGGTGCCGGTAGTTCGAATAACGGTAGGGAATCTCACAGCAAACGCCTTGGTGTTAAAATTTATGGCGGGCAGGCTGCACAGGCCGGCAATATCATTATCCGTCAGCGCGGTACGGTTCACAACCCCGGCCTTAATGTTGGCATGGGTAAAGACCACACCCTGTTTGCTCTCGTAGATGGTATCGTTGAGTTCCGTCGCAGGAAAAACGATAAATCATACGTTTCCGTACTTCCCATCGAAACCGCCGAATAATATTCCATAACTGGTCTCACCGGCTTACAACATTTACTCCCGTCTGCTTCAGGCGGGAGTTTTTTTATCCCTGCGTTTCCTCAGCCATCCCGCACACCCTGTGAAGGATTTGCATACATTTGCATCCACCCTTAACAAGTTCTCTATTGGCAACCCGCTCCTATCTCGAGGATATATCCAGCGTATTGGGCAGCAATGTATTCACACTGTTCGCCAACCTTGGACTGGTGGTATTGCTCACCCGTTTGCTTGGAACCGAAGGGTACGGGCTCTATACCGCCCTGCTGGTTATCCCAACCCTGGTTGTCAGCTTCTTCCAGATGGGTATTCGCCCGACTACAGTCTTTTTGCTGGGGTCATCCAAAGAAAATGAACACGAAATCGTTTCAGCCATGCTGACGGTGCTTGTGTTTACATCAGCTCTTGGTATCCTCTTCAGCTTTGGCGCTTACCTGCTGACAGGAACCCGGGGATATACGCCTATGCTGATCGGTATGGCACTGCTTACCATCCCTATGCGCCTCACTACCATTTATACCGGAGGTGTCTTCCTGGGAAAGGAAGAAATCCCGCTGGCCAATCGCATGAACTGGCTAACCGGTATTCTTACGCTTGCCATCGCGGGATTGCTGGTTTTTGTACTTGGGCTTGCACTCTTCGGTGCCGTGCTTTCACTGCTTCTGGGCAATGCCATCGTAGCGCTTAATGCCTTCTTCCTGCTGAAAAAGCGGTTCCGCATCCGGATAAGCCTGCATAATAAGCTGATTCTCCGCATGCTTGGCAAGGGAGTATTCTACGCCCTTTCGTTTCTTACCATCCAACTGAATTACCGCATCGATGTGGTACTCCTGAAAGTGCTTTCCACTCCCTCCGAAATCGGTATTTATTCGCTTGGCGTTTCTGTGGCAGAGTTGCTCTGGCAGATTCCGCTGGCAGTGGGCGTTGTGGTAATGAGCCGTACAGCCAATTCAACCGACCAGCAGGCCATCAACCAAAGTACTGCCCGTCTTCTCAGGATATCGCTGGTAATCGGACTTGCTCTTTCTGCCGGAATCGTGCTGCTTTCGCCCTGGGTTGTACCTTTAGTATTCGGATCGGGCTACCTGCCCAGCGTGCGGGTGATGCAAGCCATAATGCCGGGCATCCTGATGATTATTGTTTTCCGGATTCTGAGCGGACAACTTGCCGGAGCCGGGCGGCCCGATGCAGCTCTGAAAGCCTTTGCCCCTGCCCTGCTCCTCAATGTAGCACTGAACTACCTCTGGATTCCCCAATACGGCGCCAACGGAGCCGTGGTGGCCACCAATGTAAGCTACACCCTGGCTTCTGTTATTTATCTGTTTGTCTTCTCACGAATCAGCAGAATGCCGCTTAAGGAACTCTTCCGCTTCCGGAAAGAGGACTGGAACTTCGTTCAGCGTTTGCTGGATGCAGGGAAACAACGCCTGAAGGACAAATAGCCGGACTGTCCCCCGCTGTTATTAACAGCGTTATTATTCCACCATAATTTCATCCACAAAGATGTAAGCCTGACCGCCTGCGCCCAGATGCCATGGAGGGATGGTTCCGAAGGTTTTGGCTCTCACTTTTATATACCTCGCAGAAGCGTTGACTTTCACGCCAAGATCGGCGGTGCGCATTTCGTAATCGGTGACCGGTATGGTATTTTTTGCCCTTCCGATTTCTCTGAAATCGCTGCCATCGTCGGATATCGAAAAAATAACTTCGGTGGGCATCCATATCCAGGACCGTACATCCTGCACAAATCCTGCAGCAAGCTTACGAATGGGCATTTTGCTTCCCAGATCAACGATGGCTTCGAAATCCTTACCCTGGTAGCCCTGCCATCCACCCAGCCGCCAGTTGCCGGCACCGCGCAAACCGTCGATAAGCGCTTCCGGGCCACCACCGTGATAGTTCGGCTGATATTCCGACAGCAGCTGCACCGTACGGTTCAGATCGATTTTATGGAACTTGCCCTCTGCCGGCAGACTGTACCCTTCTCCTTCACGGTAAGCAATTGCTTTAAAAGTGGTCGTCCCGGCAAGGGTTACCGGCTCCGTGTAGCGTAAGGAATTCCTGTCGGGATCAGTTCCGTCGGTAGTATAATACACTTCACAGCCGGGCACAATGGTGCCAACGCTTACCTGCATGGTATCGCGGAAGCGGGCATCCGGAGCAACAAGGAAAGGTACAGGCAGTATCAGCTCTTCTGCTATCGCCGTCACCGGCTCGTTTCCTTCACCGGTGCCCCACGATTCGCTTGGTTTGCTGCCCATGGTAAAGACAAGCTCCCCTCCCTTCATTACATCGGCATGATGGATGTATGACCTGGAGTATTTTTCTCCGTTAAGTGTTGCCGACTGAATGTAAAACTTCTCTTTAGAAACATTTTTAGCCAATATTTTCAGCACGTTGCCATTCTCAAGCGTAATTTCCATTTCTGGAAACCAGGGAGTTCCTATGATGTATTCGGGCAATCCGGGAGAAACCGGATAAAAGCCCATGGCACTCATAATCAGCCATGCCGACATTTGACCGCAATCCTCGTTACCGATCAGGCCGTCGGGGTGGGGAGTATAAAAATCATCCATTATCTGGCGTACCCGCTGCTGTGTCTTCCAGGGCTGTCCGACGAAGTTATAGAGGTAAGCCATATGGTGACTGGGTTCATTACCCTGCGCATACTGGCCGATCAGGCCGGAAATATCTTTCATATCGCGACCGCCCACCTCTGTTTCGGTGGTAAAAAGCTCATCAATTTTTGCAGCAAACTGCTCCCTGCTTCCGTGAAGGGCTGTTAAACCGCTGATATCCTGTGGAACATAATAGCTGTAATGAAACGAATTGGCTTCGGTAAAATGCCAGTCGACTGTGGTGGGATCGAAGGGTGTAAGCCAGCTTCCGTTAAGCTTCGGGCGCATAAAGCCGGTGGAAGGATCAAAAATGTTCTTGTAGGACTGTGCCCTGCGAATGTACTCGCGGTAAAATTCTTCGCGGCCTGTTTCTTTGGCCACGGCGGCTATGCACCAGTCGTTGTAGGCATACTCCAGTGTTTTCGAGATCGACTCGTGTTCCATATCGCCTGGGATGTAGCCGTATTTTCGGTAAAAATTCAGTCCGAAATGATCCTGCGAGGCACTCTTTACCATGGCTTCAAACGCTTTATCTCCGTCGTAATTCCGGATTCCCTTCATCCAGGCATCGGCGATCACGGGAATGGAATGATTGCCGATCATACACCATGTTTCATTACCCGAAAGCTCCCATACGGGCAGAAGTCCGCCCTTTTCATACATATTGAGCATGGTTTTGATGAAGTCGGCGGTTCGTTCCTGTTCTATGATGGTCATCAGTGGATGCCAGGTACGGTAGGTATCCCACAGGGAGAATACCGTATAATTGGTAAATCCTTCGGCGGTATGAATGCAACGGTCCATTCCGCGGTAGCGCCCGTCCGTATCCATAAAAGTATTGGGCTGAAGCAGTGCATGGTACAATGCCGAATAGAACACCTTTATCTGATCGTTGCTGCCCCCTTTTACCCGTATTTTACCCAGCTCTTTGTTCCATGTATCGTAAGCCTGTTTCCGGATATCATCAAAATTCCATTCCGGTATTTCTGCAGTCAGGTTTTTGAGGGCACCCTCGCTGTCAACTGCCGAAAGGCCTACTTTCACCTCAATCCGTTCGCCTTCTGTAGTGGTAAATCCTACAAAAGCCTTAATGTTCGTCCCGTCGGCACGAAGTGCATCCTCCAATAAGGTGTCATTAACGGCAATTCCCTTACGGGAAAAGGGTTTTGAAAACTTCATATGGAAATACCAGACCATATCTTTAGCCCAGTTAGTGGAACGGCGCATCCCCCTGATTTCGGTATCGCTCACAAACTCAATCCGGGATTCCAGCACGATATCGCGGTGCTGAAGATCAACGATGAGGTTAGCCGCTTCGGAAGCCGGGAAGGTATACCGGTGGTAACCGGCACGGGTAGTGGCAGTCATTTCGGCAAGCACCCCGGGCTTATCGAGGTGCACGCTGTAATAACCTGCTTCTGCTTTCTCGCTGCTCTTGCTGAACGTGGAACTGTATTCGATGTTTTTGAAGACAGGCTCACCCACAACGGGCATTACAAGTATGTCGCCATAATCGCTGACACCGGTACCATTGAGTGCTGTGTGTGCAAAACCGTAAATGATGCTGTCGGTAAAATGATAGCCCGAGCAACCATCCCAGCCATCGAGGCGGGTTTGCGGGCTCAACTGCACCATCCCGAAAGGAACCGTTGCCCCGGGATAGGTATGCCCGTGGCCTCCGGTACCGATAAACGGGTCAACATAAGATGCAGGTTCACCGGTATCCACCTGACGCTCGCAGGCGCTGAAAGAAATGGCAATCAACAGGGTAACTAATGTTATGGACAGCTTTTTCATCGGGTACGGAATTAAATTCAGAATCGGTTATGTTCCAGTTAATATTTTACCGTGTTAAGGTTTACAGCTTTGCAAGACCTTCTATTTTAAACGTCCATGCGTAATGGCCCGGCATTTCGTTATACTCTATGCCGCTCAGGTCAATTACCAGTTCGTTGCCTTCCATCGTCCATGGCAGACTTCCGGTACGGCCCAGCAGACTCACTTCGCCTGCCGGAGGTTTTGCGGTATTAATACGAATGCTTTGTCCGGGCCATTCAAAGCAAACGGCATACAGGTTACCGTGGTTGGACGTATAGGCAATGTACTGACGCATGGAGCGGTATACGACGTTCAAACCGTCGCCCTCCGGCAGGTCTTTCCGGGTGTACAGGTTTTTTTGCGGTATAATCTCTTTCGGCAGACCGGGGCATTCCCACGACAGTGCAATGTCCGCATCGTGCGTCTTCTCGATGAAGTTAACCGTAACCGGATAGAATTTTCCCTTTTCGAGTGTAATAGCGCCGTTTACATCCGCACCGGTTCTGCTGCGCATGGCCTCTGAATCGGTACCTTCCGTTTCCGATTCCCATTGGTCGAGAACGGGTTTGCCGTCGATAAACAGACGCATGCCGTCGTTGGCCGTTGCCGAAAAGGTATACCTTGCTGTATGTTCAGGTTTGATCCATCCGTTCCAATCGGCTGTAAAATGGTCTTCCACCACCGGATATCCGGGGGAATTTCTCACCCAGTTGAAATTAACCTGAGGGTCGGTGCGTGTGAGTTCAACGGGCTTTTCTTCCCCGCTGCGGATCCAGCGTTCGCTGCCGTAGATTGCTTCTCCATTGATTTCAAGCCATTCTCCGAGCGCTTCAATGCGCTCCTGCTGCAGCAAGGGAATCTTGCCGTCGGCAGACGGCCCCACGTTGATGATCAGACCACCCCCATATGCTACGGTCCGGGCAAAAAGATGGATAAGATCGCGCGGCGACATATATGCCTGAAGCTTTTCGTTCCGGTTAAGTCCGAACGAGCGGCCAAGCCCCCTCACCTCAGCCCAGGGGCGGTCGGCATCCAGTCCGCCCGAGCTGTATTCGGGCGTTCGGAATCCGATATCGGCCCCACTACCCCAGCGATCGTTTACAATGGCATCGGGACCAACAAGGTTGTAATACCATGAAATCAGCTCACGGGCATGCCATTGTTCCGCCGTATTGTACCACTCCCCGTCGGTAAAGATCAGATCGGGGCGGTAAGCCGAAACCAGCTCTTTAAACTGCGGGATCATATGCTGCTCCACATAATCACCAATAGAATCGTTCGGATCCTCATACCAGCGGTGCAGAGGATGGTTCCATTCCGGAAGAGAATAGTACAGCCCGAAGCGGACTCCCCGTTTCCGCACGGCATCCGCCACCTCTCCCACAATATCGCGGCCGGGGCCAACATCCATGCTGTTCCAGCCCGGGGCATAGGCGCTGGGCCACAGGCAGTAACCATCGTGGTGTTTGGTTACCAAAACGACGTAACCGGCTCCCGATTTCTTAAAAATCTCAGCCCATTCGTCCGGATCAAACAACTCTGCTTTAAACAGAGGTGCAAAATCCCTGTACGTGAAGCTCTCTCCGTAGTTTTTCTTCATAAAATCAACACGGTTGTGGGTTCCGTGCTTCAGCCCGAGCAGATACCACTCGGCATACGATTCGGCACCCCCATAGGAAGGTACCGAATAAACGCCCCAGTGAATGAAAATCCCCAGCTTGTCGTGGCTGAACCATTTCGGATATTCGCGGCTGCGAAGTTGCTCCCAGGAAGGCAGCGTTTGAATGACGTTCGGCTGCTGTGCAAAAGCAGGAATAGCCCCCGAAAGAGCCAGAATCAAAACAATAAGAATTGATCGTAACACTATTCTCATCCTTGAAAACTTTAAGAAAAGTACAGACTTTCCTGCAAATGTACAAAAGAGGGAATGCAAATGCACTGTCTTTTTAATTTTTTTTCAGAAGTTGTACGTTTTTTTTACCGATAGAGTATCTTTGCAATGGAAAAGACTTGGAATACAGCTGCAGGTTCCCGCAGTCAGGCGATGAAGATGCAGCAACGATGCAAATGGACGTCCGTAAAGATACATTTTTCCGGTCCGAAACTGCCCGGTTATCCTGCACAGGCCGGAGAAGAAATCCGGCAGGTTACCGGCATTTTTTCATCCATTACCGGAATCCAATGGTGGAGCCGGCTAAAAAGTGAAATCTATGATTCACGAAAATCTTTCTTCGGTGGAACAAGCCTTTATGGCCATTTCCGGAGTTGAAAAAATCACGACCCGGATTCCTTACATCCTTACGGCCGACTTTCCGAAACTGGGTCTGCTCACCTCGCTCCGGTTCCTTGAGTGGGTAAAGGACCATCCCGAAGGCGTGATCAGTCTGCCTACCGGTAAAACTCCCGAGTACTTCATAAAGTATACCCATTATCTTCTGAGCAACTGGGGGCAGAGCGATATGCAGGCTCTTCTTTCGCAACATGGCCTTGGCGGGATAAAAAAATCGGATTTGCGAGGATTGCAGTTTGTACAGATTGATGAGTTCTATCCCATCTCACCGTTACAGCACAATTCTTTTCACAACTACGTGATGGAATATTACATCCGCGGTTTCGGTCTTGATGCCGGCCGTGCGTTGCTGATAAACTCAGATGAAATTCCTTTGCCCGAAAGAAAAAAATACAGCGAAATCTTCCCCAGCTCGGTCATCGATTTAAGTCTGCGTTACCGCGAAGCCCGCTCTGCAGAAGAAGAGATCCGAAAGACTTCCATTTTCGCCATAGACAACTGGTGTTCGGAGTATGAAGCAAAAATCCGCGAAAAGGGAGGCATCGGATTTTTTCTTGGCGGTATAGGTCCCGACGGACACATTGCCTTCAATACCCGGGGTACGGATTTGTATTCGACAACCCGCCTGACGCAAACCAATTTTGAAACACAGGCCGTAGCGGCAGCCGACCTTGGCGGGATAGAGATTTCGCGCAACCGTCTGGTCATTACCATTGGTCTTGGCACAATAACCTGTAATCCGGATGCCGTTGCCATAATATTTGCTGCTGGTGAAGCCAAAGCTGAAATCGTAAAAGCTTCGCTCGAAAGCGAAATGAATACCGTTTATCCTGCTACGGTGCTGCAGCGCCTTCCCAACGCCCGCTTCTACCTGACCGAAGGCGCTGCATCCAAACTCAGTGATTCCGTGGAACGGTATTACAAAACCGGTGAGTGGACCGGCCAAAAAACCGAGCGGGCAGTTATTGACCTGTGCCTGAAGCTCAACAAATACGGGCATCATCTTACCATGGAAGACCTGAAGAGCGATCCCTGGTGCTCGTTGATCCCAGGCCTGAACGGGGAAACTGTTCCTTCTGTGGTGGAATCCATCAAAAATAAGTTGTACAGAGGCATGCAGCGCGATGAAAATCAGGTGATTTACCATACCGGGCCACACCACGACGACATAATGCTGGGAATAATGCCTTACACGAACCGCCAGCTCCGATCGGCATCCAACGATATTCACTTTGCGGTAATGACTTCGGGATTTACGGCCGTTACCAATCACTTCCTCCTCTCAGCCCTCGAAGACACCCTTGCCATGCTTACGAACGGAGAAATACAGATGATCCATTACCCGGATTTCTTCGAAAAGGGTTATGCCTTTAAATGGGATAAGGATGTATATCATTTCCTCGATAACGTGGCTCAGGGCAACGATTATGAAAAACGGCGCGGGTTGTGCCACCGGATTGTGCGCTCGTCGGTAGTAAACTGGAAAATTACCGATCGCCACGAACTTGTGAAGGTTCTTCAAGGAGTTGTGTATACCCTTAAAGAGAGTTACGATGGGAGTAAAAATCCTCCCGACATACAAAGGCTCAAGGGAATGATCCGGGAATTTGAAGAGGAGCTGGTATGGGCCTATTACGGTGTGCCGGTAAAGAACGTTCATCACCTCCGCCTCGGTTTTTATAAGGGCGATGTTTTTACGGAAAATCCCGAGAAAGACCGCGACATGCTTCCGGTGCTGGAACAACTGAGAGCCATACGTCCAACCATAATCAGCCTGGCGCTGGATCCCGAGGGCAGCGGACCAGATACTCATTACAAAGTTCTTCAGGCAATTGCCGGGGCAGTTCAGGAGTGGAGCAAGGAAACCGACCTCTCCGGGCTCCGGATTCTGGGATACCGCAACGTATGGTACCGGTTTCATCCGGCCGATGCCGGCATGCTGGTTCCGGTATCGCTGAATTCACTGGCTGTACTCGAAACTTCTTTTGCCGAAAGCTATCTGAGTCAGGTGAATGCCTCCTTCCCGAGTTTCGAATACGACGGTCCATTCAGCGAGCTCACGCGAAAAACATGGGTGCGGCAGCTCAAGCAGATTCAGTTGCTCCTCGGTAAAAACTTCTTCTACGAAAACGATAATGCCCTGATCAGGGCAACACACGGCTTGCTGTATATAAAGGAGATGAATGTGGAGGAGTTTACCGAAACCGCCCGTCAGCTGAAAACCCTTTCGGAAGGCACCATGAATCTGAAATTATCGAACAATTCCTCTATCCCCTGATTCGCTCAGATGCATCAACGCTCCGTGTACCAGACACCCTCAGCGGTTTCAGATCGCTGTATAGAAACCGGGCATTCTTTCAACAAGGATTCATACCGCTGTGCTAGTCCCGAAGCATAATCTTCGGGCTCCAGCAGAAGCCGGGTTTGACGATCGTCTCCGGCCAGGTGTTGTACTGCCTTCCGGATTTTCTTCGCGGTAGCTTCAAAACGGTCACGGGTTAATTCATACAGCTGGTTTTCCGTGTTTTCCTGACCGTCCATCAGTCGGTAACCCAGCTGAGTGTTATATTGTATTGCTTTGGTATTACTGCGCAGAATCCGCGCAAACTGACGGTTCCAGTTCAGAAAGTAAAACGTGGTCTCTATCCCGGCAACGGAAACCAAATAAGGTACAAAGGTGGAATAAAACTCTGTTCTGCCCAGAAACAATCCCGACTCCGAAGTACGGGCCTCCCAGTCCACATTTTTATCGTTAAGCAGTCCTATCTTCTCCCCTTGGTAATAAATTAGCAGGTAGTTGTTCTCAAGATTATTGATCGACCGGAACCATTCGATCTGCTGTTCGGGGGTAATGATTTCGCGAAATTCCATGTTCAGCCGTACCGGATCGGAGTTGCGCCACCTGCGGACAAGCTCGGTATCCGCTACCTTCAGCCGCTCCAGTACGATGCCGTATTTAAAAAGTTTCATTCAATTGTGCGTTGGTTTTTCCCTTACGGGGATGAATTCCGGTCCGGAAGCCGTATGGTTCACAGACTTTCAGTCCAGGGTTTCGCTAACCGAATACGGTGGTTTGCGGTTCTGAACCAGGTAAATACGGCTCAGGTACTCCCCAATTACTCCCAGCGACAGCAGAATGATGCTGGTCGAGAAGAGAACAGCCACAATCAGGGCGGTGAAACCAAGTGGAACATCCGATACAACTTTCCGGTAGATAAACACTATACCGACGATAAAACTGATTACCGATGAAAAAAGTCCGCCGTACACCATAAGCTGCAGGGGCACGCTGGTATAGTAAATCAGAAGGTTTGTGAGCAGCGAAAGCAGGGACATCGGAGTGTAGGTGGATTTCTGGTGTGGCCGTTTGTGGTGTTCCACCATCACAAATGAAATATGGCTGGTATACCAGTTGAAAATTTCGTCCAGAAAAACAAAATTCAGCTGATGATCGAGCAGCCGCTTTGCAAGATCCGACTTAATAAGGCGGAACGATGAGCCCTGACCCTTGGTCTGAAACAACTTTTTTGAGCCTCCCCGGATAATAGCACTGCCCATGTTGCGTGCAGCCGAGTGCTGTTTGCGTGAATAAATCCCATAGACAAGGTCGGCTTTTTCAGCCTGCATGGTTTCAATCAGCCGGGGGATCTCTTCCGGCGGATTTTGCAGATCGTCGTCGATGGTAATTACGAAATCGGAATCGGAATGTGCAACTCCGCAAAGGGTGGCATTGTGCTGCCCGAAATTCCGGGAAAGCCTTACCGCTGTAATAACATCGGGATGGTCTGCCTTAAGAGAGGAGATCACTTCCCAGCTGCGGTCGACACTGCCGTCGTCAACAAAAATCACCCTGAACGATTTTTGCAACATGCTCATTGTCTGGCTGATCCGTTGAAACAGCCCGGCAAGAGATTCGCTACTGTTGAATACGGGAACGATAATGGAATATTCGGGCATGAAATACTTATTTTTAGAACCGTATGCTCCCTGCAAAGATAGGGCAGAGGGCGCACAAATCGAAGCTGCCCTGAAAAACATCCCGGAATCCGGACGAATTATCTTCTGTTTTACGACCGCCAGGCAACATAATCTGCTACTTTTGCTTACAGCTTACTAAGTTCATCGCCGATGAAATACCTGTTAACTGCATGTCTTCTGGGAGTTGCTTTACTCAGCGTCCGGGCTCAGGATGCCATGCCTTTCCGGGATGTCAGCCTGCCCGTTTCCGTCAGGGTTCAGGATCTTATCTCGCGAATGACTCCGGAAGAGAAAACCGCCCAGCTGATGTACGATGCACCGGCCATTCCACGGCTCGGTGTTCCGGCCTACAACTGGTGGAACGAATGCCTTCACGGAGTTGCCAGGGCAGGGCATGCTACCGTATTTCCACAGGCTATAACCCTGGCTTCCAGCTGGAATACCGGTCTCATTCACGAGGTTGCAAATGCAATCTCAGATGAAGCCAGAGCCCGGTACCACGAATACCAGCGAAGAGGCGAAAGGGGCATTTATCAGGGATTGACTTTCTGGACCCCTAACATCAACATACTAAGAGACCCCCGCTGGGGACGAGGACAGGAAACATATGGCGAAGATCCTTTTCTAACCGCCGAAATGGGCAAAGCATTCGTACGAGGCATACAGGGTACGCATCCGGTATACCTGAAAGCGGTGGCTACTGCCAAACACTTCGCGGTACATTCGGGACCCGAGCAGCTGAGGCATTCGTTTGATGCCGTTGTAAGTAAACGCGACCTGCACGAGACCTACCTTCCTGCTTTCAGAGCACTGGTTACGGAAGGCGGTGTTGCTTCCGTTATGTGTGCCTACAACCGCTTTATGGGCGAACCAGCCTGCGCAAGCCCCTGGCTGTACGATATTCTGCGAAAGCAATGGAACTTCAGCGGCTACATGGTATCCGACTGCTGGGCCATTTCCGACTTCTGGCAGTTTCACCGCATCGCAGACGATAATATGAAAGCCGCTGCCATGGCACTAAGTGCAGGCTGCGATCTGGAATGCGGCACCTCCTTTCGTGAACTGCCAAAAGCTCTGATCGGGGGCATGGTTTCCACAGCCGAAATTGATACCGCACTGGCGCGTATCTTCACAGCCCGTTTCAGATTAGGGATGTTCGACCCCGACTCCCTGGTTCCCTATGCCTCGATCTCATCTATTGTCAACAACCATCCCTCGCACAACCGGCTTGCCAGGGAAGCTGCCCGTCAGGGAATTGTTCTGCTGAGGAATGAAAAGGGGCTGCTTCCCTTAACAACATCCCCAAAAAAAATCGCCGTAATCGGTCCTGCCGCCGATGATGTACAGCCCTTATGGGGAAATTACAACGGCACACCGTCCGATCCGGTTACCATTCTGCAGGGAATCCGTAATAAAGCGGAACCCCTCAGTGAAATTACCCATGCCATAGGATGCGATTATGCCCCCGGTTATCCTGTATATGAAATCCTGCCTTCTGCTTTTCTTTCAACTGCCGGCGGAAAACAGGGTTTGACGGCTTATTATTATGCAAACGCAGACTTGTCGGGCGATCCGCTTTTTGTACAAACCGATGACCGTATCGACTTCGACTGGGATATGGCCACTCCCGATCCACGGCTAAAGCCGGGCAGCTACAGCATACGATGGGAAGGATTTATCGAAGTACCGGAAAGCGGCATCCGGCAATTTTCGGCTCAATATTCACCCGTTTTCACGTATTCCATTGAGGACCCCGGGGCTCCGGGCAGCATACTCAAAGACCCGGTACAACTCGATCTCCGAAAGGAAACAAAATACAGGATCAGCGCCGAATACCGGAACACTTACGGCAATGGCCATGTCCGGCTGCTCTGTGCATTCCGCGATGACAATATGACCGGCAAAGCCCTTGAAATTGCATCCCGGGCCGATATCGTAATTCTGGTTATGGGTCTCAACGAGCGGCTTGAGGGCGAAGCCATGAACATCGCGCTCGAAGGATATGATGGCGGTGAACGCAGCAGTCTGGAACTGCCCCGCCCACAACGTGAACTTATCGAAGCCGTTTCCAAAACCGGAAAACCCGTGATTCTGATACTGCTTAACGGCGGTGCTGTTGCTCCGGGAGATGAGGCCTCGTCCATACAGGCACTACTTACGGCAGGATATCCCGGTCAGCAGGGGGGCAATGCGGTTGCCGACGTACTTTTCGGCGATTACAATCCTGCGGGTCGCCTGCCGGCTACCTGGTACCGATCTGTACGTCAGCTTCCCGATTATACCGATTACGCCATGGAAGGACGCACCTACCGGTATTTCAGGGAAGAACCCTTATATCCGTTCGGTTACGGATTAAGCTATACAAGCTTCGAATACAGTAACCTGCAGCATCCGGAAAAAATAATTGCCGGTGAAGATCTGATCGTTTCCGTAGAAGTTACCAATACCGGAGAGCACGACGGCGATGAGGTGGTACAGATTTACATTACCGATGAAAAGGCCAGTACTCCCAGACCCGTACGGTCGCTGTGCGGATTCGAACGCGTACACCTGAAGCAGGGGGAACGAAAACGAATAGATTTTACCATTACAGCGCGGCAGTTGTCGATGATCAACGACAAAGACCTCAGGGTGATTGAGCCGGGATGGTTTACACTAAGCGCAGGTGGCGGTCAGCCGGCTGAAGGTAAGTACAATGCAGGTGAAAGTCCGCAAGTTCTCACCGGACGGTTCAAAGTCAGGGGCAGCCTGCAGTTGACCGATTGATGCAATCATCAGAAAAACAACATTTCATCCGCCCCCAAGTATCAGGCTTGTGGCACTTACCCATTTAGAGGCCGGCGAGAGGTAATAAACGATCGAATTTGCAACATCTTCCGGATCGCCGAGACCCAGTATCTGCCGGGCTTCAATCATATTCACCGCTTCCTGGGAATAATTGGCTGCAGTATCGTCGAGCATTGGTGTACGTACGAAAGCCGGAGCCACACAGTTTACCCGTATTCCCTTTGGAGCCAGTTCAAGAGCAAGCACCCTTGCATAAGCCTCAAGCGCTGCCTTGGCGCTGATGTACATCGCCCCTCCCACAAAGGGATAACGCGTGCTGATGGAGGATATAAACACTATGCTGCAATCGCCCTTTGCCGCCTTTTTCTTTGCAAGCAATCCGGCAGTCAGTAAAACCGGGGCGTTGTAACTGATGCTAAACGTCTTTTCAATTGTTTCCGCTGCAATAAACCGTGCCGGAGACAAATCGGAAATTCCAGTACTGTGAACAATACCGTTAAGTACCGGAACGGAAGCCGCCAGCATGTCGATGTCGGCCTGAACCGTAAGATCCGCAGGAATCATCACATGTCCTTCGCCTTTTAGCTGAGCATACGTCTCTTCAAGCTTTTCCTTATTCCTTCCGGTAATTACAAGCCGGGCGCCGTAAGAACTGGCAGTAATGGCCGTTTGCCTGCCAAGACCGGACGAAGCCCCGGTAACAAGTATGGTCTTTCCGTTAAGGTCGAATGCATTCATGGTATAAAAATTTCGTGTCGTAATTATTCCGGTTGCAGATCCGTTTGCTCAGGCCTCAGTTCGCTGACCGGAATTACCAGAATCCCGTCGGTATTCAAAAGTACGCTTCCCCACGAAAGACCTATCCCGAAAGCCGACAGCAGCAGCTTCTGAGGTCTGCTCTTAAGTTCCTCTCCTATTTGCGTTACCATAGTAAGAGGGATGGAAGCACAGCTGGTATTACCATACTCACGCAGGGAATAGGGAACCTTTTCAGGGTCTGCTTTCAGCATTTTCCGTATGGTTTCATTAATAAGCCGGTTGGCCTGATGAAACAGCAGGTAATCAAATTCGGCAAGCTCCCGCCCGAAATGTTTAAGGGTGGTTTTGATGTTGGGAACCACCTCACGGAGAGAGAAGTTAAAGACCTCAATACCGTTGAGTGCAATCTGCAGCCGGTTGCGGTAGATGCCGTCGCCGTATTTTTTAGTTGAAAACGACTTTTTGCTGGCCAGATTTCGGACACCTCCGTCGTATATGATGATGGCTTCGTATCCGCTTCCGTCCGACTGAAGGTTAAACTGCATGGGTTCAAAACCATCCTTCAGCTCCAGGGCAGTTGCGGTTCCGGCATCCCCAAAAAGGGGATAGGTACTTTTATCCCGATAGGAAGAGGTAACATTTGAAAGATCGCCGACAAGCAGGAGACCGCGTTTCAAGCCCGAGGCTTTCATCATAGCGCTGATAGCCGAAAGTCCGTAAACGTAACCAGAGCATCCCAGGTTGATATCGAGAGTCAAACAGGTTTTCGGCAACCTCAGCCGGTCCTGAAGTATGGTGGAGGTAGAAGGGATGATGTAATCGCGGCTTTGCGACACAAAATAAAGTACCTCAATGCTGTTTCTGTCCCATCCGAGACCTACGAGCAGGTCTTCGGCAGCTTTATAACAGAGATCGGATGTGGTCTGACCTGCTTCCGCTACATGCCGGGTTTCCACACCTATGGTTTTTATAACCTGTTCGCGCTCTTTGCGGGTGATCCAGCTGTAGTCGTGGTTCGACAGGGTTTTCGCCGGTACACAGGCCGACAGGCCTGCTATGCGCACACCGGAAATGCTGAATAGCGCCATAGAAATTTAATTATTGATTACCAGATAGCAGCAGGTCTGGCATGAAAAACCTGTCGTTTCACAAAAATACTTTAATTTTAACAAACAGCCCTATTTTTCTACTTTTGCAGAGCTTTTATGAAACGGACTCAGGTGTTCTCTACAACCACAGGCTATGGATTTGACAACCAATTACCCCGTTCCGGGCGATCTTACCCTCAAAGCAGGAGAAGCAAGCATCATAACGGTTCTTCGCGAACGGGCACGCCTGCATCCGCACAAAAGAGTATTTACGTTTCTGGGCGACGGGGAAACAGAAACGGAGACGGCTACCTTTGCTGAGCTCGATTCGGAAGCGTTGCGCATTGCCTCTCTTCTTTCGGAAGCTGGAATGAAAGAGAAAAACCTGCTTTTGTTTTACCCGCCCGGGATCGCATTTATCTCCGCTTTTTTCGGATGTCTCTATTCGGGTGCAGTGCCGGTACCGGCCTATCCACCCAGGAAAAACCGCTCGCTGGAACGTATCCGCCTGATGGCTTCCGATTGCGGTGCCGCTGCCATTCTTGCCACGGAGGAAATTACCAGATCTCTCGAACGTAATTTCTCTGACGACCCCGGACTTTCATCCCTTCCATGGATCAGCAGCGACAAGAAAAACAAAGCGTCTGCCGGTTTTAAGGTTCAGGAACCGGATACCGCCCGGCTGGCCTTTCTGCAATACACTTCGGGATCAACCGGAAATCCGAAAGGTGTAATGGTGAGCCACCGCAACATAATGGCAAACCTGAGATCGCTGCAGCTGCATATGCAGATAAGACCTGACGACAACAACGTGCACTGGGTACCTCAGTTCCATGACCTGGGACTGATTCTTGGAATTCTTGAAGCGATATTTTCCGGTTCGCACAGCATAATTATACCCCCGGTTGTTTTCATATCAAATCCGCTGACGCTGCTCAGAGCCATAAGCCGTTACAGGGCCCGGCTCAGCGGAGGCCCCGATTTTTCGTTTAACCATTGTGCAGATAAAATTCATCCGGAACAGCTCAGCGGTATTGACCTGTCAAGCCTGAAGGTAATGTTCAGCGGAGCTGAACCCGTGCGCGCGGAAACCATCGACAGATTCACCAGGGCTTTTGAATCCTGCGGTTTTACAAGGCAGATGTTTTTCCCGGCTTACGGTATGGCTGAAACAACTTTGATTCAAACCGGCACAGTCTTAGGAAGCGGACCCGATTTTAAAGCCGTTTCAGCTGCAGCACTTCTGGACAACCGCATCGAAGCGCCATCCGGAAAAGATGATATCAGATATGTCGCCGGTAATGGCAAACCCAATATGGACACGCGCATACTAATTGTCAACCCTTCCACCCTTGAAGTATGCCGTGAAAATGAAGTAGGAGAAATCTGGGTCTCAGGAAATACTGTTTGCATGGGTTATTGGGGAAAACAGGAACTTACAGCCGAAACCTTCAACGTTTCTCCAGCCGGGGTATATGAGCCCGTATGGATGCGCACCGGAGACCTTGGATTTAGCACTCCGGAGGGATTTTTTGTAACCGGAAGGCTTAAAAACCTGATCATTATAAACGGTAAAAACTACTATCCCCAGGACATAGAGCTTTCGGCCGAAGTGAGCCATCCCTCCATACGAAAAACATTCGTTGCAGCCATTCCAATAGAATACAATAACAAAGAGAGACTTGCGGTTGTGGCTGAGATCGAACGAACCGCCTTGCGGGATAAAACGCATTCGCTGGTAATTGATGCCATAGCATCGGCCATCTCATCCGATCATGAACTGCAGGCAGCCAGAATCGTATTGGTAAGAACCAACAGCATCCCTAAAACATCGAGCGGGAAGATGATGCACAGGGAAGTACGATCTCTTCTATTATCGGGTAAACTCGATGTTATCGCCGAACGATACTTTTCAGATGAGGATATCGAAAGCGTTCTGACGGAAGAATCCGGCGGTATTTCTGCTTTAATTAGTGGATGGATATCGGCAAAACTTAACAATGGGTTACCGGTGGATATCAACCTCACACCCGGAGTTTACGGACTCGACTCACTACGGGCTGTAGAGCTTTCGGATGTACTTAAAAAGAATTACGGAATTGAATTTCCGGCCTACCGGATGTTTGAGGATCTGACAATAAAGCAGCTGATAGCGGAAGCGGAAAATCTGTTTTTAATAAAGCCCGAAGACAACAACTTCCGGTAACCGGGAATAAAATTCAGATCAGAATAAAAAACCGGAAGTAACAATAACCCGACCTGGAATTACCTACCCGTCAGATAAAGGCCCGGGAAACAAATCGCTTGATCTGCCGGGTCAGGCAATCCTTGATTCTATTATCGCAAAAAGATCGGCCACCGTTTTCGAACCGGCAATATCCTCAGCATTTATGGCAACGTCGTATTCCGTCTTAACCATAGCTATAAGGATAAGCGCATTAATGGAGTTCCATTCGAAAACCTCCCTGAATGCACTTTCGGGCTTTAATGTTCCTGGGGTCAGATCATCAAATTCCTCTTCGATCCGGGTAATAAAATCTTCAATCTTCATAATTAGGCGAAATTAGTCGGCAAAGGTAATAAGATTCAGGTTTAAATCACGATGTTTTTTATAATGCTGATAATTAGCGCATAAAGAATCTTTTAGATAATCTCCGGTTTCTTTTTTTATGCATAACGCCATTGTTTTCAGCATAACCTTTTTGCCGGAAAACTCTCAAATTTCAAAAAAAACAAAAAAAAACCGCATTCCGAAAGATATGCTTATTATTGCATACTACTAGAACGACTACGTATCAGAAAACGATGAACGCACGTAAAAAACTTCTGCTTGTCAATCCGGTCAACAGGCAGTTTCTGGGTTTTGTTGGCGATCCCAGCACCAGTTACATGCCTCCCGGACTTGGAATTATTGCTGCTTTAACTCCCGATCACTGGGATATTGAGCTGATCGACGAAAGTTTCGAGGAATTCACCCTGCGGGATGCGGATCTGGTTGGACTTACCGCTTTTACTGCAAATGCTCCGAGGGCTTACGAGATTGCAGCCATGTGCCGCGAAAAGGGTATTTACACCGTAATGGGAGGCATACACGCAAGTATGATTACTGAAGAGGTGGTAAACTATGTAGATACCGTGATTGCGGGAGAAGCCGAAACAGCCTGGCCTGTATTTCTCAGCGATTTTGAAGCCGGACGGCAAAAGCCGCTCTATCATGGTGGAATAACTCCGGTAGATAAAATCCCGCACGTCAGACGCGATATTTATAAATATCCATACGTTTACGATCTGATACAGACTGCCCGCGGATGCCCCATGGGATGCGATTTTTGCTCGGTAACACAGCTTTGCGGCAAACAATACCGCGAACGCGATGTGGATGACGTGCTGGATGAAATGGAAAAAACCACCCGTCCGTTGCTGTTTATCGTCGACGACCATCTGGTTAACAACAACAAAAACGGACGCGAACGTGCCATCCGTCTCTTTAAAGGAATGGTGGACCGGGGCATAAAAAAACTGTGGTTCGGACAGGCTTCCATTAACTTTGCCGACGACGAGGAGGTACTTTACTGGGCCGCAAAAAGCGGATGTACGCTGATTCTGCTGGGAATTGAAGCAGAATCACCGGAAGCTCTCGCCGATGCGAAAAAACGACTTAACCTCAAGCGTGGCGTTGATTCTTACCAGGAAGCATTCCGCAGGATTCACAAATACGGTATTGCCATCCTTGGTGCCATGATTTTCGGAATGGAAAGCGACGGAAGAGACGAGCTTATTGCCCGGCGCGACTATATTCTCCGAAGCGGCATGGATGCCGTACAGTCGAGCATCATGACCCCCCTTCCTGGAACCGGATTGTTTTACCGCATGCAGGCTGAGAATAAGATTGTACTCAACAACTTCCCCGAAGACTGGAAATACTATCACTTTATGTATGCCACCACAGGCACATCCAGGCTGACACGGGAAGAACTGCAGGCAACCATGAAAGAATTATGGCTTAGTATGTACAACAAAACGAATATCCGCAAAATGATGTTCAAAACCATCCGGCGAACCCGCAATCTGAAGGCAGCTTACTGGGTGTACGGCACCAACCACAACTACGGACGTATCGTGCTGGTGGATATGCTTCACGACGGACCCGGCGGACTCACACGTAATATGGAATGGAGCAGCGGTAAACGATCCTTCTACCTGAGGTTTACCGATCAGGTTCTGCGGATTCTCTACCTTATTTCATGGAATAAAATGGTTGAACGCTTCCGGGGCCGTATTACGCTATACTGACGACAAACCGGAAATCAACGCAACGCCTTCCGGAAAGAATTAACTTCAGCTATGAACCGGAGGATATATTTAGTCGTTGCCCGAATACCTGGGCAGTGTAAAGGTAAACCGGCTACCCTTACCGCGCTTACTGTCAACGAATATAGTTCCACCGTTGCGTTCGATAAACTCTTTCACCAGAATAAGTCCTAGCCCGGAACCCTTCTCATTGGCCGTTCCTTTCGAGGAAACCACCTTTTCGTCGAGTCTGAAGAGTTTCGACAGGGTATCGGGATCAATGCCTGTGCCCGTATCCACAACAGAGATACTGGCAAATCCGTCGGAAACAGCAGTTTCAATGGTAACCGTCCCACCTTCAAAAGAGTACTTTACGGCATTCGACAGAAGGTTCCGCAACACGGTTTTTGTCATATTCAGATCTGCTTTCACCTTACATCCTTCATCCCTGTCGTCGACAAAGATGCGAATGTCTTTGCCTGCCGCCTGTGAAAAGGCAACGGAAACGCTTTCGCGGATCAGAGTATCGAGTACAAACACTTCCGGACTGGGTTTGGTGTGACCCAGCTGTGTTTTTGCCCATGCAAGGAGGTTATCCAGAAGCTGAAATGTAGTTTCAGTCGAAATCAGAATCTGCTGGAGCATCGACTTACGTTCCTCGTCCCCGAAATCGTCGTACTCATCGTTGAGCAGCCTTGAAAAACCCAGAATGGATGTAAACGGACTTCTGAGATCGTGTGCAATAATCGAGAAGAACTTATCCTTGGTAAGATTTGCATCCATAAGCTGCCGCTCGATTGCTAGTTGCTGCTCTTCTGCCTGTTTCCTGCTGCTAATATCCCGTGCAACGGAAATTACTCTCCCGGTTGGGATTCCGGCCTGATTAAACTGGGGTTGAATCATACTTTCAAACCAGATCAGCTTTCCCCTGCTGTCGCGAACCCTGAAGGTTGCAAGCTGAGGTGAAGGATTAACAATCAGCAGCTGCGACAGATTATCAATAGCGGGAAGATCGTCCTCGCACAACAATTCCCTGGGCTGAATCGAAAGTATGTCTTCCGCATCGTATCCCAGAATTTTGGAGACGGAAGGCGATACGTATTCGATGTTTTCACCCGGAGTATGGATGGTAATGATGTCGTTCGAATTCTCGGCAATAATCCTGAACTTCTCTTCACTTTTTTGCTGAGCTTCACGCGACAGTTCAACCTCGGTAACATCGCGGCCAACAAACTGATACTCCGAAATCTGCTCATCCTGCTCGAAGATGGCACGTATCGTCCACTGCAGCAAAGCGGGCTCCCTCCCCGGCTGGTCAATGCGATGGTCGAAGCTGAGCACGGAAGTGGCTGGCTTGACCATGGAAAGCAGTCGCTTTATTTTAGTATAATCTTTCTGACTGATCAGCTCCTTCATGGTAAGGTTAAGCAGCACATGAGCGGGGATCTGAAAGAAACGGGAAAAAGCCTGGTTAACAAACGTAAATTTCCCATCGGGCCGTATCCTGCATATAAGTTCGGTCTGATCCTCGATAATGGCTTTGAAAAACCGCTGGCTTTCGAGCAGGCGATCGTTAAAAAGCTTTTCATCGGTTACATCAACCATTACACCGCTCACCCGTTCGGGTTTTCCGGCGCTGCTTTTAAGGTAGTACCCCGATTTACGTATCCATCGCACAGAATTACCGGTGATGATCCGAAATTCTAATTCAAACCACCCTAGGTGGGCAGTAAGCCTCGCCCACATCGTATCTACCCTCTGCCGGTCGTCGGGGTGTACTTTCGACATCCATTGCTCCGAAGTAACCGGTCCCGGCTGAAATTCAAAAATATCGTAACACTTTTCGCTCCATTCCAGCCTGCCTGTCTGGGGTTCCAGTTCCCAGGCTCCGGCCCTCAACGCTTTCAGGGCGATCTCAAGGCGACTTTCAAACTGAAGCATCTCCTGCTCAACCTTAATCCTTTCAGCAATTTCGCTGACAAGACGGGCATTCTTCTGCTCCAGCTCAGCCGTACGCTGCTCTACGGTTTCTTCGAGCTGCCTGCCATGCAGTTCCTGTTGCAACTGCAATGCTTTCAGACTACTAACATCGTTTATTACGCCAATAATCCCGTTAATATTTCCATTGGTATCGTAAAGAGGCGCCTTGGTAATAATTGCGATGCGCGTTCCCGTTTCATCAATGGGGAACCTGGATTCATAACTGAACTTTTTCCCTTCACGGATAACAGCATCGTCGGATTTGACATGGCATTCATCGTAATAATCGCCCAACATTTCCATTGAATTCCTGCCGATAACCAGCGACTCATCGTCATAATTGAAGATGGAAAATGAACATCCTTAAAAAAAACAGGAACCGGAATTGATTCCATGAAACCGGCGTCGGATTTAAATCCGGGGATACCCGGTATAAAAGTTGCAGAATCCGTCTTCAGGGTTTCGGAATTCGGAACGGAGCGGGATACTTTTGGAGCTGACCGCTTAGAGTTTCTTTCCGGAGATTCAGGCATCGACATAAAAAAGGTATTCGTAAAAAGAAAAAAGAACATCCGAAACCTACCGGTAAACACCGGACGCAACTTACCGGTGAAACACAAGAGTGAAACATCATTCTCACCCCTTTCAATCATTAACCGGTACTGCCGGAACGCCGACTTACAAAAATACGCAAATAAAACTTTTCATTCAGATTGAAACAATTTGTTAATGAACAAATTCATAACAAAAGAGGATAACTCCTTAATTATTAACTGAATTATAAATCATCTTCCGCACCAAAACGTGGTCTTCCATTCCCCCTTTAAGGGTATAAAAACGATGCCCAACTCTAATTTATACCTGCTTGAATGTGAGAAATCCTATAAATTTCTATCCATATATATCTGATAAATCGGGAAACACTGTATAAATTAGCAAGAATCACTCTGTGGAAGCGATTCTGAGTTTATTAATATTTAAAGTATAAATATTATAAATATATGAAAATACTCCAAAATTCAAAAATGTCATATTTGCTTGCCGGGGCACTTTTGGCAGCAATTCTGGCAGCAGCAACCATTGCATGGGTAATCAGAGAAAAGCAGAAGAAAGAGATTGAGGCGGCATTACTGATACTCAGGGACAGCCGTCAGCCGGTAAACCAGGTTGAAAACACGCTTGAGGCCCTGTTTATGGCAGAAAATGAATTTAAGGAATATACCCTGAGTTATGAACAGGAGCATTTTATCAACTATCGAAAACAACTTGAGCGTCTGGTGAATCACATCGACACACTACAGACTATGATGCGGCCTTTCGGGACAGGAGAGGGAAAAAGTGAAGCACGGCAAATCATTAGCGAACGCGAACGGGAGGCAGGAGCATACATTCGTCTGAAAAGGCTTACCGATTCGATCATGGTTATCGCTGCTACCATCGACTCTTTCCCTATCACTGATTCTCACAGGGATATTTCGTTGCGGAAGATAAAACCCAGGGAATTGGACATCGACACCCTGGCCTTCAGTCGAACCAAAGGATACAAAACCAAGGGACTGCTTGGCAAGATAAAAACATTTCTGGTGGGGGAAGAGGTAGAAGAAAAAACGGAAGGCACTGTTGTTGTGAAACCGGAAGAGACTGCAGCGGAAACAGAAGAAGACTCCTATTCACTCGATCAGTTTGCCGCGGATGTTATCACCCGTACCGACTCCTACTATCAGGCACAGCTGAAAAATCAGCTTAAGCACCGCAACGAGCTAAGACAAAGTGAGCTTCGGCTGATAAAACTGAACAATGCCCTGATGTCGGAGATTCGTGGTATTCTCTTCACGATGAAAGCATCGGCTATGAGCGATGAAAACAGTTTTGTAAAGCAATCAACTTCCAATATTACGCGTTCGGCAGGCATACTCTACAATTCTCTGCTTGCAGCTGTAATTGCAGCACTTCTGCTCGCTCTTGCCACGGCCTGGATGCTGCGCGAGAACAACAGATATCAGATCCGGCTGCTGGAGTCGGGGCAACAAGCCCTGGCTGAGGCGGAAGAAAAACGGCGCTTCCTCACGTATATGAGTCATGAGTTCCGTACACCCCTTTCATCCGTCATAGGTTTTGCCGAACAGCTGGAGCAATCGAAGCCCAATGCCGAACAACGCGAATACCTCGACGGCATCCTTTCTTCTTCCGAAATACTCCTGACTACCGTTAACGACATCCTCGACCTCTCCAAACTGGATGCAGGCAAAATGACGTTTCTGCATAATCCCTTCCGTCCTTCCGAAACCCTCAAACAAGCGGTTAAATCCTTCGATTCCATGATCCGCGATAAAAAGCTGAAGATCTCGGTTAAGTCCCCCGACCCCTCGCTGGTTGTGGTAGGCGATGAAGTCAGACTTCGCCAGGTAATAAACAACCTTGTAAGCAATGCCGTAAAATATACCCTCAAAGGCTCTATCGGCATTGAATCGCGGGTTGCACAGACCAACGGCACTACCAGTCTTACCATCCGTGTGGAAGATTCCGGAATGGGCATTGCTGCCGGTCAGATCGACAAGATATTTGACGAATACACCCGCGTTTATACCGACAACACAACGCGCTGGATAATAGGCACGGGCCTTGGACTTCCGGTTACCAAAAAGCTTATTGATGAGATGGGAGGGACCATTGAGGTACAAAGTAAGGCTGGCAAAGGATCCGTTTTTACGTTTACCATCCCCTACGAAACCGGTACCATGGAAATGCTGCCACTCGCCGGAGCAGAAACCGCCGTACTTCCTGAAGTCCCCGATGCACGCATCCTTATAGCCGACGATAATTACTTCAACGTTCAGCTACTTAAAAGCATATTCCGCCGGACCGGTGCCTGGATTGAGGCTGCTGACAATGGAGAGGAGGCATTGAAAAAAGCACTTTCAGGAGAATTTGACCTGTTGCTCAGCGATATGTTTATGCCCGGGATCGACGGCCTGGAACTTACCCGCCGTATTCGCGCTCAGGCCGATGATAGAATCAGCCGTCTGCCGGTTATCATGATCACAGGAAACGTTTCTCAGGAAGCTTCTGCTAAAATGAAGGAGGCAGGTGTCAGCGACTTCCTTTTTAAACCTTTTCAGCAAAAAGACCTGATAGAAATGGCCGGCAAATACCTGACCAGGACCAGTTAAATCATGTGACTGGTTTCTTTATGGCTTTTCAAGGGCACCGAGTACCGATTGACGGTACGAAATTCCTATGGGCAGACGTTCGTTTCCTAATACTACCGAATTGTTGGAAAAAGCCTTGACGTAGGCCCGGTTGACAATGTAGGATTTATGTATTCGTAAAAACAACCGTACCGGAAGCTGATCCAGCAGCTGGTGCGTGGTAGTGGTAGCCAGTATCATACGGCCTTCCATGAAAACCTTTACATAATTGCCGTAGCTCTGCAGGTAAAGGATATCTTTTGTTTCAACAACTTCCGTACTGCCCCCCAGATTGAGTTCCACCTTACCAGAAATCCCCGGTTCATCGGGCTTATGAAAAACTTCATGCAATCTGGCCCTGTCCCGGGCACGGTTTACAGCCCTGTCGAAATGCTGACGTGTAACCGGCTTCACCAGATAATCCACGACGTTGTATTCAAAACTGTCGGCAGCATAAGCAGCATATGCCGTGGTAAAGATTACCATTGGCTGAAATTCAAGGGTATCGAGCATCTCCATCCCGCTTAAACCCGGGAGGTTGATGTCCAAAAACAAAAGGTCTATTTGTTTCTCTTTTAATATACCTATAGCCTCCTCCGCATCAAAGGCACATGCAGCCAGCTCTAGCCCTTCGGATTCACTTATATAACTTGTAAGTACCCATTGTGCCGGCTGCTCATCATCCACCACAAGACAAACCAGTTTCTCGTTGTCGTTTCCCATAAATATCAGGTGTTGTTACTGTTCCTGTGCAATTGAATCGTTAAATTTAACTCCGCTTCACTCCCGGATTTTTTCGCTTTTAATACATACCTTCCGGGAAACAGCAGGTTCAGCCGTTTTTTAACGGTTTCAATATCCAAACCTTTGATTCTTTGATTTGCCGGGCTTTCAGGAAGAGAGTGGCAAATATCCAGCTGTATAGCGTCATGCTCCGATATCAGCTTAATCTGTATTTCCGATTTCCCGTTTAATGCCAGACTTTTTTTGAGTGAATATTCCACCAACGGATGAAGCAGCAGCGGAGGAATCTGAACCAAACGGTCCGGCGTGATAGCTTCAAACCGGATCTCGCACCGACCCCCTAAACGGAGTTTTTCGATATCCAGATAGTTGCTTATATACGATTCCTCCTCTTCCAGCGTAACCGTATAACGTCCTGAAATGCCTACCTGGTATCGCAACAGCTCGGAAAGTTTGTAGGTGTACTCCAGAGCCATCTCCTTGTCGACAACTATGGTAGCGGCAATGTTGTTGAGGCTGTTGAAAAGAAAATGCGGATTCAGCTGGTTTTTTACAAATTCCAGCTCCATCTCTTTAAGACTCAGCTTGTTTTCCAGGTCAACCAGACTGCTTCCCTTGTGACGGCAGATACGTTCAAAAAAGTAATCCCCCGAAAATACCGTCAGAGCCAGTACCAGGTTTATCCATTTGGCATTCCATGCATCCGATGAACCCATGAATACTGCACTCAAGCGGAGCGTTAAAATCCAGGCAGTTATAAGGAAAAATACCGTAAGTACCCAGACCGACCATCTTTTCAGCTTCCCGAACTCATACCGCAGAACTACCATTCTCGAGAACCAGGAGAAGATCAGCAGTATTATCATCCAGAACGGAATTATGTATACTCCGGCTTCCGGCATGTACTGCCTTACCCATAAAACCATCAGGATTGTCAGTACGACAATATAGGCCGGGAAATAAAACGTATCCGGAAAAAATTTCTTCACGCTAAGTATCTGTTGCAGGGGCTAAGTTAGTCAATTTCTCCCTGAACAATACCTCACGCAAAACAAGATGTGATAAAATGTATACGTCATTTGCGCCAGACGCTGTCCGGCAATTTCTCCCTTTCTTCAAAGCATTGCAAACCGGAAAAAATTCCCCGCGTAGGAAGTATTGCCAATTTTAACGAGCTGATCTCCGTTTATAATTTACGGGGTCCCGTACCGAAAATCCGGACGAAGCTTGCCGGCAGTAGTTTTTACTTTCCCGCTTTAAGCGGACAGTATGAATTTTCAGTATTGAAAATTTTTTAAAAAGCACTGGCAATTGCCGAAACTTAAGTATATTGCCACATAATAAAACGCTCCGTCGATGAAACACTTTTTCCTGATTACAGTACTTGCAATTAGCCTGTTATCGTGCAATCCTCCAGGCGGTGGAAAGCACCTTATCATGGATAAATCATACAGGGAAGCGGTACATTCCCAATTCCTCGACCGCCGCGAACTGGCCTCGGGCAGAGATTCTGTTCTGTTTGCTGTGTTTAATCGTGAACTTTCCACTGCCGAACGCGAGGGTCTTGAGTTTCTGTATGCCTACATGCCCCTGAGCGATCTGGCAATGAACGACGGCCACTACTACCTGCGTCAGGTACAAACAGCACTGGAAGCACGAGAGCATTTCTCCTGGGGAAAAACGATACCGGAAGACATTTTCCTTCATTTTGTTCTTCCTTACAGGGTCAACAACGAATACACCGATACGGCACGCCAGGTGTTTTACAAAGAACTTAAAGAGCGCCTTGGCGGGATGGATATGACCACGGCAGCGCTGGAAGTAAATCACTGGTGCCACGAAAAAGTGATTTACAAATCGACCGATGAGCGGACCTCCGGGCCGCTCACGACCGTAAGAACGGCTTTCGGGCGATGCGGGGAGGAATCAACCTTTACCGTTTCGGCCATGCGAGCTGCCGGTATCCCGGCCCGGCAGGTTTACACCCCGCGATGGGCACACACCGACGACAACCACGCCTGGGTTGAAGTCTGGATCGACGGAAAATGGCACTTCCTCGGAGCCTGCGAACCCGAACCTGCTCTGGATATGGCCTGGTTTGCAGAACCGGTGAAACGGGCCATGATGACCCATACCTTTGTGTTTGGTAAATACAACGGAAATGAAGAGGTTACCCAGACTACAGATTTCTATGCACGCCTGAACCTTCTCACAAATTATACCAATACCCGGCCCCTTACCGTAACCGTTACTGACGAAGAGGGCATACCCCTTGAAAATGCATCCGTGGAATTTGGATTATACAATTATGCGGAGTTTTATCCCATCTCAACACTCCCCACCTCGGGCGACGGCACCTGTACGCTAACCACCGGTTACGGAGACCTGATGATACAGGCAACCCTGAACGGTGTTTCCGCTGCAGTACTGTCGCGCGGCAACGACAGCGATAACGTTACGATTCAACTCGGAAAGCAAACCGCTGTATTTCCGGAAGGCGAATACCTTCTGGTACCCCCGCCCAAACAGACAATACCTTCCGCAGACCCTGAAATAGCAGCACGTAACAACCGCAGGCTACTGGAAGAGGACTCCATCCGAAACATTTACATTTCCACGTTTATCGACTCCGTTTCAACCGTAAGCCTGGCGGCATCTGCGGGTGCTGACCCGGAAAAACTATGGAAATACATGGCACAGAGCCGCGGCAACTGGCCCGAAATTAAGGCATTCATCGAAAATAAAGACAAAGCCGGCACCGAAACGGCTATGCTGCTTCTCGAAAACATCTCCGAAAAAGACCTTCACGACATCCGGGCTTCGGTTCTCAACGACCACCTTGCCGCACTGAATGAAACCGTTCTTTCACCCGGAATTACACCCGGGCAGTATAACCGTTACGTTCTTTCTCCCAGGATCGGGCGTGAATTCGTCACCACCTGGCGGAGTTTCATCCGGAATTACTTTCCTGCGAAGCAGGCTGAGCAGTTCCGGGAAGATCCTGCTTCCGTCAGAGAGTGGATATACAATAACATCCGCCTCGACACCATCCATAATTACTACGGCGTTCCGCTGAGTCCGGAAGGAATGCTTGAGCTAAAGCTGGCCGACCGATACTCCCGCGATCTGCTGTTTGTTGCCATCAGCCGCACCTTCGGAGTGCCGGCCCGCCTTGAACCGTCAACCCGCCGTCCACAGTTTTTGAATAACGACGAATGGATTGACGTTGCATTTACCCCTCAGCCGGTAAACCGCATCCCGCGCGGTCAGATCGTATTGATAAACGAAAGCCCGGATACCGATTTCATTCCGGGGTACTTCACCCACTACACCATTGCCCGCCTTGAAAAAGGACGCTTTATTACGCTCGACTATGAAACGGATGCCACCCTGCGAAGCTTCCCGGCAACATTGAGCGTCGATACAGGTTTTTACCGGCTGATGACGGGCAACCGCCTGAGTGAGGGGGAAGTGGCCTGCAACATACGGTATTTCAGGGTGAATGAAGGTAAAAGCACCTCAATGTCCATTCGTCTGACATCGGGCAGCAGAAAATCCGGAGCAATAGGTTTAGCCGATCCGGATGCTTCGTTCAGAGTTATTAACGGAAGTGGACGCGAAACTCTCCGGACCTCTCAAACGGAAAAGGGAATGGTTGTAGCCATCATTGATCCTTCGAAAGAACCTACCAGACACCTGATGGAAGACATCCGTTCTGCCCGGCGCGGTCTTCAGACCTGGGGAGGCAATGTGGTTTTTGTTGTTGCCAGCGGAAAACTCACCCGGGGATTCAATCCTCTGGATTATAAGGATCTGCCCACAACTGCAAAGTTTGGGTACGACGACCCTGGTGAAATTGCTTCAGCCATCAGCACCACCTGTTCCATTGAGGGTGTTCCCCAATGGCCGGTGGTGGCCGTTATCAACGGGAAAAATGAAATCACCTGGTACTCCGAAGGTTACAGCATTGGCCTGGGCGATCAGATTCTGAAGCAACTGTCGCTGATCCAGAAATAACGCAAGCTGCCGGTCGTTCACCGGAATGCTTATTCATTGCATTCTGTTTCCCGGAAAGGGAAAATGCATACGGTACTCGCAGATAATTTTAACTGCGGAATCTGCAGCAGAATTCATTTAAGCTTCGCGATTGATAAGCCTGGCCTTATCGAGCAGGTAAAAAATCAGCGACATAAGTACCCCGGCGATGGCAGCCAGAGCCATCCCCTTAAGCTGAACCGAGCCGATGTTGATGGCTGCATCGCCCACCCCAAGGATAAAGGTAACCGCTCCGGGAACCATATGCCGGTTTTTGCTGAAATCAACCTTCTGTTCCACAAACATTCGGAATCCCTGAACGGCAATAACTCCGTATAGTAAAATGGTAATGCCTCCCATTACCGGCACCGGGATGGTTGAAATGGCGGCCGATACCTTCCCGATAAGGGCAAAACATATGGCCAGCACAGCGGCACCCCGGATTACCCATACGGAATATACCCGGGTAATTGCCATCACCCCGATGTTCTCTCCGTAGGTAGTATTGGGCGGCGATCCGGCAAAACCCGACAGCAGATTGCTGATGCCGTCGCCAAGCAGCGAGCGGTGCAATCCGGGGTCTTTCATCAGATCGGACTCCGTGATCCTTCCGGTCACGATCAGGTGGCTGATGTGTTCAGCCAGCACTACGATGCATGCCGGTGCTATGATTATAATCGCATTCAGGTCGAACACCGGTGCATGAAACTGCGGAAGGGCAAACCATGGCGCATTGGCAATTACACCGGTATCGACCATTCCGGTAAAGAGGGCGGTAAGGTAACCGGTAACAACGGCAAAGAGGATAGGAATCACCTGCATAAAGCCTCTGAACATCATGGTTCCGAAGATTCCGGTGAGAAGGGTAACCATACTCACCAGCAACACATCGGCCGAAGGAGTATAAGTCTGCACAACTTCACCAACGGGAGTAGAAGGAGGTGCCAGCCCGGCCTGCATAGCTGCTACCGGAGCCAGCTCAAGTCCGATAATGGCTACTACGGCTCCCATAACAGCCGGAGGCATCACCACATCAATCCAGCCGATGCCGTAGCGTTTGACAACAAACGACATGGCGATAAAGAACAATCCGAAGAAGATGAATCCCGACTGTGCATTGTTAAAACCGCCGTAACTCGCTATAATGAGCATGGTCGGGGCAATAAAGGCAAAACTTGATCCCAGGTAAGCCGGAATACCGCCCCTGGTAACCCAGGCATAAATAAGGGTTCCGATGCCGTTCATAAACAATGCAATGGCCGGATCCACTCCCAGAAGTACGGGAACCAGGATGGTGGCACCAAACATGGCGGTAAGATGCTGCAGACTCAGCGGCAGACTTTCGGCTAAGGGCATCTTCTCGCGGATGCCTACAATTCGCTTGCTCATCGTTCGATTTTTTACGGGTGATTTTGATGGCAGCAATTTAACGCAGTATTGCCAAATACCGGTTCGGTATATATGCGGTTTTCCCGATGTGTTTTCAACAACTTATTGACAATCCATACCCATCATGCAGGGGAAATGACCGGCATCCGAAAATTCAGAAACGGCAGGAAAAAGGTTCTTGCAAACAGAATCAGAATCCAACAGCAATATGAATTCCTGCACCCAGGTGATAATCCCGGGTATCGAAGCCGGCACTAAGAACCGGACCAATGTGCAGAGGCCCGACGGGGAATTCATACAATAATTCCATATGAGTGGCAAAACGGAACTCACCCGGATGTTCATCCTCAAACGCCAGACCCGGAGCCAGATTTATACTGAAATGTCCGAAAGGCCTGTACGTACCGGCAAAGCCAAACCAGTTATGTCCGTGTTCGTCAAAAATCCGTTCATACCCGGCTCCAATTCCGAAACGCCCGGTGCCAGGGCGGTATATGTAATGCAGGTGCAGGGCATATGCCCGTTCGTCTTCCCCCGGAAACCAGGCAAGGGAGTTAACAACACCAAGTTCGTGCCGGTAGTCGTGATGATGGTTGTGCTTTCCCGGTTCGGGATCGCCTTCTTCACGGGCAATAAGCAGGACAGAGAAAAACAGGGAAGAAAAGAGCAACAGAAAGGTTTTACTAACCCAAAATGATTATTTCTAAAGGAACTTTATCGGAAATCTGTGGCTGCAAATGACTTTGGAAGAATCAAAACCGCATACCCCCGGGATATACTGCCTTCATACTTATGGATTATTTTTATTTTTCAGATTCTTCTTCTGATAGTCCTTCAGAATTTTTCCGAAAATCCGTTCTTTTCGTTTACGCTCTTCGGCCGACGATTCGAAATGTTCTTTTTCCTTCTCCAGTTTCAAATAATTGTCGTAGCTGTCCCGGTCGAGATCTCCCCTCTCCAGGGCTTCGGTTACGGCACAGCCGGTTTCCGAGGTATGGGTGCAATCTTTGAATCTGCACTTCCGCGACAGGCTGGCAATGTTTCCGAATACCGATTCTATCCCTGTCCCGTCTTCCGCAATTCCAACTTCGCGCATGCCCGGGTTATCGATTAGGAAAGCTCCTTTTTCAAGGGCGATGAGTTCGCGGTGGGTGGTAACGTGCTTCCCCCTGCCCGCAGCTTTTCCGATGGCATCCGTACGCATTAGGTCCTTCCCCAAAAGGGTATTGACAAGGGTGGACTTGCCGGCTCCCGATGAGCCGAGCATGCAGCACGTAGTTCCGGGACGCAGGTACTCCTGCAACGCTGCATACCCTTCACGGGTTTGATTGCTCAGGAGAATAAGCGGAATACCGGGAATCCTCTGTTCTGTTCTCTGCTTCAGCAACTCAGCTTCTTCCTGTGTAACAAGGTCGGTTTTGGTAAGTACGATCACCGGTTCTATTCCGGCTGTTCTGCATAAGGTGAGATACCGTTCCAGTCGGTTTGGGCTGAAATCGCGGTCTACTGCCTGCAGCAGCAAGGCGTAATCGATGTTTGCAGCAATCACCTGTATTCCGGATGCCTGCCCTGCGGCCCTGCGTTTCAGCAATGAACTTCGCGGAAATATGGCATGAATGATACCCAATCCCCCCTCGTAAACCATAAGAGCCACCCAGTCGCCAACCGCCGGAAAATTTTCCGCGCTGCGGGCGGCAAACCGCATGTTGCCGGTGATTTCAGCATCCAGCTCCCCATCAGCCGTATGCACCACGTACCGCTCACGGTGGGCTGCCACCACCCTTCCCGGGATGAGATCGCCGGACAAATTTTCGATGCGGAATCTCTCCATCGCATCCGTATAACCAGGCAGCATGTTAGTCTTCATACAGAAATGTTAACTGGTTTTTAATAAAATTATATTCTGCTGGCAGCCGGTTATAAATTAATATGCATGCTTCGGTACTTTTTTCGCTTTATATCCATCCCACATCCTTCAGCCTCTGTATAAAAGCAACCGAAGGTTCAAGCACTTCCACGGGCGATTCTTTGTGGGGCGTATGCCCTGCACCCGGAATAATTATACCCGCTGTACTTCCTTTGATATGATCCAAAATTGTACGAACCTGCTCTTCGGTACCGTATTCGTCGTTTTTACCCTGAATTGCCAGAAGAGGACACACGATGCCGGGCAAAAAATGTGTAATGTCCCAGCTCAGGAATTCGCTGCCGGTCCAGGTTTCTGTCCACGCCTCGAACATCTCGTCTGTTTTATCTCCATGGTATTTTTTTAACCGTTTATCAAGGCCGGAATGCCGATAGCTCTCCCTTGTTTCCTTTATCCCGCGAATCGTAATATCTTCCACGAACACATGAGCGCCTTCGGTAATAACGCCGCCGATTTTTGCAGGATATTTTGACGCGGCAATCAGTGCAATGGAACCCCCGTCGCTGTGACCGAACAATATGGGATTCAGGATGCCGCAATACTCCAGAAGGCCATGCAGGATATCTGCTTCCTTTTCAAGATACGAATTATCGCGCCGGCCACCGGTAAACGGAATGGATTTACCGTAACCCTGACGGTCATAGATCATTACGTTACATTCCGTCAGCTTTCCCAGCCTTTGCGGGAAGTTGCGCCATAATTCAATGCATCGATGTACGGCTTACCGGGAAAATCATCAAACCGATTTACTGCCAGCCCGCTGTATGGAAATTTCAATTCAGTCATTGTGCAACGCGATGTTGAAACTGCAAGCTTATGTACCCCTTACAAACCTTGTGTTTACTGAATTGACCGCTTCAGGGATTAACGATCAGCTTCTGATGAAACGTCCGGCCTTTATTGTCCGTCATCGTAAGTATATACAATCCCGCAGGCAGTTTCCCTGTGAATGAATTCGGCTGATTCCCGGTATTTTGGGTGCAAACCGTATTCCCGGCCAGATCGGTAATCCGGAGTTCACGAATGGTAAAGGGTCCCGAAATATCCACGGTGAAAGGACCGGATGCGGGATTGGGGTAGATTCGGAATACCGGGGATGCCTTTTCGGGTTCATAAACGGAGGTAAGGAGCGGGCATCCGGTGACCGGGTCAGGATACTGAACCTCTCCCTGCAGCGAATAACAGTCGAGCGAATACCCGGGCATGTCGGTCCTACAACCCGGAGAGGCTTCCACCAGGCCAAAAGTTGAGCCAATGCCTTCGATAAGGTAAATCTCATAGCAGCTGTTTATCAGCCAGCGTTTGCAAAACTGGTCTCCAACCAAAACGGAATCTATGGAAATTACCGTATCGGGCGTATCAATTTCCCGCTGAAGGTATCCTCTTACGGTGTCGCCGGCTTCGAGGGTAAAATCATAGAGCAGCACTTCTCCGTTCGAACCGGGAGGCACGATAAACACTTTCCTCAGACCCGTATCCTGTCGTATGGCTCCCGCATATCCCGGAAAAATGGACTGTGTACAGCCTCCCGATCCCGAGAAATACACATAGGGAATCCGGAGGCTGCTATACGTAAAGTCGCCAATTACCGTATCGGCACCGAAGGTTATGGAATAGCTTTCCGTTGAAAATCCTCCCATAAAACACATCCCCTGGAAGCGTTCGAAATTCCACCATGCATTGTCTTCCGGGAAGGAATGGTAATTCCGGTTCTGTGCTGAAGCGTGCATAGCCAGCAGCACCGCTGTTATGAAGATAAGTTTTCTCATAAAATTATACAATCCGGTTTGAACTTAAGGACGATAAACATCAATGCCTGAAAAACATCCCGTTTACCGTATCTCAAAGTTAGTAAAAAACTGCAGGCCGGAGCAGTTGCATACATTGTACCTGTTCCCGATTGCAGAAAAATTTACCGGATACGGCTGGAATAAATCCGCACCTGCCTGTCTCAGCAAAAACTACTTCGCTGCAGGCGCCGGGGCATTCCGGATTTTGATCTTGTCGTCCTTTGTCAACCCTTCCAGTACTTCCACATTCAATCCGTCGCTGAGGCCGGTTTTTATAAGCTGTTTGCGGAACGTTTGCGGGGATGTTTCAATCTCAACCCAGGCGGAATCGCCATCGTAAACGACCAGGCTTTCCTGAACTGCCAGCACGCTGTCGCGGCTTTCCAGTACAATATCGGCATTGGCGCTATACCCGGCGCGGATAAATAGGTTTTCTTTCAGGGAAACGGCAGCGCGGATCTCAAACTGTATAGCACCGTTTTCCTCCACTCCTTTCGGGGAGATGTGCTCCAGGCTGGCGGTAAACCGCTCTGCATCAATGGCTCCGACGGTAAGGATCAGTTCCATCCCTTCGTGGAGTTTTCCGACTTCCGACTCATCCACTTTACCTTTGAAAATCATCTCACCCATATCGGCAACCGTAGCAATGGTGGTGCCATCGTTAAAGGTGTTGCTTTCAATCACCGAGTTGCCCACCTCAACGGGTACGGTAAGAACCATGCCGGCGATGGTGGAGCGGATAATGGTATTGCTGGCGGATCCGGCATTCTTCGTGATACCTTCGCGTATAAGCTGAAGGTTGTTCTCAGCCGATTCCACATCCTGACGGGCAGTTTTCAAAGCCACATCATAGGTCTGAAGTTCGGCTTCGGCTATCACTTTGCTTTCGAACAGCGATTTTTGCCTGTCGTAGTTTTTCCGGGCATCGTCAAGCGAGATTCTGGCACGGTTAAGTCTCGATTCGGCTTCATTCAGGCTGATCATATTGGGTATGATCCTCACTTTGGCGATCATATCGCCTATTTTAACCTTTTCGCCCGGTTCAACATAGAGCTCGGCAATTATGCCTGAAATCTGCGGTTTTATTTCTATCTCCTTACGCGGCACTACCTTACCCGTAGCCACGGTTTTCCTGACGATATCGGTAACCGATGCAACCGATGTTTCATATATTACCGGCTTAGCCTGCGATTTGCGGTAAAGATAAACGATGGTGCCTGCAAATACCACCAGAATTACCAGGCCGAGAAGGATTTTAAGGATCTTTTTCATTGTATGCTATATTAGAGAGTTAAGGCTTTTGATTTATTCATACCTGAGGGCATCTATGGGTTTTATGCTGACTGCCTTCCGGGCAGGGATCAATCCGGCTACCGCCCCTGAAATAATCAGGATCACCAGTGCAGAGACGGCCATATTGAAATCTATATTCGGATTCTGAAACATATTCGAATCCCCGCCGCTGTTGATCAGGGCATAGTTCACCAGTTCAAGAATGCCTACGCCGGCAACCAGCCCGACATAACCTGCAAATGTGGTCAGGAAAACCGATTCGGTGATGATCTGCGTGATGATGTTGAGCGGGCTTGCGCCTATGGCCCTTTGTATCCCGATCTCTTTGGTACGTTCTTTCACAATTACCAGCATTATGTTGCTTATGCCAATCACCCCGGCAAGCAGGGTACCTATACCCACAATCCAGATCAGCCCGTTAATGCCGGCAAAAAGTCCGGTCATCTGGTTGTACTGCTTTTCCAGATTAAATGAGCCGATGGCCTGTGGATCTTCGGGCGAAACGGAGTGGCGTCTCCTGAGCAGTGCCGAGGCTTTTTCTTCGACGACCGAAGCCGGCACGCCGGGTTTTGAGGTAAAGGCAAACCAGCCGATAATATCGCCCCAGTTGTAAACCCTCTGAAAAGTGGTAAGAGGGATAAAAACGCTCTGCTCTTTATCGCCGCCGAAATTCACACCTGAGTTCTTCGGTTTAAAGACTCCGACAACCTGAAAGTAAATCCCTTGTATCTGAATGTATTGTCCGACAGCATTTTCGCCGGGAGCAAAAAGCACTTCATTTACTTTGTTCCCGATCACGGCAACCTTTCTTTTCTCTTTAATGTCGGCATGATTCAGGAAGCGCCCGTTATCAATCACTACCGGGTCAATAAGGTTCCATTCGGGATAGTCTCCCATTATTGAAAATGCTCCCGATTTGGTGCCCCTCACTACGTTGTTGCCTCCGCGGAAGCCTCCGGTCTGCGTTCTGGGCGCCAGGTGTTCTATTTCAGGAATTTCGCGTCTGAGAGCCTCCACATCGTCGGCCCTGAAATTGAAATTCCTCCCCCGCGGAAGTCCTTTGTAGGGAACGGTGGTCGGGCGGGTCCACATAAATACACTGTTGGTGGCAAAGTCGCCAAAGTCGCTGGTGATCCCGTTTCTGAGTCCATTGCCCGATCCAAGCATGATTATCAGCATGAATATACCCCAGAATACGCCAAATGCCGTGAAGAAGGTACGTAGCTTGTTCTTCTTCAGTGCACTGATTATTTCCTGCCAGCGATCAAGGTCAAACATTGTGTTGGAGTCTTATAGTTGCTTCGTAATGTAAATTCGCGGAATTATTACTATTCATCCCTCAGTGCTTCAATGGGTTTGATGGCAGCTGCTTTACGGGCCGGGATAAATCCTGCCAGTGCCCCGCTCAGTACAAGCAATATAAGTGCATAGATGGCAATCCTCAGATCCACCGAAGGCTGGGTAAAGAACTCCGATTCTATTTTGCTTCCGACGGTCTCCAGCACCACAACGCCGAGCACCAGTCCGAAATATCCTGCAAAGGAGGTAATCAGCACCGCTTCCTGAAGCACCAGGCTCACGATGCTCCATGGCGTTGCCCCCATGGCTTTGCGGATTCCGATCTCTTTGGTCCGGTCTTTCACCACAATCATCATTATGTTGCTTACCCCGACAATACCGGCAATGATGGTTCCGAAGCCGATCACCCAGATAAACATCCGGATACTGGAAAAAAGCCGGATAAACTTCTGAAATTCTTCCAGACTGTTCCAGGTAAAAATAGCCCGCGGGTCGGCAGGATCGAATTTGTGGAGGGCAGCCAGCTTTGACCGCACTTCCTGCTCAATCTGTTTGCTTTCGTCCACCGAAGCATCCCCAACGGTAAGGGCAATGGTATTGATCCGGTTGTCGCCCGAAAATACCCTCTGTGCCGTTGAAATGGGCAGGTATACCGTTTGCATGTTGTCGTCGCGGTTATCCTCATCGGTAAACAATCCCACCACTTTAAACGGAACTCCGTTTACGCTGATGTATTTGCCCATGGGATCTTCCCCCTTGAAGAGAGCCTCTTCCACCTGGGTGCTGATTACGGTCACTTTTCGGAACTGACCGATATCGGGATCGTTGATAAACCTCCCTTTGGTAATGGTGATTTTTTCTATGTGCGCATAATCGGGATAAACATTCCTCACGTTAAAGGAGCCGAATTGCTTTTTATAGGATAGGGTGTTGCTTCCCCACATATTGTAGCGCGAAGAACTTTTGTCTATCCCCTTAACGGATTTTTTTACCGCGTCGTAATCTTCATTCACCAGCTGAATGTTACGCCCGGGTTTCATGCCCTTATACGGAAGGCTGGTCTGACCGCTCCAAACCCAGATGGTATTGGTGGCCGATGATTCAAACTGCCTGTTTACCCCGTTTTGCAGTCCGTTCCCTGAACCCAGCAGTATCATCAGCATAAAAATACCCCAGGCTACGCTGAACCCGGTCAGGAATGTCCTGAGCTTGTTCTTCCTGATGGTGCTGAAGATCTCCTGCCATTTATCGGTGTCGAACATAAGCGGATGCCAGTTTAGCGGTTTCTTTTCCGTATTTTTAATTAACTCGTTTTGCCATTCAGTACTTCCGTTTCTATCAGCCCGTCCTTCAGGCGGATGATGCGTTTGGTCATGTGGGCAATGTCGTTCTCGTGCGTTACAATGATGATGGTGATTCCTTCCCGGTTGATTTCCTTAAGGATCTGCATTACTTCGTAGGATGTGGTCGTGTCGAGCGCTCCGGTAGGTTCGTCGGCAAGGATTACCTTTGGCTTCGAAATCAAAGCCCGGGCAATGGCGATGCGCTGTTTTTGTCCGCCCGACAGCTCGCTGGGCATATGTTCGGCCCACTCTTTCAATCCCATGCGCTCGAGGTATTCCATGGCGATGCGGTTGCGCTTTTTGCGCGGCACATCCTGATAGTACAGCGGCAGAGCAACGTTTTCCACTGCATTTTTGAACGATATCAGGTTAAACGACTGAAATACAAAACCGATGTAGCGGTTACGCAGCGCGGCCGCTTTGGTTTCGCTCTGGTTGCGGATTAGTGTACCATCAAGGTAATAGTCACCGGTATCGTAATTGTCGAGGATTCCCAGTATGTTCAGAAGAGTCGATTTCCCCGATCCCGATGAACCCATAACCGAAACGAACTCACCCTGCTGAATGCCAAGGTCGATGCCCTTGAGAACATGCAGGCTGTTGCTGCCGGTAGTGTATGATTTGTTGATGTTTGTAAGCCTGATCATCTCTGGTGCTATTTCTCGTGTAATGTTTTAATGCCGCTTTTCGGGGCGTTTGGTAAACAGCAATTATGCCAATATTTTATGTCATTGTTTTTCAGCCGATTGTCGATCACAATGAAAACTTAATGCTGCCTGTGTGTTCATTTTTGCGATGGTAGTGTGCGGAAGCGTTCACTGTCAAAGCGGCCAACCGGACACAAAGTTCGGCGAAAGATGATATGATGAAGAACGGAATATGGTGAACCGTTTAAATGAAGGTATGAATCGTTGTACCACCGGGGTGAAATGCGATGCAGGATGCATTAACCGATACGATGGTAAGAAAGACTGCTGCGAAGTTTCCCTGAAGCATAACCTTCAGATCTTCGGAATTTCAGTACGGCCGGCTATCCCGCAAAGGAATTAAACACCGGGCATTTGCCAGCTCTGTGCAGCACCGGGCAGAGACGAACTTATCCGATCACTTTTTCTTTTTTCAGGATGGAAAGTATGGCATCGCGCAATCCGGCGAGCTCTCCATAACGCCCGGCATCCGAACGCAGCCGGATAAACCGGAATTCCCCTGCCAAACCTTTCAGGTGCAGATAATGATAAAAAGCAAAGAGACCGCTCAGGCCTCCGGCGGCAACAGCAGTCAGGGCAATAAGCCAGTTTCCGCTTAATCCTGCGATCAGGAAAAAGGCAAGGAGATACCAAAGCAGGTAAGTAACAAAACTGGCTGCGTAATTAACGGAGCTCACAAATTGCTTGTCCTTTACTTTTCCCGAAAGAAATGACGGCAATTTATACGGGATATAGTTGAAAACCATCCCGGCAAGGTGAACCGGAAGAAGAACGACGGAGAGCAAAATTTTTAAAAACCAATTTAACAGGCAAGGTCTGTTTTTCCCAAAAAAGCGATCCCGGATTCCATATTTCCCGATCAGATCAAAATACGGTTTGCTGAGCTCCTGAAGCCGGGGCAGCAGATCCGCATTCTTCAGGGCTGCCTCGTTGAGATTTTTGATAAACGTCCGGTCGTATTCAAACTGCCGGATCCGGCCCTGACGGCTTTTCTGTACGTTTCCGTGAAGGGTATTATTGATGCGCAGCAAATTGCTGTAAACATCAAAATACTCCTCGTTTTCAACGTGGATCATAAGCGGCCTGATGGCTTCGGCCAGCTTATCCCTGAGCAGGCCGATGGCGCGCTGGGGGTTTTCCCGGTAAAGGGGATAAAATTCCGATACCGATACGGGCCTGCCGTAAATAAGCAGCAAACTGGTGCCGGCACGGGTATAACTGGTATAATCGATGCCTGCTGGAACAATCTGAATATCCGATGTAAACGATTCCGATTCCGCAGTTTGAAAGGCTATGCGGCAGATCCCCTTTTTCAGGGTCTGCAGTTTTTTGATGGGACTGTGGGTTCCTTCGGGAAGAATGGCTATCGGAAGGCCGGATTTCAGCACCCGGGAGGTTCGGGCGAAGGTCTCATAGTTTTGGTTCATTGTTTCAGCACCGTCCCTGGGTCTGAAAACGGGCAGAATCTTCAGGAAATAGAGTATCCGGGCTATCGTTTTCTTTTTAAAAATATCGGCTCTTGCCAGAAATACCACAGGCTTTCCATAGCCATACAGCAAAGCCAGGGCATCCATCAGGGCATTCTGATGGTTGGAGGCGAAAATAAGCTGGGCATTGCGGGGAATGTTCTCACGGCCCAGAATAATGAAACGGCGGTAAAACAAATGAAAATAAAACTGCGTAAGCCGGTAAAGGATACGGTATAGAATGGTGGTTTTTTCGATATTCTGGAGTCCCATGGTGAGTCCGGCCTGGATTAAAAGTGAAGAGTTTTCTGAAAGCTTCCGTATCAGGCGACCTCCGGCACCCTGGCACGCCGGATGGCAGACCAGAATGCAGCCAGACTTACATATTGAGGTCGGGTGGAAAGATTTTGGGATTAAACAAAAGCACCAGACCCAGACCCGAATTCTGAATTCCGGTCTCAATGGATATGGTACGCCGGTCGATGCGGTTTAATCCAAAAGCCGATGCAGTGAAATAACCGGTAAACAACGCCATGGCATTATGTACAAATACAAGCAGCACAATCCACTTTGCATACTTAATGAAATAGTCGTAATTGTTCCGGAATGCCAGCAGGACGAATGCGGCAAAAAGAATCAGCGAAAGAATTTTTATGGGCTTTTTGATTTTCTGGGTCAGCCGCGGAAGTTTCTGCGAAAAGATGATACCGGCAAAAACGGGTATTCCAAGCAGAATAACCACCGTACGGAACATATCAATGGCATCGATGGTAATGGGACGCAGCAGAGGGGAGGTTGTGGAATAGAGTTTTCCCCAGAAGGCAAAATTAAGAGGCGTCATAAAAACTGCCAGAATGGTTCCGGCAGCCGTAAGGCTCACCGACAGTGCAACATTTGCCTTTGCAACACTGGAGATAAAATTGGAGACGTTTCCCCCGGGACAGGAAGCAACCAGTATCATCCCGAAAGCAACGGAAGGTGTGATGTACTTGCCAAAAATCCAGACTGCCACAAAGGTAACGGCCGGCAGAAGCAGAAACTGAGCCGAAAGTCCGATGGCAACTTTCCGGGGATTGCGCAATACGTCCATAAACTGATCCCACCGAATGTCGAGCGCAACACCAAACATGATAAAACCGATGGTAATGTTCATGAAATGCAGGCCGGCCTGACTGAAGTTTAACCGAATGCTGTCGAGAAGCAATAAATCTTCGTGCATATTCCCGGGTTTAGGTTAGCGATTGAAAAGTAAAACTAAAAAAAATATCTGTACCTTAAATACATCCGGCTCAATTTAAGCAATAGAAAACTTAATAACTCAATTTCAGAAGCTTCATTCATAAAACGACCCGGCTTTCGTTAATAAAGCCGGGTCGGGAGGATGATATTTACGATGGAAATTCCCTTTCTCCGGAGGATTACTTGGCTAAGGTAACTTTCCAGCCATCTTCCGTATTTATGAGCGTAGCATTTGAATCCTCAACTTCGCCGTTACCGTATGTGATTTTAAGTTTTACCTCGGCCTTTGTGCCATCGTCCGTAATGCCTTCGCTTACCACATCCATATACCTGATGCCGCCTTTCTCCTCAATTTGTCTGGAACCTTCACCGAGAAGCTCTTTCATCTTCTGCATCTCTTCCTCCGTGGCTTCCCCGGAACCATCCATCAATTGTATCGCCGATTCCAGATCCCCTTTTTCAATGTCTAGCATAAACGACTTACTAACATCGGCCGGCGATTTGCCTGAACCTGAGCAGGAAATCAGGGTACTGAACGCTGCCGCCGAAACAAGGGCCAGAATTACTACCAGAAATTTTTTCATAATTATATGATTTAAGGTTAATAATGAGAGTAAACTTCGTAAAGTAGCGGACTGTTTAAAATATGCCCGGGCAATATCAGGCTGTCAGCAATAAACGAGGCATTCGTCCGTGCAAACCGGTTGCCTGTCAGATTCAGGCCTGCCGAAAGATAAGCCTTCCATACCAGCTCGGTACAGTAAAGCCGGTCGTCGCTCCGGATACTGAATGCTTTATCGAAAGCCAGGCGGTTCTGATAATATTTCTCAGCAGCTGCAGCCGCCTGAAATACAGCCTCCGGATCATCGTTCTTCAACCGGAACACGGCAAACTGAGCAGCCTTTTCCGGAGACAGAAATTCCGTGAGCAAATCCCGTTTTACCAGTTCTTCTCCGTTCTTGCCGGGTTCGCCCGGAACCGCGTGGATTACATAGGGTATTCCATCTTCAAGGGCTACTATGCCGGTATGCGAAAACGGAGATTCCCGGTCGTTCAGCAATACCAGAGTACTCACCAGACTGCGGCCGCGCCTGAAAATAATGTCGCCGCTGCAAACCCCGGGCAGGGGACCGTTTTCCAGGATAGTTACATCCTCTTCCGGGTTTATTCTGCCATCCCGCCCCGCGGCCTGACCCAGAATCAGTCCGATAACAGCCAGCATCAGAACAGCAGACGGAAGCATCTTTCCAATAAACATATAATCAACTGCGAAACGGGTGTTCCTTTTCAATGGTGCAAATCCGGAAGGTGTACTAACAAAGATATACCATAAATTCCGATATTTCCAAATTAAGCTATAATGAAAAATGCGTTCCCAAAAGATTCACAATAAGTCTGTCCCGTACATTCACTGGTCTGAATTATCAAAATTCTGGTTAATAAAGACTTATTTCTCTGAATGCCGTTAACTGTCCAAAATTTAATTTTTCAGGTTAACGGGCTGTTCCATATTCTGAAAAAGGATATAATCCGTAGTGCGGGCTGCCGGAATCCATGATTTTCGACTTTTTGCCGCTCATGTTTGTATTGGTTTGATATGCGGATTTCAAAAAAAATTATATTTGACAAACCTAACCTTAATCTGCGCCGTGCATTTCAAGCAACTCTTCCGCCGCAAGTCCGTCGAAATGATCCTTATGCACGCCAGAACCGAACAGGAGGCCGGGCATCTGATGCGCAAGGATCTGGGCGTGCGCGACCTTACCTCTTTCGGGATTGCTGCCATTATCGGTGCCGGCATTTTCAGCACCATCGGGAATGCCGCGGCTTACGGCGGGCCGGCTGTGTCGCTGCTCTTTGTATTTTCGGCCATAGCCTGCGGTTTTTCAGCCTTGTGTTATGCACAGTTTGCCTCTTCCATCCCCCTCAGTGGCAGCGCCTATACCTATGCATATGCCAGTTTTGGCGAACTGGTGGCATGGATTATCGGATGGGATCTGATTATGGAGTATGCCGTAGGAAACATAGCCGTAGCGATTTCGTGGAGCGGCTATTTCTGCGGATTGCTTTCCGGATTCGGCATTCATATACCCGAGTATCTTGCCACCGATTACCTGAGTGCTTCCAGGGGATTTAAGGAAGCCTCCGATCTTCTTGCAACCGGTATGCCTCTTGCAGATCTGCCCGGAGAGCTGGCAGAAGCCTGGCGCGCATGGACCCTGGCCCCTGCACCGGGCGGACTCAGGCTGATTGCCGATGTGCCTGCATTTGCCATCGTTGTTTTTATCACCTGGTTGGTTTACAGGGGTATACGGGAGTCGAAAAGGGCCAGCAATATCATGGTACTGCTCAAAGTCGCCATTCTGCTGATGGTAATCGCCGTGGGCGCGTTTTATGTCAATCCTGAAAACTGGAGTCCTTTCGCACCAAACGGAATCAGCGGTGTGCTGAAGGGGGTCTCGGGCGTGTTTTTTGCCTACATCGGCTTCGATGCCATATCCACTACCGCCGAAGAGTGCAAAAATCCGCAGCGCGACCTTCCCCGCTCCATGATCTACTCACTGATCATCACTACTGTGCTTTATGTGGCCATAAGCCTGGTACTCACCGGTATGGTAAGCTACCACCTGCTCGGGGTAAGCGACCCCCTGGCCTTTGTGTTCGAACGGCTCAACCTGCCCATGCTGTCGGGCATTATAGCCATCAGCGCCGTAATCGCCATGACCGGCGTATTACTGGTTTTTCAGGTCGGACAACCACGCATCTGGATGAGCATGAGCCGTGACGGACTGCTGCCTCCCCTCTTTTCCAGACTTCATCCCAAATACAAAACCCCGGCATTCTCCACCCTCATCACCGGCATTCTGGTGGCCGTCCCAACCCTGTTTATGAACCTCACCGAAGTTACCGACCTTACCAGCATAGGTACCCTGTTTGCCTTTGTACTGGTTTCGGGCGGTATCCTTATCCTTGACGGGAAGAAAATCCCGGCCGGAAACCTTGGAAGCAAAGGCAGCGGAAAATTCAGGGTTACTTATATCAACAGCCGCTACTGGCTGCCCGTAATATGGCTGGGCGTATTCCTGATTCTGCTTAAACTTGATCCCGAAGACCTTAAGTCCCTGATCAGTTTCGCCCGCCTTCCCGGAGAAACCGCATGGGATGTGGTGAAACATAAAATACCGCATGCCGCTTTCCTGTTTGTGGCCGTATCCGTAACCTGGATTGCCGTAAAAAAGGAGCTCTCCCTGATTCCCGCACTGGGACTGCTCACCAATTTTTACCTGATGTCGCAGCTGGGAATCACCAACTGGATGCGCTTCCTGATCTGGCTGGTAATCGGACTGGTACTCTACTTTGTTTATGGCGCACATCACAGCCGGATCCGAACGCTAAGATAGGCACACAAGCCTGCGACTTCACTGCAAACTCTTCCCATTTACAGCATACGCCTGTTCACCGGAGAAGCAGACGGCCTGTGTGAACCTCCCCAAAAAAATAAATCACACATGTCGCTTGCGATATATTTTTTTGTATTTTTGCATCGTGTTCGATATAATCGCTGAAGACAAACAATAAATAAAATTAAACACATGAACATCCCGAAAAAACTGCAGTGGGGTTATAATATTAAAACCCACTGGATATTAAGCATTTTCAGAATTCTGTTGGGAATAAACCTGCTGTTTGCGGGGGTAAGCCACTTAACTTTTGCACGGGCAGAATTTGTAGCACAGGTACCTAACTGGGTGCCGGTTTCCGACGACCTTACCGTTCTGCTTTCGGGTATTGCGGAAATAATACTGGGTCTGGCGCTGCTGATTCTGCCAAAATGGAAAGCACTGACTGGTTGGGCGGTGGCGCTTTTCTTCGTGATCATCTTCCCGGGAAACATCGCGCAGTATGTGAATCAGATCGATGCATTCGGCCTGGATACCGACAGGGCACGGCTCATCCGCCTGTTCTTTCAGCCTGTGCTGGTCGCATGGGCACTGTGGTCGTCCGGAGCATTTAAAGCATTTAAAAACAGAACTTAAAACCAATTTACTATTATCATCATGAGCAACAACTTTTATCGGTTTGAAGCAAAAAGCCTGAACGGAAAGCCGGTCAGCATGGAAACCTACAGGGGGAAAGCCATTCTGGTGGTAAACACAGCCAGTAAATGCGGGCTTACGCCACAGTATGAAGGATTGGAAGAACTTTACAAAAAATACAAAGACCAGGGACTGGTCATACTTGGATTCCCCTGCAACCAGTTTGCCAACCAGGAGCCGGGCGACGAAACCTCCATTTCGGAAGGCTGCCTGATCAACTACGGCGTTACCTTTCCCATGTTTGCCAAGGTAGATGTAAACGGGGAAACTGCACATCCCGTTTTCAAATACCTTACAACCGAGCTAAGGGGTTTACTGAGTAAAAAGATCAAATGGAACTTCACCAAATTCCTGATCGATACCAATGGAATGCCTTACAAACGCTTTGCTCCGGTTACCAAACCCGCTGCCCTTGAACCATACATCCGCAAGGTGCTTGGGATTTCCTGAATATTCCATCGCCTGCGACCCATTCAATGCTTAACTTTGCCTGAACCCGGCCGGAGATTTCCCTGCCTGTTTTCGGTGAAATAAAATTAAATACCGTTTGCCATGGCCTACGAACAATTAAAACTCGAAAATCAGCTCTGTTTTCCCGTTTATGCAGCCTCGCGTTTAATTACCCGGGAGTATCAGCCTTATCTGGAAAAGCTGGGCATTACCTATCCGCAATACCTTGTTTTCATGATTTTGTGGGAAACGGACAATGTTCCGGTAACGGAGATTGCCGGAAAGCTGATCCTGAACACCAATACCATCACGCCCCTGCTGAAGCGGATGGAGCAGATGGGGTTTATTGAGCGTCGGCGCTCTCAGGAAGACGAACGCAGGGTAATGGTCGGTTTAACGGAAAAAGGACAAGCCTTGCAGGCAGAAGCTGCAAGCATCCCGCAAGCCATGGTTGAACAGCTCCGGAAGAGCAATCTGAATGTGGAAGATCTCCTCAAACTTAAAGAAAGCCTGAACGCCGTTATCCGGTTCCTCTCGACGGAAAAAACACCCGATTAAAACCGCCACCAACTACTGTCATATTTGCTGTTTTTTCAGTTTCAGGGGTACTTAATGAATCCTTCTTCATCCATATCAAGTCCGTATCAGGTCCGTATCAAGTCCGTATCAAGTCCGTATCAGGTCCCTTTTTAATCGGACCTGAATCGGCTTTGGTATAGCGCAATCATGGAGGAATCGTGGAGTGTACAGCCCAAAAACTGCAGGAACTGCGTCTCTGAAAGCGGGAATTCAGTGTCCGCGGGAGTAATAATCCTCCGGAAACAGTCAAATAAAGCAGGTGAAGACGACATCCTGTCCGGGCTACAGCTATCTCCCGGTCCTGAGAACGTGAAGTTCGAGTTTTCGGACCCACACGGCCAGCCATCCCATCAGAATACGCGGCCATATCAGCCAGTGGAGGGCATAGCCCAGTGTCAGGAAAAGCAGGGGATCCTCCAGCTGTGAATGCGATACGGCTACGTGATGGTTGAGAAGGTCGGCATCGCTGCGGCTCATCCGCCCTTTTTCGCGCTGATCGATCATGATGGCCGATCCGTATGCCAGTCCGATAAGATTGGCGACTACCCACGAAAGGGTAGCACTGCGGGGCAGGCCGAAGATCTTCATAACCGGGCCCAGGGGTTTATTTATGGCCGAAATCCAGCCAAACTCCTCCATCAGCTGCTGTGCAATCAGCAGAATATTGACTAAAACAAGGATTTTCAATACCGTGGCGGTAATTGACGACAGCCAGTGCATCAGAGCCTGTACCAGGGTAATACCGGGACCGGCGACGGAAATAGGGACTTCCGACATCGCTCCGGGCATCACCATATTGAGCAGCCATGCAGCAAGGAAACTGCTTCCGAGCCGCAGAAAGACCATTCGCATTACCGAAGATCCGGTCCGCTTCATCACCGCCGATTCAATCAGGAATCCATGGGAAATTAAACACATCACCGCCAGTATGGTACCTTCACGCAACGGAAAATCCAGCATTGCCAGGATGGCCACCACCGAATAGATGTTTGTAAAAATACTGGTAATAAAAACCACCGCAGAAGCACCGGGGAGCCCCAGCCGGCTGAACAGAGGACTGGTATAACCGGCGACCAGGCTGAGAATGCCGTAATGGTCGAGCAGCATCACGGACAGAGAAACCGGAACCGTTATTTTTATTAACCACCAGGCGGTTTTAAGTCCTTTAGGCAAGGCAGTCATAACCGACTTCCGTATCCTTCCGCTAAGGTCATTTTCTGGCATAAAAGGTGCGAATGGTAAAAGGCTGCAAAGATAGAATATATGTTTTGCCATCATCAGTGAAACCGGAAGGCTTTTTGGGAATACGAGGGTTTTCGCAGCGGTATCTTTCGGATAAGTTTCCTTACATTTGCTCTCCCAATCGTCTGCTATGTCGAGCCTTGAAATCATTGCCCTGATTGTCTCGGGCGTTTTCGTCGGTTTTATCAACACCCTGGCCGGAGGAGGAACCATCATTTCGCTTTCGCTGTTTATGTTTATGGGCCTTCCGGCTGACATAGCCAACGGCACCAACCGCATTGCGGTGATTCTGCAGAACATGACCTCTGTCACCACCTTCAGGCAGCAGAAACTGCTCGACACCCGCAAGGCTTTGTGGCTTTCCATCCCTACCGTTATCGGTTCCATCATCGGAGCACAGTTGTCGGTGCAGATCGATGAAGCCACCTTTCGCAAGGCAATTGCCGTTGTGATGCTGATGATGGTGTTTTTTATCCTGACAAAGCCCGCCAAATGGCTGAAAGGGCAGGAAGCCCTGCAGCTGAAAAAGGTAAGTCCGCTGCAGATGCTGATCTTCTTTGGCATCGGCATTTACGGTGGGTTTGTACAGGTAGGGGTGGGTTACTTTCTGCTGGCAGGCATCGTGCTCGGGGCAGGCTACGACCTGGTAAAAGCCAATGCCATCAAGGTTTTTATCGTGCTGCTCTATACCCTGTTCGCCCTGGTGGTTTTCGTGGTCAACGATAAAGTGAACTGGCAGTTCGGACTGATACACGCTATCGGTAATATTATCGGAGCCTATGTTGCCTCCCGTTACGCGGTAAACTGGGGCGCCAGCTTTATCCGCTGGTTTATTATTGTCATAATTTTCATCACCTCTGCCGATCTTTTCGGCATCATCGACATACGCGGGATGTTCTCCTGAAATCTGCTGCTGAATCCCGCCCCGGCCTTTTTAACTTACGATAAAAAACACACCGCATGAAACATCTGGCATTGACACTTTTACTCTCCATCCTGATGACCATCCCCCAGGCAATGGCACAACAGCCGGTATGGGCTCTGGTAATCCACGGCGGAGCTGGCAACGTTACACCCGGGCGCATCACCCCCGACAAGCAGGTACAATACGAGGCAAAACTGCTGGAGGCACTTGCTGCGGGACAAAATGTTCTGGCGGGCGGAGGTACAGCCATGGATGCAGCGATTGCCGCTGTGCAGATTATGGAAGAAAGCCCTCTTTTCAATTCGGGGAAGGGCGCCGTTTTTAATGCAGACGGAAAAAACGAACTGGATGCCTCCGTGATGGATGGTCGCACAGGGAAAGCCGGAGCAGTTGCCGGGGTTACCGTTATCCGCAGTCCGGTGGAAGCTGCCCGGAGGGTCATGGATTCCTCGGCACATGTGATGCTTTCGGGACGGGGTGCCGAAGCCTTCGCACGGGAGCAGGGTCTTGAGCTGGTGGAACCCTCGTATTTTTATACCGACGAAAGCTGGCAGGAATACATGAAAGTTAAGGAAAGGCTTGAAAAAGAAGGTCGTAAGGGTACAGTTGGCGCGGTGGCACTCGACAAGGAAGGCAATCTGGCGGCTGCCACCTCAACCGGAGGCATGACCTTTAAAAAATACGGCCGCATCGGCGATTCTCCGGTGATAGGTGCCGGCACCTATGCCTCCAACGAAAGCTGTGCCGTATCGTGTACGGGCCACGGCGAGTATTTTATCCGGAATTCGGTAGCCTACGATGTTTCCGCACGTATGCTGTACCTGGGTGAAACGGTGGATCAGGCAGCAACATATATCATAAATGAGAAACTAAAAAGCCAGGGCGGTACCGGCGGACTAATAGCCTTGGACAAAAACGGAAACATAAGCACGCCGTTCAACACTCCGGGAATGTTCAGGGGGTTTGTAACCTCCGCTTCCGGACCGGAGGTTAAAATGTTCCGATAGGAAAGGTCATTTCAGTGTTCTCAAGGGACAATACGGTTTCTGGCACTGACATCCCTCCCGTCCGCTTCAAGGACTATTTTTGACTCAAATCTGTAAATCAGTTTCCGGATATCGTCCGGCAACAGATAGTAATCCTTCAGTTTTTGTTTATAGGCCGGTGAAATCTTGTCGCTGTTCAAACAAAACTCTGCCCCTTCCAGCAAATGATAACCCAGTCCGTGAAAGACGGCTGTGCTGTCGGCGAAAACTTCAGCCGTCCGCATAAAACGGTCAGAAAAAACATAGTTAAGCCCGAAAACCATCAATCCGAGATCGGAGCGCTCAAAATAATCCACAATATGGCCGATCTCATGACCAAACCATCCTATTATCGAATTTATAGAAAAATCACGGTAAAAAATTCCGTTTAACGTAGGATCTTCATTTATCAGAATCCTGTATACCCTGTTCGATTTATTCGTAAAAACATTGACCTGTGGCTGAGACCGCATGGTCGATTTTCTCATTTTCTTGTATTTCAGATGAATTATCACGTCGTCCAGACCACGATAGTGCATTCTCGCAAACAGAAATGCGTAGTACAAGGTGTCGTTGTCAAATCTGACCTTTGTATTGCCGATGATTTTTTGAGAAAAATCCATTTGATACAAGTCATTCATTAACATCTGTGAACAGGCGCCTTCGGCCATATCCTGACAGTTGACGGCAAGATAAATACCGAATACGAGAAGAAAAAAAATGCCGGTTGTTTTCATGTCTTTCCTTATTAAAAGGATTAATAATGTAAATATCTGTTTCTTCAGAATTGATCCGATTTCAGAATATTCACCAGGTAGTTAAAAACTCTTCTATACAGTACTGCCAGAAAAAATAGTAATATTCAAGCCGGTACCGCTTTTAAGGCAAAGCCCGGGTTGATGAGTGTATCCGCTTCAATTGCCTCTTTTGAGGAATTTAGCCGTAAAGATGTTGTTGTTCCGGTCGATGCAACGTACAAGGCAGAATCCGTTCTTTAAACAGAGAAGCGTGGCAGATAAACTGCCGTAATAAGGAAACGATAACTGCAAAAAAGGCAGGAGCGGCAGGTAAATGTGCCGGAGGAAATTTAATGAAGCAAACCAGATATTATCGCATCACAAAAGGAACCACAATCGTTATAATACCGGTTCCCACCACCACAAGAACAAACATATTGTAGCGGATGCTGTAGCTGCTGAGCAGGGAGGCATCGTAGTACTTATCCACCTGCTGATCCCTGTACATGGCAATAAGTCCGTTCAGAAGCTTGGTACGGGTTTGTTTGCCTTTCAGCAGGCCTATAATAGCTACCATGTTTATCAGGATAACCAGGGCAACAAAAAGAAGCATGATGGTAAGGGCCGTGGGATCTGTTCTCGATTTCACAGCCGATTCCGAATTTATTGCCAGGGCAATCAGGTTAAGAGCAATCGATGCCAGTATGAAAATGATGTCCGTCTTCGCATTTTGCTGAAGTTCGGAGGTTATGTGTTTGTGTACCTGTTCAAGCATGACATTTTGTTTTTGATAAATTCAGCCGATCCGAAAGCAATAAAGGATTTCATTTCCGAATCGCGGGTTTGAAACTCCAGACCTTCGCCTTTTTTTCCGGCCATCCATCCCGGAATTGATATTCGGCGCGGTTTACCGCATTTATAGTAATCAGCACGGAAAAACAGGAAGCCAGGGCGATGGTACTGCCAAGCGCCCAGTTCTTATAGGTTTCGGTATTCAGGTAGCCGTCTCTGTAGTTGTAGCTTATGAATGGCGAAAGCATCAGAACAAACAGGGAAGAGAATACGACGGGTTCCAGCACCTGATCGGCAAAGCGGATAAGCTCCGGCCGTTTCTGGTACTTCAGCCAGGCAATATTATCAAAAGCCACCATTTTGAGTTCAGGAGAAGCAGTATCCCCTTCTCCGGATTTCTGAGGCAGCATGGTTGTGGTTGTCCGGCTGATTCCGGACGGGAAAAATTGAAACATCCGTTCCGATTTCAGCCTTAAACCAATGGAATCTCCCGGGGCAGAATGAAAAAGTCCCGAGTAGGTAAAGTCCTTCCTAGCCGTATCCGACCGTGAAATCAATACGCGCAGGGTTAATTCTGTCCGCGGATCAAGTTTCACCGTTCTAATTTTTGACTCCCTGTCGGTACGATACACGGGAACCTTCGACACCTGGGCGGTGGCGGGTAAAAGAAAAATCCCGAATGACAGAAAAACGATGAACGTTTTCATGGCTGACTCTGTATCGACTATGGAAAAGAAGGAAAGGGTTATGAGAGGCTGACCTGCCTTCCCAGGAGCCCATTTATTAAAATTAAGCAATTTTATCCTGAAATCAAAATATTTTTACTCTTTTTTATTGATATTCAGCAAGTAGTAAATGCAATTTATTAAAATTGAAAGTATAAGAAATCCGGAATAAACTATCACGTTTTTTTACGGTTATACCCCGTGTAAAAGAGTTCACCAAGCTATGGGGACCATCAACGAAAATACCTGGAAAAAGTGAAATCCTGTAATGGATTTCAGATCATGGAAGGATCAAACACATTGATGATTTCCGGATTTGGCTCAAAACTAATATTGTTCTGGGATTTCTCCGGATAATCCATTTTGGAGAGCACATACCGCATGGCTTCCATGCGGGCAACCGGTTTGTCGTTTCCTTTAACGATCACCCATGGATTCCCTTCGCTGTGGGTGTGCAGGAACATCTGATTTTTGTATTCGGTGAACTCATCCCACATCTGCTGGGCTTTCAGGTCAACCGTGCTGAGCTTCCATACCTTCAGAGGGTTATTGATCCGGTCTTCTATCCTCACTTTTTGTTCGGTTATGTTGATGGAGAACCAGAATTTTATCAGCATTATCCCGTCATCGTGCAGCATCTGTTCAAATACCGGTGTCTGTTTCAGAAACAGCTCATACTGCTCCTTAGTGCAGAACCCCATCACCGGTTCTACCACCGCACGGTTGTACCAGCTGCGATCGAAAAACACGATTTCGCCCGGGTTGGGAAGTTCTTTGATGTACCGTTGAAAATACCATTGCCCTTTTTCCAGCTCAGTCGGTTTTGGCAGGGCAACCACCCGCATTGCCCTGGGATTCAGGTAGCGTGTAAAGCGGTAAATGGCGCCTCCCTTCCCTGCCGTATCGCGGCCTTCAAAGATAATTGCCAATCGCAGGTGGTTGTCCTGTATCCACTTCTGCATACGTATCAGCTCAATCTGCAGCAACCGCAACTCCCTGCGGTACTTCTCACGCAGCAATTCCGCTTCCTTCTGACCTTGGTTTGCCATACACGTATTTTTGTTTTATCGCTCAGGTTCAACGTTCAGGTATAATCATCACACAGGCTTTCGCGACAACTTTTACCTTCAAGGTATTTAACCCCTTTCTCCCCCGCTGTCCGGTTTCTGCTGTTCTCCCGCTTCACTTTCGTGGAAGTGATTGTAAACAATACCGGCTTTCGCTTTCCCCAGAAGTTCCTGTAGTTCTTCGGGCGATGCCACGGATACGGCCTTTACCGATTTAAACTTCCGCAACAGCGCAGTAGCAGTCGCCTCCCCTATTCCCGGGATACCCGTGAGACTGGTTTTTATGGTACTCTTTTCGCGGCGCTTCCGGTGATGGGTAATGCCAAAGCGGTGGGCTTCGTCGCGCATTTGCTGGATCACCTTCAGCGTCTCCGATTTTTTATCAAGATGCAGAGGCAGCGGATCTCCCGGGAAATAAAGCTCTTCCAGCTTCTTGGCGATGCCGATCAGCTGAATCTTATCCTGCAGCCCAAGTTTCTGAATGCTCAGCATGGCAGAGCTGAGCTGTCCCTTCCCACCGTCGATGATTACCACCTGGGGCAGTTCGCCGCCCTCTTCCAGCAGCCTGCTGTAACGCCGGTAGACCACCTCTTCCATGGAGGCAAAATCGTTGGGACCCTCTACGGTTTTAATGTTGAAATGCCGGTAGTCCTTCTTCTCGGGTTTCGCGTTGCGGAAAACCACCATCGCAGCTACCGGAAAGCTTCCCTGAATGTTGGAGTTATCGAAACATTCCATGTGTACCGGTTTCTCCTTTAGGCCAAGGTCCTTTTTTATGGTATCGAGAATGCGGTTGGTTCGCCTTTCGGGATCTACCAGCTCTTTCTGACGCTGTTTGTCGAGACGGTAATAAGTTGCGTTGCGCTCCGAAAGCTCCAGAAGCTGCTTTTTATCGCCTCTCTGCGGAACGGTATAGGCGATGCCGGGAAGCTGAAATTCGGGCAGCAGGGGTACAATAATTTCCGTTGCATCGCTGCTGAACCTGGGTTGCAGATCGGCGATGGCAAGCGAAAGCAGCTCTTCGGTGGTTTCATCCAGCTTTTTCTTCAGCTCCACCGTATGCGACTGTATGATGGCTCCTGAAGCTACTTTCACGAAATTTACGTAGGCCGCCTGCTCATCCTCAACTATGGAGAAAACATCCACGTTGTTAATGGAAGCACTCACTACCAGCGATTTACTCTGAAAACGATCGAGCAGTTCGATCTTTTCCTTCACAATCTGGGCTTTTTCGAACGCAAACTCCTCCGCGTACTTCTTCATCAGTGCAGAGAGCTGATTTCTGACCATGCCGATATTGCCTCTAATGATACTCCGGATGTTACGTATGGTCTCCAGGTAATCTTCCTCTGTCTGAAGTCCTTCGCACGGACCAAGGCAGTTTCCGATGTGGTATTCGAGGCAAACCTTGTACTTTCCTGCTTCTATATGTTTTTGGGCCAGATTCAGGCTGCAGTTACGCAGGGGATAAAGCTGCCGTACCAGATCGAGCAGGGTGTTCATCATCTTGACCGAGGCGTAGGGCCCGAAATACTCACTGCCGTCCCTGATCAGGTTCCGGGTGGGAAACACTCTTGGGAAAGGCTCCTTTTTGATGCAGATCCAGGGGTAGGTCTTGTCATCCTTGAGCATGATGTTGTAGCGCGGCTGATACTCCTTGATGAGGTTGTTTTCGAGCAGTAATGCATCGTATTCGGTATCCACCACAATCCATTTTATGTCGGCAATGCGCGAAACCAGTACCCTCACTTTCCCCGTAAGGGAACTGTCTTTATTGAAATAGGAAGTAACCCTTTTCTTCAGATTTTTCGCCTTCCCAACGTAAATAATACGGCCCTCTTTGTCGAAATACTGATACACTCCGGGATTGGAGGGGAGGGTTTTTAAAATGGTTTTAAGGTTGGCACCGGCCATTCTTCACTGGTTATTAATGCTTCCGATAACAGTAATTAGGCCTGAAACTCCGGCAAAATCCTGCAAATCCTGCAATTAATCTTCACGCATATGGTTGAATCCCTGGGCTTCAATCGGATACAGGCTTCCGCCTTCGCTGATGAGGTATTCGCCTTCCGCTTTCTCGGTCATATGTCCGATGATGTGAATGCCCTGGATATCCTTAATTTTATCGAAATCGTTAACGTCGGCAGTAAACAGCAACTCATAATCCTCGCCTCCGTTCATAGCGGCGGTAATCGGGTCGATTCTGAATTCGGCAGCCACCTCGGCGGTAACGATATCGATGGGGATTTTATTTTCATAAATCCGGCATCCAAGATTGGAATCCCTGGAAATATGCATAATCTCCGATGCGAGTCCGTCGGAGATATCGATCATGGCGGTAGGTTTTACCCCGGCATTGCGAAGTTTTTCCAGCACATCCGTTCTTGGTTCGGGTTTCAGCTGGCGTTCGAGGATGTAATCGT
>JALHHH010000088.1 GCA_022837485.1 Bacteroidales bacterium
TCTTGATACGAGAATAACTCTTCGAGTTATTTCCCGTATCAATCCTATTAAACAACAATTTACTTTAACTTTTTTGTCCTAAAAATGGGGGGAAGTATAAAGTATATTGTTTTTGGTCTTGTTAGTGTTAGCTTTCAAATTATTTGTGCCATTTAAAATTAGAGTCTTGCTTGACACTGAGCCAACAATAAGTCTCCAGGAGCTCGATTTCCTGAAGCATTTCAAGGCCGATTATTATTAAACCAAACACAATTTCGGATCAGACTTTATAGTTTAATCCCTGATTATCATCGTGTGCCTTACACGTCCGTAAGGCCAGTAATCAGTGAATCCATTTCTTCCGGAGTTTCATCAGGATAAAACCGATCGCAAGTATCACGATTACTGCAACGAGGACGGGAATCACCAATGCCAGAAGGGATGTTCCAAACGCGGCAGCGTTTTCGCCTGTAGCAACTACGGGATTCCCGGCTCCTGCCGTTAATTTGGAGGATGTCAGCCGTGTTAGTACACTTCCTCCCTGGATGGTAGCTGCCGCACCTCCTCCTACAATCAGCCCCGTTATCCATTTCAGCATATCGTGGTCTACCGGAAGGACAGATGTAAGCATGAGCGTTCCGGCGCCGATGGCAAGAGGAGTTGTGATGGTATCCAGCAGGTTATCGATAAAAGGAATATAATACGCCATCAGTTCAGCGATGGTAGCCGTACCGAAACAGGCAATGGCAGTCCACGATCCCAGCCACAGAAATCCTTCCTGTAGCGGCAGGAAGCCAAGTTTTGCCGCTATGCTGGCCACCAACAGCGGAACAAATACCCGGAAACCGCAACTTGCGGCCAGCCCGATTCCGAGAGCAATCGCTACAATTACTTCTTTTTCCATAACCCGGTATTAAAGCGTCAACAGTGCGGTTGGTAGAGGTCTGAATCCCTGACCAATTTAAATAAACAATGATTGGATAACAGGGATCAAACGTTCTGATTCCGGATAAACGAAAACAACAATCCCGAAACCCGCAAAACCCATACATCAAAGTTAAGAAAAGATGCCCGTATTTATCATTTTACTGTTGTTAACGCTTTACAGGCTTCTCCTTTTTTATGTTGTTGTAAGGTTAGAGAGGACGATATCAAAGGAAAGCCCCCTTTTAATTCTTCCGCTGTTCCGCGGTGGATTATAATAACAAGGTACTGAAAGTAATCTAACGTTCGTTCCGGAGCCAGAGCAGGCGAAAATCCGGCAGGGGCATCCAGTTCAGGAAAGAATTGCATCCGATAAGCGTTAAGCAGTAAATACTGTTCCAGGAGACGATCCTTGGTTCCCCGCTGTCCTTATGCCTGTTCGCTTATTTTGTATGCGTGTTTCGCACCTCGCCACATTCTTAAATCCTCTTATTATCAGTTATATAACTTAACAATTAATTAATATTGTCCATCTTGCTGCGCTCCTCTTTGTCGTAATATTGCAGCCTTATTTTTGACCTCTTTTTATGGAAAATATTTACTTACTTCTGGTGCTGGTGTTATTCCTGTTAGCCATCTCCGATTTGATTGTCGGGGTAGCCAACGACGCGGTCAATTTTCTCAATTCTGCGGTAGGATCCAAAGCAGCATCCTTTAAAATCATCCTGTTCATAGCTGCTTTGGGTGTTCTGCTGGGAGCCTCCTTCTCGGGCGGTATGATGGAAATTGCCCGAAGCGGTATTTTTTACCCTGAAAAATTTTCGTTTGCGGCAATTATGCTGATTTTTATTGCCGTAATGGTTACGGACGTCGTTTTGCTCGACACATTCAATACGTTCGGATTTCCCACCTCAACAACCGTGTCTCTCATTTTCGAGCTGATGGGTGCCTCCGTTGCCATAGCTGTGATTCAGATTACCCGCGAAGATTCTTCCGGCATCCTGAGTGAATACATCAACACGGAAAAAGCCCTTGCCATTATTTCCGGTATCCTGATCTCCGTAGTCATCGCGTTTACGACTGGCGTTATCCTTCAGTTTATTACACGACTCATTTTTTCGTTCAATTACGGAACAACGCTCAAATACCTTGGCGGGATTTTCGGCGGACTGGCGATAACCGCCATTGTTTATTTCATTCTGATCAAAGGCGCAAAAGACGCTTCCTTTATGACCGACTCCGCCTATCAGTGGATTAAAGCCAACAGCCGGCAAATTTTGTTCTTCAGCTTTGCCGGTTTCAGTCTGCTGCTGTATCTGCTCAGCGGTTTGTTTAAAATAAATATCCTCAAAATCGTTGTTTTAGCCGGAACCTTCGCACTGGCAATGGCCTTTGCCGGTAATGACCTGGTTAACTTTATCGGCGTTCCGCTTGCAGGATATGAATCCTATCTTACTTATATAAACACCCCGGGAGCGGATCCCGATGGCCTTACGATGGGCGCTCTTAACGGCGCAATAAAAACTCCGGTAGTTTTCCTTCTGTTGTCCGGCCTCATAATGGTTGTTACGCTTTATACGTCGCGGAAAGCACGAACCGTTATCATGACCGAAGTTAACCTGAGCCGTCAGGATGAAGGGGAAGAGAGGTTCGGATCCACGGCTTTGTCCAGAGGCATTGTAAGTGCAGCGCTTGGAATCAGTAAAACCATTTCCGGAATTTTACCCGGGTTTTTAAAAGTCCGTGCTCAGAGAAGACTCACTCCCGTTAAACAATCAAAAAAGGAAAAGAATGCCCCTGCTTTTGATCTGTTGCGGGCATCGGTCAATCTTGTGGCTTCCAGCGCCCTGATCGCCCTTGGCACCTCCATGAAGCTCCCGCTCTCCACAACCTACGTTACGTTTATGGTTGCAATGGGTACCAGCCTGTCCGACGGTGCCTGGGACCGCGAAAGCGCAGTATACAGAATAACAGGCGTTTTCTCGGTGGTAGGCGGATGGTTCTTTACTGCCATATCAGCCTTTACCATCTCTTTCATCCTGGCATCGTTGTTCTATTTCGGCGGAACACCGGCAATTCTTGCAATGGTGTTCCTGGCAGGCTATATGGCTTTCCGTACGCATAAGCTGCACAGGAAAAAAGAAAACGCAGCCCTGGAGAATGAATCAGAGGAAGATTCCATTTATACCGGTGACATCGCAGACTTTTGTCTGAAAAGCACACGGAATGCCTTTTCCAGACTCCCCGGGCTATACCATCAGGTAATTTCAGGAATGGAGGCGGGCGACCAATCCATGCTTAAGGGAGTGAAAAGACAAACCGGAGAGCTGCTTAAAAAAACCAAAGCCCAAAGAAAAATCGTAACGCAGGTAATCAGGGTGGTTGATGAAGTAGATGCACAAACGGCTTATTCGGCAATAAAGAACCAGGATAATATTCTAGAAATCGTTCATTGCATCGGACTTATTTCCGGTTCCGCTTTAAGCCATCTGAACAACCATCACAAACCCCTGATTCAGGAGCAGATGCAGGATCTTCAAAGGCTGCAGAAAAAAATGAACGCTTTGTTCCAGCAGATTCAAACTTCGGTCGCAGGCGGTGAATTCGGAGATGTTTCGGCCTTTGGACAAATCCGGGCAGAGATTCTTCACGAAGTGGAGGATATCAGCAAAAACGAAGTAAGCAGATTGCGCGAAGAAAAAACCGGAAACAGAAGCAGCATCTTGTTTATGAGCATACTTCAGGAAACCAGGAACATCGTTTACTTCAGCTCCCAGCTGCTCAGCGGTCTGAGGGATAACGACAAGGATGCTTCATAATAAATGCAGCCCCATTCCCCGAAAGATTTATCCTTGATTTTCAGGGTTACTTTTGGTTAACAACACTTTGTCGATGCGGTTTCCGTCCATGTCAACAATCTCCATGATAAAACCCGAAAGCCTCAGTTTGTCTCCGGTTTTTGGAATCCGGCTGAGTTTGTCGATAAAGAACCCCGCAATGGTAGAATAATCCCTATGTTCAAACTCCAGTTTAAAATCGTCCACTAATTCCGTCAGGAATTCCACGGGTACATCGCCGTCAATCAGGTAAGATCCGTCTTCACGCACTAAAAACTGCTGTTCACTGATCTCTTCCGAGGTTGGAAACTGACCCATTATGGTTTCCAGAATATCGGCCTGCGTAATTATCCCTTTAAGCCCTCCATACTCATTCACGATAAAACAGACCTGTGTCCCTTCCATTTTCAGGGCATTCAGCACTTTAAACGAGCGCGACAGTTCCGGCAAAATTACCGGTTCGTTTACCAGATCCATAACGTCAAAACCAGGCCGGGAATGCATACTCCTGAAAAAATCGCGCTGATAAATGTAACCGATGAAATTGTCGGGATCGCCCTTGCCGCAGATAATCTTGCTGTGCCGTTATTTATCCATCTGTACGGCCAGTTCATCCAGGGGTTTTTCGATATCAATCCATTCCATTTACGTTCTGTGTGTCATGATGTGCCTGGCCCTTTTGTCGGAAAAATAAAACAGATTCTCGTGAAAGGTTTTCTGCTCCTTTTCTATCACCCCCACTTTGGATGCATCGCGAAGCATCGTACGGAGCTCCGGCCCGGTGATTCCTGCCTCCTGTCTGCCGATTCCCAGGAGTTTGTTCACCAACCCGGTAGAACCCGATAAAAGCCTGACGAAAGGATAAAATAAAAGACTGAAAACGTGGATCCAGGGACTTATTTTTATCGCAACCTTTTCGGGATTTGATAAAGCCATGGTTTTGGGAACAAGTTCACCAAACAGTATGGATACATAAGTGATGAGAATTACTGTCAGGGTTAGTGCAATTTCATAGGCATACGGTTTCACCCAGACTATACCCGCAAACAGAGGGGTAAGGTCATCGGCAATGTTCATCCCGCCGTACATACCCGTCAGAATCCCGATAAGGGTAATTCCAACCTGAATGGACGACAAAAACTTGTCTGGATCCTTTAAAAGGTCCAGCGCTGTACTTGCCCCTTTCCTGCCAAGTTTCTCCGACTCCTCCAGCCGGCTTGTCCTGCTCGAAACCAATGCAATCTCGGACAGAGCAAAAAAACCATTCAAAAGTACAAGCAGAAGGATAACGATGACTTCCATAGCCGGCAGTGTATTTTCAAAGTTAAGGCAATCGCATATACCAGCAATGGTACCGGATGACGCATAACAAATTAACGTAAAAAATGTACGCAAAACAGCTTGATGCCTGTCACTGACCCAACCCACAAATACCCTGAATCCGCATTATGAAATCCAAAATCCGCAATCAACCTTCTCCTTGTCGGATGCTTTGGAATTCGACGATACATTCAACACCGCATGTTTATATTCCCAAAAATTAAATTTCTGCATTGCGCAACAAAAAAAGACTGCGCCCGAAAGCAGCAGCCTTTTCAGATATTAAAACAGGAAAATTATTGTTTTACAAACATCTTTACCACCGATCCTTCTACTGTGGTGATGCGCAGCAGGTAAGAGCCGGCATTAAGTTTACCCAGCTGAATGGTATTGTCCGTAAGTTCGGTGCTGAGAATCAGAGTTCCGCCAAGGGTATAGATTTCCGCACGACCGGCTTTTACTCCGTCGATGAACAGACGGTCGGCAACCGGATTTGGATAAATCTTCAGCGAAGAAGCAAGAACATTGTTTGTTGATGTGCCTAAGAAAATAACTTCTTCCACATCGGCACCGGCTACCGTCACTTCCCCTTCGGTGGTGGCATAACCTTCGGCCGTGGCAACGTAGGGATATACGCCGTCGGGCAGTTCAATCATGGCCGTTCCGTCCTCACCGGTAATCAGGATCTCTCCGTTGATGGCGATTTCAACACCCGACAAAATTCCGGCTTCCGAGCTTACGCGGAAGGTTACGGTATAGGTTTCGGGGGCGATGGGATCGAGTACAACCGTTACATCTTCATCCGCTCCGGCTATGGTTACGGAACCACCGGCCTGCATATATCCTTCAAACGTGACGACGTATGCATAGGTGCCGTCGGGCAGAATGACGGATGCTGTACCATCGGCACCCGTGGTGAGCGACTGCTGACCGGTAATTTCAATCAGTGCGCCTTCCATCGGAGTTGCTTCCGGATCGGTAACCAGGAATGAAAGAGTGTAAACGGGAGTCGAGGTGCTGTTGAGTTGTATTGCAAGCTCTACGTTACTGTCCTGAACTACTGCTTCGCCATTAACCGGGAAGTAACCTTCTTTTGAAACGGTATAAGCATAAATGCCATTCATCATTTCGATGGAAGCCGTTCCATTGGCTGCTGTAGTCAGCACGTTGCCGTCAACATCAATGGATGCTCCCTCAACCGGGGCGAAGGTTTCGTCGTAGACGTAGAAACTGAGCATATACCTGGGCAGGCTCATGATAAAATTAACCTCACCGGCTGCCTCTTCCACGGTAAAAGAACCGGAATAATCGGCATAACCTTCATATACTGCCGTAAAGGCATAGCTTCCGGGGCTCAGCATGGCGAATGCTTTGCCTTCGGCATCCGTAAAGAGAGTTTCAACAACTCCTTCGATGGTAATTTCAACGCCTGCAAGCGGTCCGCCGAGTTCACTTTCGGCCGCAAACCACGTCTCGAACTGGTAGGCCGGCATAAAGTGAACCCTTCCGAGGGTCGGGTCGTCCACAATGTGGGTCACAACGCCTTCAATACTTGCCGAGTCCTGCAAAGCAACGCCCCATTTATTGTACATGGCATACTGTACAACCGATCCGTTGTTGTAGAGGTCATACAACACACCTCCATTTCCGTTGTTTGCAAACTGATTGCCTCCTGGGTTGAAGTTATCGGGATCGGAATTCCCCATGTTTGCTCTCGGATAACCTACAATTGTGATTCCCCAGAGGTTACCGCTTATCACATTGCCGGTAATCGTAGAATACTGCTGCGACGATGGGTTGCTGGCGGTAAGATTGATTCCGCTGCCACCAAGGGCCGGATTGTTCTGTATATTGTTATCGGTAATGACGTTATAACGGATTGCACCGTTGATCGGACTTCCGGTGAGCGTAATACCATAGCGGTTCTGGTCAACAATGTTGGAGTCGATCACCACGCTTCCGGGCACTGCGAGCAGTGAGGAATAGGCAATGCCGCCCGAATTGGTATATCCGTTACCGATAATGGTATTTCCGATGATATAGGTGGTATCGTTTTCACCGGCAGGACCCATATTGATCTGTGGGCGGTTGCTGTTCTCGGTAACATTTCCGAACATGTAGTTATTGCGGATGATTGCCTT
>JALHHH010000152.1 GCA_022837485.1 Bacteroidales bacterium
TTTGGCAAAAGTGGCGGTTCAGTTCTTCGTATGACAGTTTATCGTAAATTTGAAGAGTGTGCTTCGTATGAACATTTGTGGTAAAATCGCCACCTTCGCAAAGCCGCAAACCGTTATGCGTCAGCTTAAAAAACGCAGGGTGACAGTTTCTGACCTTACTGGCGACAATAAAAAACAAACAACTATGAACATTTTAAAACTCAACAACGGGAAGGTAGAACTTCGCAAGGACAGTGGTTCTCTAATCAGGACAATTGGTAACGGTGATGTAATTAATGCAGACATCAACAATGACGGCTCACTTATTTTGGTAACGACAGTAAAGGGAAAAGTTGAACTTAGAAAGGAAAGCGGTACTTTGATAAGGTCAATTGGTAACGGAGATGCTACTAACGCAAAATTTAGTGGAAGCGACATACTTGTGACTACTGCAAAAGGAAAAACCGAAGTTAGAAAGGAAAGTGGTTCGTTAATTAGAACTATTTAACGAGTGATTTCTCAAAACAACTTGTACTTTAAACGATGAATTTAACTTGCGACAAATGCTCTTCTGTTGGCTTAGGCTTCTTCTCGCTGAATATTCAACCACATGAATATCTCGAAGGTAAAAAAGACGCAGATATTTGGATAATTGGACTTAATCCAAAAGGCAGTATTGGAAACATTGAGCAAAGAACACTTTCGGACTTTGAGAATTTTGACCCGGACTGTCATTCTTATTTTCACGACTTTCGAAAAGTTTCACCGCGACTTTACAGTAATTGGAAAAGTAAAAAAAGTAGAATAGCTCATACAGATTTAGTAAAATGCTTTTCCCCTTCATTTCCCCCAAAAGTTGTTGTAGAGAACAAGGAAAAAGTTGTTCGTGTTGAAACCATCGTTCAAAACTGCAAAACACATCTTCTGAAACAAATTAACACAAGTAGACCGAGAGTTATTATTTGTAACGGCTCAGAAGTTTGCAGAGAGATGCTCCGGCTGTTTACACCGCAAACAACTGAAGCATGGCAAACTCTTACTTCCTATAGAACGACTGTAACATTTGAAAATAACCTGAAACATAGTTTTTGGGTGGTATTATCAGGTTTTATCGGACGAATTGACGACAGAAACAAAAGACGACTTGGAAAAGAAATAGAACGAATTTTAGAGGACGAAAAAATGGAGCTTTGACAATGAGAGCAGAAAGCCGAACGCATAATCGAGTAGACGGCCGGTGAGCCATAAGCCCACCGGTGCGCCTCTCACACCACCGTACGTACGGGTCGCGTATACGGCGGTTCAAACACCATCA
>JALHHH010000153.1 GCA_022837485.1 Bacteroidales bacterium
TTTTCCGCCAAGAACGGTGACAGGATAGTTGGCAGGGGTAAACTTCACGGCATTCATATTGCCGGGCAGTGCCCATGCAGCATAGTTCTCTGCTGAACCGTCGTCGTATACGATTTCGTAGGGACCCATTCCGTCGGTCCAGGTTACAACGCACTCGGTGTCGTCAGCGTTAACTTCGGCATAAACAAATGCAGGAGGATATGCTTCTTCCCAAAGTTCAGCGTCGACAGTGGTAACCATACCAGCAGGAGCGACAGCCCCTGTTTCAATATAGGTCTGGAATCCAAGTTTCTCAAAGCTAATACTGTAAGTACCCGGATCAACAAAGAGGGTATAATGTCCTTCTTCGTTGGTCATGGCCTGGAAAGTACCTGACCTTTCGTCTTGTTTAACGGCAGTAACAGTAACACCGTTAAGAGGCTGATGATCAAGTGCATTTGTAACGGTTCCGGCAAACTGTGCAGGAACGAAAACAAACATTTCGTTGGTAATGGTAACGCTGGGGTTAGCCAGGTCGTTTGATTCCACAACCAGATCTTCGAAATAGGAGAACCCAGGTTCAAAATTGGTAGCATCCCAGGTGATGGCGATATTGCGGCTGCCACCTGAAGGAATGGTTCCCGAAGCGGGAGTTACGGCAACAATAAATCCTCCTGCCTTAACATCGAGGGTATAATCCTCAACTTCACCAAAAGAGGTCGTACCGCAGGGCGACAGAGTTCCGCCGTACTGGATCCGTACACGCATCCGGGTAGTTCCAGGTTCGGCATCATCGGGAACGGTAACGGTACCTGTAAAGGTAGCACCTCCCCCACTGCCGGTAAGAGTAACCTGCTCACCGGGATCGTCGAACGATTCATTCTGATTCCAGTCAATCCATACTGCTGCAATATCGCTTGACCATGGACTGGGATTCATCAGCGTAACGGGATACGATTCACCCATCTCAACTTCTGCTACAATTGAAGTGTAATCACCGTATTGTGTACATGAAGAAGAGTTGTTGATAAGATCTCCAAACTGGAAAGTTCCGATGTACTCATCGCATCCGCCGCTGGCAGTACAATAAGCAAGGGGAGCACGGCTGCCGCCGTCTGTAACCCATTCCGGGAAGCTGAAGGCAAGGGTACCTTCTCCGGTATTGTTGATTGTTACAGTCTGAACTGCCTGATTGTTAACCCATACTTCATCGTAAATATAGGTAGGATCAACAAAAATGGTCGGATTGGGCCATTCCAGTTCTACCGGACCGGCAGGAACCGATAAGCCTTCATCGTATACTGCC
>JALHHH010000089.1 GCA_022837485.1 Bacteroidales bacterium
CGGATATCTTCGGCACCGTAACGTATACCTTCACTCCGGATGAAGAATTCTGTGCCGCTATAGTTACCATGGACATAGAAGTGGAGGAAAAACTCACCCCGGAATTCGAACCCATCGGACCTTTGTGTGTGAACAGTACGCCTCCCGCATTGCCCGGTGTATCGGTTAACGGAATAAGCGGAACCTGGGATCCTGCAAGCATAAGTACGGGAACGATTGGCTTTACCACCTATCGCTTCTTCCCGGATGCCGGACAGTGTGCCTTTGACGGAAGTCTGGAAATAGAGGTTACCGATGAGATCCTTCCCGAATTCCACGAAATCGGACCGCTCTGCATCAACAGCACCCCGCCCGAACTGCCGCTGGGATCTACCAACGGCATCAGCGGAAGCTGGAACCCCGCGGTAATCAACACCTCGGTACTGGGCACCGGCACCTATACCTTTACACCCGACCCGGATCAGTGTGCTGTTCCGGTCGACATTCAGATCGAAATCGTGGATGAGATCGTTCCCTTGTTCACCCAGATCGGTCCTCTGTGCCAGTATGAGCCTGCACCCGATCTGCCCTCGCTGTCCGAAAACAACGTACACGGAACCTGGGATCCCGACGTAATCGATACGGACATCCCGGGAACGGTAACCTATACCTTTACCCCCGATGAAGGTTCCTGCGCCACGGTTGTAACCATGGACATCACTGTAGATCCTCAGCTTACACCGGAGTTTGATCCGATCGGTCCGCTCTGTCAGTTTGAGACGGCTCCCGTGCTGACGGTCACATCCAATAACGGCATTACCGGAACCTGGGATCCGGCAGCAATAAACACAGATATCTTCGGCACCTTCACCTATACCTTCACTCCGGATGAAGAATTCTGTGCCGCCATAGTTACGATGGACATTGAGGTGGAGGAAAAACTAACCCCGGAATTCGAACCCATCGGACCTCTGTGTGTGAACAGTACGGCTCCCGTACTTCAGACGGTCTCCCTGAACGGCATTCCGGGAAGCTGGATTCCTGCTGTAATTAACACAGCTATAATCGGCAGTACCACATACACCTTTACGCCGGATGCAGGCATCTGCGCCTTTGTGGTTACCATGGAGGTGGAAGTTACCGACGAGATCATCCCGAACTTTGCTCAGATTGGTCCGCTCTGCGTCAACAGCACCCCTCCCGAATTGCTGACGGTTTCGATCAACGGCATCACGGGTATATGGAATCCTGCGGTCATCAACACCTCGGTACTGGGCACCAGTCCGTACGTATTCACTCCCGATCCGGGACAGTGCGCCATGGAGATCACCATGTTCGTGGAAATCACCGACGAGATCGTACCCGTATTTGAGCCCATCGGGCCTCTGTGTCAGAACTCCGTTGCCCCGACCCTTCCGGCCATTTCGCTCAACAACCTTACCGGAATCTGGACGCCTTCGGTCATCAACACGACGAATACGGGCACCTTTAATTTCGTATTTACCCCCGATGCGGGACAATGTGCCGGACCGGTAACCATTCAGATCGTTATCACCGACGAGATAACCCCGACCTTCGCACCCATCGGACCTCTGTGTCAGAACAGTACGCCTCCGCCCTTGCCGCCTGCATCCCTCGAGGGCATCACCGGAACCTGGAGTCCGCCGGCGATCAATACCACTGCCGTGGGAATTTATACCTATACCTTTACCCCGGACGACCCGGATCAGTGCGGCACCGTTACCAGCATCACCGTTGAAATTACCGATGAGATCGTCCCGACTTTCGAACCCATCGGACCGCTCTGCCAGAACAGCACGCCGCCCGATTTGCCGGCGGTATCCCTTGAAGGCATAACCGGCGACTGGAATCCGGCAACGATCAGTACCCTGACCGTCGGCACCTTCACCTTTACCTTTACCCCGGACAATCCGGATCAGTGCGGTGTGGTTTCCACCATGGACATCGTAATCACCGACGAAATCGTTCCGACCTTTGCACAGATCGGTCCGCTCTGTCTCAACAGCACTCCGCCCCTTCTGCCTTCCGTATCCCTTGAAGGCATCACCGGTACGTGGAGTCCCGATGTAATCGACACCTCGGTTATTGGAATATTCACCTACACCTTTACTCCGGGCGATCCGGATCAGTGCGGTGTGGTTACCACCATGGAGATTGAAATCACCGACGGCATCGCTCCGACCTTTGCACAAATTGGTCCGCTCTGCCTCAACAGCACCCCGCCCCTGCTGCCTTCCGTATCTCTTGAAGGCATAACCGGCACCTGGGATCCGGCAGTCATCAACACCACTTCCGTGGGAATCTTCACCTACACCTTCACCCCGGACGATCCGGATCAGTGCGGGCTGATTACCACCATGGACATAGAGATTACGGACGAAATCGTTCCGACCTTTGATCCCATCGGACCACTGTGCCTGAATGCCGCACCACCTGCACTGCCTGCCGTTTCGATGGAAGGCATAACCGGAACCTGGAATCCGCCGGTCATCAACACCACTGCCGTGGGAATATTCCCGTACACCTTTACCCCGGACGACCCGGCGCAGTGCGGAGTGCCCGTAACCATTAACGTAGAGATCACCGACGAAATCGTTCCCGAATTCGATCCCATCGATCCGCTCTGCTTCAACTCCGAACCTCCGGCACTGCCGGGCGCCTCAAACAACGGCATCACGGGAACCTGGACACCGGCGGTTATCGTTACCTCCGTTGCCGGAACAACAACCTACACCTTTACCCCGGATCCCGGTCAGTGCGCCGGATTGTTCAGCATCGACGTAACGGTGAATCCGGAAATGGTGGTTCTTGTTACCCCCACCCCGGCAAGCTGTCCGGGCGAAGACGACGGAAGCATTGTATTCTCGGATGCCGCCGGTGGATCGGGCAGTTACGACTACAGCATCGACGACGGCAGCAGCTGGCAAACCGGTACAACCTTTGCCGGACTTTCATCCGGTGACTACCGTACCTGGATACGCGACCACGACGACCAGGGCTGTGAGATCTTCTCCGGTATTGTTACCATTGCAGAACCCGATGCCGTTGTTGCAACTGCTGAGGTGGAAGATGCCACCTGCGGCGAAGAGAACGGATCCATTGCCATCACGGCAACGGGAGGCACCGGCGATCTTACCTATATGCTTGAGGGCATCACCGGATGGCAGACCGCCGGTCTGTTCGAAAATCTGGCAGGCGGCGTCTACAGCGTGGTAATCCGCGATGCCATGGGCTGCGAAAGCCCCCTCGACGGCATCGTGGTAAACGCAACCGACGGTCCCGAGATCGTAGAGATTGAAATCACCAACGCCCAGAACGGCCTGCCCAACGGCAGCGCCAATGTGGTAGCTAACGGGACCGCTCCCCTGCAGTACTCCCTCGACGGCATCAACTGGCAGGACGAAAGCCTGTTTGAAAACCTGGCGGTAGGAACCTACACCGTATGGGTGAGGGATGCCAACGGCTGTTTGACCAGCAGGGAGTTCGAAATCCTCAACGTGGTTCAGGGCGAACTGGTCATTTCGGCCGAGGAAGTCACCTACTGTTACAACGTACCGGTGATCATTCCGGTGGATGCCAGGGATTTCTACCAGGTATCCTCCTTTATCATCGAACTTGAATTCGACACCTCCATACTTTCGTTCAACGGACTGGTTCAGATAAATCCGGCGCTGACGGGAGGAACCTTTAGTACCAGCATCAACGGCAACGTGCTGCAGATCCGGTACTCCATCTGGCAGGGTTCTGCTACCGTACAGAACGGACAGCAGCTGTTTGCCCTCAGTTTCGACGGAATAGCAGTCGGCAACAGCGAACTCGACTGGAACTGGATGGAGTGTGTGATATACTCCCCGGGCAACGACTCCATACCGGCCATCTATGTTAACGGTCAGGCTGAAATACTGCCGAGTCCCAATATTATTGCCCGCGGCTCGGGCGTATACTGCGAAGGCGATTCCCTTATCCTGCGGGCTTCCGATGGCATAGGCGAGCTTCTCGACTACCGCTGGACGGGGCCTACGGGTCATCACCACGTTGGCAACGAATGGCAGCTTGGATCGCTGCAGGTACTTGACGGCGGAATGTACGAAGTAATAGCCACCAACTCGTATCTGTGTACCGACAAAGACACCGTGAACGTAACGGTGAACCCGGCGCCCGACATATACATTGGTTATGCCGACACCATCTGCTTCGGCCAGCCTCTGATGCTGGATCCCGGCGGCGGATTTGCAAACTACCTGTGGCACGACGGCAGCAGCATGCAAACCTTTATGGCTTACGAACCGGGGGTTTACTGGGTGAACGTGGAAGATTACAACGGATGCCGCGGTGCAGATACCGTTGCTATGGTCCCCTGCAACATCGAGCTGCTGATACCCAATGCCTTTACGCCCAACGGCGACGGGCTGAACGACGTCTTCCGCCCGATCTTCAAGGGATGGGAACCGACAAAGTACTCCATGCACGTATATACCAAGTGGGGTCAGCTGGTGTACGAAGGATACGATCCGGGTGAAGGATGGGACGGTACCGTCGACGGCATTACCCTGCCTACCGGTACCTTTGCCTTCGTAATTGCCTTCGAGGCTCCTTCGTATGTGTACAGAATAACCGCCAGTCCGGTAACGGGAAGCGTAACCCTGCTGCGATAGGCGGGTTTGAAATGAAATAACAACGGGTTTAAAATCCCGATAAAGATAATCCCCCTTATTACCGGGGTTTGACGCGTGTCGCAAGGCACCACTAATAACCGGTCCGAAGAATAGACAGCCGGATTCTCCCATCCTGCTGCTATAAAACACGGACATTGGATTCCGCAGCAGCCGTTCCCGGGTAAGGTCAGTGCCCCCCTGATCTCCCGCCGGACGGCTGTTTTTATTGTTTCCGGTCTTAATACATCCCGGTAGTGCGCACATAAAATCCGGAAAATTACACCGGGGCATGCAACCATAGCAAAAACCCCTCGTCTGTGTAACATCCGGGCATAATAAACAAGCACTCAAAATAATCCCGGGAATTGCAAACCATCGCAGTTCATTCCTGATCCATCATTTAATTTTTTTCAGATAATGAAGACGATCCTGTCCATACTCATGCTGCTGTTACTTTCCGCATCCGGCTGCAGGAAAGAAAACCCCGGCGGTCCCGGCGACCCAAAGCAGCTGACCCTTCCCCCTAAATCAGAAATGGTGATCGCGCAGGGCAACGGTTTTGGCATAAACCTTTTCAGGGAAGTTGCATTACAGGAAGACGGGAATATGATGCTGTCTCCCCTGAGCGCTTCGGTAGCCCTTTCGATGCTCCTCAACGGCTCGGGAACTGCAACTTACGAACAAATCAGGGATATGCTCGGCTTTCAGGGTCTTACACTGGAAGAGATAAATACGGTATACCTGAGCCTGACCAGTCAGCTGCTCAACCTGGATCCGAAAACCACCCTTACCCTTGCCAACGCAGTATGGTATCGCAACGACTTTACGGTAAAACCGCCATTTCTTGACCGTATGGACAAGGTTTTTTCAGCCGAAACCGGAGCACTCGATTTTCTGAGTCCGGAAGCCCTTACCACCATCAACGGCTGGGCCAGGGACAACACCAACGGAAAGATCGATAAGGTACTGGAAGAGATCAGCAGCGATGCAGTGATGTTTCTGATGAATGCCCTGTATTTCAAGGGCGACTGGACCTACCGTTTCGATGCCTCGAAAACAGCGGACATGCCATTCCATCCGGTACCGGGCGAAAGCGTTAACGTACCAACCATGACGGGTAACTTCCCCGTAAGGGTCACCTACGGCGAAGGATATACCGCCATGGAACTCCCTTACGGACAACAGAACTTCGCCATGGTAGTGATTATGCCTTCCGGATCGCTGAGCACCTGGCTGAGCGGCTTTGATGCCGGAATGTGGGAGTCCATTACGGATGCCCTGGATAAAACGCCCGCCGGAAGCAAGGACGTATATCTGCCGAAGTTTAAATTTGATTACGAAAAAGTGCTGAACAACCAGATGAAGGCGCTGGGGATGACGGATGCCTTTTCTCCCATGCTTGCTGACCTTTCGGGGATATCGGACCAGCAGATCTTTGTAAGTTTTGTTAAGCAGAACACCTTTGTGGATGTAAACGAACAGGGTACCGAAGCCGCAGCCGTCACCACCATAGGGGTGGAACTTACGAGTCTGCCCGAACCCGTTACCATAAACAAGCCTTTTATTTTCGCGATCCGCGAACGTACGACCAACACCCTGCTGTTCACCGGAAAGGTAGAGCTACCCGAATACTGAGTACAGCAGATTACCAACCAACCACCTGCCTTCCGGATTCTCTGCCTTTCCGGAAGGCTTTTTTAATTTATCTGAGAAGGCAGGCTCCATAGGGTGTGAGCAGGCTCCCTTTTAATTTAATTTTTCGAAAGGCATATACCACAAAAGGGCAAAGGCATCGTTCCGGATCATTTTATCCTTACTTCCACCACCCTTCATATCGTTTCTACTTACATTAGTGAGTCTTCTATCGAGTTCTGTGAGTCTTCTATCGAGTTCTGCGATGTTTCTATTGAATCCCCCGAAGTTTCCTCCGGCAATGGCATCGATCCGGCACCCTTTACCTTAGCTTCAGACAGTGTTCATATAGTTTCTGCTTACATTATTGAGCCTTCTGCAAGCATTCTTGAGTCTTCTGCGAGCATTCTTGAGTCTTCTGCGAGCATTCTTGGGTCTTCTGCAAGCATTCTTGGGTCTTCTGCAAGCATTCTTGAGTCTTCTGCGAGCATTCTTGAGTCTTCTGCAAGCATTCCTGGGTCTTCTGCAGACTATTGGGAAGCTTGCTTTAACTTCCACCAGGCTTACTCTTGAATACTCAAGTCTTAATACCTACCTCCTACCTCTTATTTCTTATTTCTTACTTCTTACTTCTTACTTCTTATCTCAACCTCAACCTCAGCCTCAACCTCAACTTCCCCATCACCAAATGCCCCTAAATCCAAAATCCGCATTCCGCATTCCGCAATCCAAAATCCGCACTCCACAAT
>JALHHH010000154.1 GCA_022837485.1 Bacteroidales bacterium
AATTCTTCCAACTCCCTCATCCGCTTTCGATAATAAAATAAGTGACTTACTCAATTCTACGCATTCTTTGTCTCTTTTCCTACTTATTGAGGAAGAGCCATGGATAAACTTCACTCTTCTTGTCATAAACACATCTCTCTTTCTGACAAGATGGTTCTACCGCACATTCAACAAAAGGATTGAGCGTTTTCCCTGGGAGGGCTTTAAGAAACTGATGATAGTCCTGGCCGCTGTTCATCCTTGGACTGGTTCAATTCTCTTGTTCACTGCCCTTTATCATGGTTATCTTGCAACAGGAGGTTTTGTCCTGTACAGTGGTAGTCTTGTTTTCATCGGGGTATTTGCGCAGTTCATAGTCTATTTACTCGGAAAGTATGTTGTGGCTATGAAGAAGAAATGGAGACCCATACATAAAGGCCTGATGATAGTCACATGGGCGCTGTTTCTTTTCCATATTTTTGCGCCGTATTCTATTTGGATTCCTATTCTCTAGTCCATTGTTGCTAGCGATTTCAAGAATGGCAGTACAATTTCGAGGAATTCCCCCGGCCTTTCCTCATGTGGTAGGTGGCCCGTATCTGGAATGATAGACAGCTGGGCAAAGGGAAGCTTTTTCGCGAGCCTTACTGAGTCCTCAACGGGTACTATTCTGTCGTTATCTCCAGTGATAACTAATGACGGTACATAAATCACGGGAATTTTGGAATAGTCGTAAGGCTTTCTTGCAAGCGTCAGTTCCCACAAAGCCCTGTCCCAGTTTTCCGCCTTCAGCGGTTTTTCGTATCCTTTAAGAATATCCGGGGTCAACTTGCCGGTATCGTACCAAGCCAGATCTAGAAGATTTCGTGAGTTTCCCAGGAAAATTCTCGATACGAGAGGACCTAGATGTCTACCCTGTGGTGTGTTTGTCAGTAACTTGAAAAATGGGTTATTTTCATCGTTTGTATATACGGCAGCATCCACTAGCACGAGTCCTTTGACCTTTTGTGGGTACGATGCCGCTACTTCCAGTGCAGTAAGGCCGCCGGCAGAATTACCGATCAAGATAGCCTCTTCATATCCCAGGTACTCGATGATTGATACTGTAAGCTCTATCTGACCTTCCATTGAATAAGGGTTGAAAACCTCCAGATCTTCACCCAGCGGTCTTGAGGTAAAACCGAATCCAGATCTGTCGAACGCAACTACGAAATACTCCTCAGCTAAAGGACCAATCACCTCGCGCCACGAAAAAGTGCTTGCCCCAAACCCATGAAGAAGAAGGACCAA
>JALHHH010000013.1:0-38426 GCA_022837485.1 Bacteroidales bacterium
GCCTTCGTTCCGCTGCCATTCATTCTCAATTGAAACAAAAAAAATGAATACCTTTGAATTTAGAAGAAGAACTCATTACACACAAAAAGGGATACTACCCACCCTTCCTGTAAAGCAGAAATAAATTCCGGCTGAGCATACGGATATTGCCGGCAAAACAAAGCCTTGCGGACATTCTCTTACGAATCAGTGTGCCGGCTGTTGTTTACCACCCGATTTATTCAGACTGGAAATCAGGAACCGAACCCGGTAGGTGTATGCAAATTACCGCAACAAGGTAACGCTTCCTTTATATTTTACCTTTCCAATGGATGATACATTGCCGATTACGTTAAAGGTCATATACCAGGCATAGATGCCTGCAGGAGCATTTTCGCCTTTATAGGTACCATCCCAGCTATCCGCAAAATTGGTAGCCTCCCAAACGAGCTGTCCCCAGCGGTTGTATATAACCAGCGTGTAATCCTGAATACCGTCACTGGGTCCCATAGCTTTAAAATAATCATTCAGATTATCGCCGTTTGGTGAAAATGCGTTTGGAAGTGAGATATCCAATGCGATAACCAGAAGGCTGTCGGAATTGGTACAGCAGTTGATATCCGTGTATTCGGCAACGTAAAGACCGGGGTTGGCAACATCGTAGAAGCGGTTATTGCTTCCGTCCTGCCAGCGGTAATCGAACATATCGGCTCCGGCATCGAGGGGGATTATGGATCCGGGGAATATGTACAGACTGTCGGGAATAAAACTTTTGGGAGGCAGTTGATTGATAACCACCTGGGATGTACTGGTAAAGCTCTGGCCTCCGTATAACTCTGTCAGGGTAACGTTATAGGTTCCGGGGGCGCTGAATACGTGAACCGGATTGAGACCGGTTCCGGGAGTTGTATTGCCGGCATCGCCGAAATCCCATGAGGCGTTGTCGATGTTAGCGGTATTATGAATGGTAAAAAGGGTTTCATCCCCGTCGCATTTTGTATCGTAATCAAACGGCGGGATATCGAAAAAACTCTGGATAAAGGTCGGAAGTCCGTTCTGGCCGCGTTTCCCACCGAGGTTTATCTGACTTTCTTTATAGTTGCAGTAGGTACCGGGGCGATTTGGATTTTCTATTACACCCATTTCATCCCTCTGATACCGCGTAACATATATTTTTCCGTCACGGCCAAGCTGGAGGGCCGATGGATCTGCATTCAGGGGGCTTTCGTTTAAAACGGTAGCCTCGGCGCTGTTCGAAAGGTCGTACTGATAAAGTATGTTTTCCCTTCCGGTTGAAAGATTGACAACCGTTACATAGAGCTTAGTACCATCCGGAGAAAATTCAACATAATAGGGACCCTGGTTGGGGGCAGTTGTTTCCGGATTTATCAACAGCGGATTGCTGACGGTGCCGTTTGCACTGTTAAAGGAAAACACTTCTACAATCCCTTTTCCGAACGAAGCGTAGGCAATACGGTCGCCTTTCGGTGAGATTTTCATGGCTCCCAGACCTTCGCGGCTGCTGTAATCATCGTTGAGAGAAGACCCGGAACTGCTTACTACGGGTGTGGTATTTACCCCGTTGTTATCCACTTTATAGGCATAGAAATTATTGTTGCCAAGTCCGTGTGTAACAACCCAGTAACCGTTTCCGTCTGCTGTTTTCACTCCCGATATCATTTCAGCCGTTTTGGGTAAAAGGTTGATGTCGCGGTCGATAGTTACAGCTCCGGCGCCGTTTCCCAGGGTAAGGTCGACCCGGGAATAATTAAATCCCTTGGTAGTTCCGAATGCAGCGGGATACTGAATGTCGGTAGTAAAAACGTAAAGCATCTGTTTGGAAACCGGATTTTGTACGATGAGCGACGACTGGGTGGATCCCAGGTCTCCGGCCAGGTTCGGACCAAAGTTAATCATCTCATGGTTCTTGTTCCACACCCGGATGCCATCGGTGTAAAGCAGTAGGTTCCCGTCCTCATCCGAATAAACAGCCGTGCCTTTACCAACAGGAAGATTGTTGTTAGGCAGGTTATTCAGAATGGTACCGGTGGCATCGGTAAACCGAAGACCCGCATTCTGAAAGAAAAACCAGTTGTCAGCATGGCGGGGTGGAACATAAGAGCATCTGTTTACAGCACGGTTTTGAGCCAGAAGCGATAATGGCAGACCGATAACCAGCACCAGAAGGGCAATCGACAGATTCTTTTTCATCAGGGTAGTAATCATTTAGCTTCCTTTCGTCCAAACATAGACAAGCAGGATTTCCCCGGTAGGAAGCGGTAAATTATTGTTATTGAATAATCAGTTTTCTAAGTATCACAGCCTCAGTATTTACCAGTTTCAGGTAATAAACGCCCGAAGCTTTATTACGCAGATTCAGTAATGAACTGTGTACAGAACCCTGCATAAGCTTAAGGGTTTCATCTGAAATAAGCCTGCCTTCCGATGTAAAGACCTGTACGGATGCATCGCCTTTCAATCCGTCGATAAGCAGGTTAAACTCCCCGTTAACAGAAGGGTTGGGATAAACCTGCAAACGTCTGTCGGTGGCATTTTCTTCGACGCCATAGCTGCAATACTGGAAGGTGAAATACGCTGTTATATTTCCTTCGTTGCTGCATCCGGTCAGCGGATTATGCACCACTACCTGATATTCCTGAATGTCGAAGGAAATTCCAGAAGTTTTAATATCTATAGTCTGATTGGTTGAGCCGTTGCTCCAGAGGTAGGTTGATCCGGGGTTGCCGGCACTGAGTGTAATTGTATCGTAAACGCAAAGTCCGATTTCAACAGGACTCATTACCATAACCCTGGGGTCGTTAACAGGAGCAAGATAGATCTCAGGCAATTGATTTACACTTACAGTTACATTACCTGTGGCATAGTTATACCCGTCGAAAACTTCAACGGTGTAAACGGTTGTAACAATTGGATCGACCACCGGGTTAGCCTGTGAGGATGTAAATCCCGGAGGGTTGGACGTCCAGCTGTAGGTTTCGTATGTATTCGAACCGCCGCCGGGGATAGCCCTGATTTCTGTGGATTCATTCCTGCAGATAATAGGTTTCACGGCAACAGGGTTTACCTGCAGCTGTCCACCTGTGATGGTTACTACGGTCTGACCTGTGGATTTGCATCCCTTGCTGTCGGTTACCTCCATGGTAAAATTCTGTGATGAGTAAAGATTGTGGGTCGGAGTAACGTACATCGTTGGTGCAACCAGAAGTTCTGCCGGACTCCACTGATAGGTGTAGGGACTTGTTCCTCCGGTAACCTGGGATGTGAGGATGGTACTGGTTCCGTGGGGGATAAACTGTTCCGGGCCCGCATTGGGATTGGGAAGCGGATTCACCACAACCTGATAGGAAGTATTAATAGTGTTAAATCCGTCGTAAATCGAAAGATTGTATGTAGTTGTGGCAGAGGGGCTGACGGTGATATCCTGTTCCTGTGAGTTAAATCCGGCAGGGGTGGAAGTCCAGGTATAGGTATAACTTCCGGATCCTCCAGAAATTACGGCATTCAGATACGTTGAGCCGCCCAGACAGATTTCCGGCTTATCGCTTTCGATAAAGGCAGCCAGCGGACCTCCGGTGATGGTAACGGTCATTTGATCGGTGCTGACGCATCCGTTTCCGGAATCTGTCGCAGTCAGGGTAAAGTCGGTAGTTGCGGCAAGTAAAACGGTGGTTGGAGCCAGAACTACGGGATTATCCACTTTATCGGCGGGTTGCCACTGATAGGTATGGGTACCGGAACCGCCTGAAGCACTTCCGTTAAGAGTTGTATTCGTTCCGTAGGCGATGGTTTTATCCGGTCCTGCACTTACAACGGGTGTAGGATAAATTGAAACGGGTTTTGTTGTCATTTTCTCACAGCCATTGTTTGCTGTAACGGTAAGACCAACATTGTATATCCCGCCGGTAGTAAACGTATGCGTCGGATTTTGCAGATTGGAGGTATTTCCATCGCCGAAGTTCCAGGCCCAGGAAGCAATGCCTCCCAATGGCACCGGTGTTAAGTCGGTGAAGTTTGTTATCTGCTGGGTACATTGGTTTGCAGAACTGAAATCGGTCGCCGGCCGTTGTCGTACAGTAATAACAGCCTGGCCAGAGGTTGTACCGGAACATGCATTATTCTGAACCGAAGTGAGCGTATAGGTCGTTGTTTGTGTTGGATAGACCCAGAAAGAATGAGTGGTTTGCCAGAAATTGATTACCGATGGAAGCCCTCCTATTCCGTTTGACATGGTAACCCTGAATGGTCCCACACTGGTGGCATTGATGGTTAGCAGGGCTGAATCGCCTTCACAAATGCTGGTGGTTCCGCTGATCGTGGCAGTTGGCGGATCGTACACAAAAACTTCCGTGTTAGTTGGTTCGCTGGTGATGCCGTTATAGGTGATGGTAAGGGTATAAACCCCGGCATTGCTATGGGTAATTCCGTTGATGCTCGGATTTTGTGCATTGCTGATAAATCCGGCAGGACCTGTCCACTGATAAGCTGCCTGTGGCACATTGGCTGCGCTAAGCTGAAGCGTTCCGCCGACACATACCGGCGAATTGCTGGTTGCAGGAGGAGGCAGGATGGTACAGTCGGTCGTACCGGTACCGCTTGTTTGCTGGAAAGTAACGTTACAGGGCAGATTGCTGTAATTGGTAATAATCAGAATGTAGTATTGTCCGGGTTGTCCGTTGGGAATATTTGCCGTTTCGGTTGGATTGGGGGAATAGCTGCAATCCACTACCTTGCTGTTCGTTAGTCCGCCGTTTGTATTTGTCATCGGGCAGGGTGTAATCGGATCCGTAAAGGGCCCCCAGAGACAGAAGTCGATGTCGCGCGATGGCGTGCTGTACATATAAATACCGATCGGACCCGAGTCTTCAATTTTCAGATGGTACCATGCGGGATTGGGACGTGTATTCAGGCAGTTGTATGCAGGTCCTGACTGAGCCTGTGTATTTGTACCAGCGGGAAAAGTATAAATGGTTCCGGTACAAAAGGGCATGGATTTATGACAGGAGTCATTTTGCGTATCGCGCTGACCGGTAAGAGCGTAATACTCAACCCAATCGCCGTGTTCTGCCTTAATGGAATTCAGAATCGCCGATTCGGAATCCTTATCCAGACGTTCTTCAAGGTCGCATGCGCGCCCCGTAATCCCGGTAACTACATCCAGAACCTCGTTGAGTCCGGATCCGAGAGGATAAACATACACCACACCCTCTTCTTCTGAAATTGCCACCTTGGCATTTTGAAGCTTGTGGAGTTCACTGACAATGTACATGCGCTCGAAATAGGAATACTCCATAAGTTCAACGCGAAGATGCTGATCGTCAGCTCCGGGTCTGATAACCTTCTGAGAGAATGCACTGTTTTGCAGAAAAAACAATACTGCCAGAATAAATCCTGTTCTAATTAGTGAAACTTTCAGTTTGGCAAAACTTTTCATGCTTTTTTTTTCTTTTTCAATCAATACTGCGCATTGAGAACCCCCAACTTGAAAAAACCGGGACAAATAGCAATCCTGACAGGCCGTTACAGCCGAAGGATAACTTCAGGCGTGCAATCGTATGTCTGCTTCGCCTGTTTTACTAATGCTCTACCTAATCCCTGATTCGAAACCCACCTGTAAATACCAGCGGACAATGCAGTCCCAAAATTATAAATTAATTAATAAGCGCAGTACTTTGTAAATAAAATATTGTTTTTTTTTCTGTATCGGACAACAATTTCTGGTATTTAGTGTGATTTGGAGGATTCCTGTAAAGAATCTTTCGGTCTTCACGGAAACAGGGCGGGCAGGTAATCCGGAAAACTCAAGTATCCGGTACATATTCCGGATTGTTTAATCATTTCCCATTGGGTTCCGATAAATATTATCCGGATATACGCAAAGCGGTAGTTCCGGGTGTTTACCGACCCTAAAACCAGTCTGTTTCAGGTTTCTGATAGAAAACCGGAGATGCAAAAAAAATAACACCAGCAATATTTCTGTCGTCCCGGCTTACAGCTACTAATATCCTCTGCTGATAATCAGTTTTCTGACAAAAACGCCTGCTGAAGATGTAACTTTCACCAGGTAAATTCCTTCAGGCAGGTGAGCGACATCAACCGTAGCCTGACCGGCTGCATGACTACGGGCTGTGTGCTCAGCAACGATTCTACCCTGAATATCGAGTATTTGAATATCCAGGTTACCCTCCGGATCGCGATCCAGTCCGATGTTTACAGATTCTCCGGCAGGGTTGGGAAAGATACGAACCGAGGATTTTTTTTCATTTTCCCGGATGCCATAGGAGCAATTGATAAAATTGAACAATACGTTTACCTCCTCCCTGGTAAAGCATCCCGTCGACTGATCGGTTACTACAACCCATATCTGCCTGAAATCAAATGAAATTCCCGAGGTCCGGATGAAAATAATGTTTTCGACAGATCCGTCGGACCAGAGGAAAGAAGCACCGGTATGGGGTAGATCAATCACTACCGTATCGAACACACAGGCAAGGATGGTGTTGTTTTCATGCGGTACACCCGGAGCTATCAGCTCAACTTTTGGCACCGGCAATACCGTTACCGTTAAATAGCGCTCAATCAGCGATATACCATCACCAACCAGGAGCCGGTAATTGGTAGAAGCGGTTGGTTGTACCTCAAACTGCATATCTTCAGAAACCAGAGTACTTCCATCATACCACCGGAAGTGGTAACCCGATGGCAATCCACCGTAAGGCATTGCATATAATATGCTTTTTGTTCCCTGACAGATGGTATCCGGATTGGCAAGAGGAGATGCACCGAGCAACCCTCCGGTTACGATTACGCTGACCTGCCCGGGCAGACTGCTGCATCCGTTAACATCGGTTATGGTCACCTGAAACAGATTACCTGAAAACAGCGGAACGGTGTAAGGTTCAGCTACAAAAGGATTAATGAGAGAATCGGCCGGTATCCATTTATAGAAATAATCGCCGGGAGGAGAAACGCCCGCCTTAAGCTGTGCTGTCCCACCGGCAGGTATATATATATTATCACCGGCATCCACCACAGGCAATTGCCATACAACAACAGTGACCGTTGCAGAAGCGAGGTCCGTTCCGTCAAAAACCACGACCTCATAGGAAGAACTTTCATCCGGGATTACAAACGGACTCTGAAGATTGCTGAAAAACACCCCATTGACGTACCAGCTGTACTGATACCCCGCCCCTTGCCCGCCCATTGCATATGCCTGGAGTGAAGTTCCTTCTCCGGCACACACTGCCGGCGGGTCAGCGCCTGCGGAGACAGTAAGGGGACTGCCGGTAACTTCAATCCAGACATTATCGCTTCCGGAACATCCATTAACAGCATCCGAGGAAACAAGTGTAAACCGTACGCTTGTCCCGAGGGGAAGTGTTACAGGCTGCAGTACGATTGGATTCACAAGCAAGTCCGCTGGCTCCCAGCTGTAAAGTATCTGATTTCCGGCACTCTGTACCTCTGCTCTCAATATAATGGAAGTTCCGGCAAGTATGGTGGTATCGTTTCCTGCATTTACGACCGGGGCAGGGGCAATTTCTACCATCAGAGGGAGTGACTGTGAACCGGCACCGCATTCGTTTACCAATGCTACCGATACTCCGGCCATCCCTGAAAAGGCAGCATTCCAGTTTATCGTGACGGTATTACCGCTGCCGTTAATAATTCCTGCGTTTGCCGGAGAAATCATCCACTGATAACCGGAGGCGTTAAGTACTGCGGGTGTGGAATATTCTGCCGCTGCATCTCCGGAACAAACGAAAACCGGCCCGGAGGGTTGCTGTGCCATGGCAGGCAGAGGATTTACCAATACCTCGAGAGGCAAGGACCAGACGGAGGTTCCGCATTCGTTTGCTCCGCGAACAGAGAGTTGAGCGGTTCCTGAAAACGATGCCGCCCAGGACACTGTAACCTGCTGTCCCTGCCCCACAACAACGCCGGCACCTGCGGGAACGAGCATCCATTCGTAATGGGAGGCAAATGCTGAACCGGAAGTAAAATATATGGTTAGTGCTGCTCCCTGGCACAAAACTTCGGGACCTGCAGGTGTTCCGGTTTCTTTGGGCAGAGGGTTTACCTGAACTGCAAAGGGGGGAGAACCCGGTCCGGTACCGCATTCATTTACACCTCTTACCTGAATGTATGCTGTACCGGCAAAATTGTCCGTCCAGTTAACCATAGCGGATGTTCCGTTACCCTGGATGGTGCCGGCGGCCGGAGGAGCCAATGCCCAGAGGTATGAATTGGAATTGACGAGGGGTGCGGTATTGTATACAGAATTTGGAGGATTCTCGCAAAGCGATGCCGGTCCCTGAATCGCCCCCCCCTGCGGAGGGGTTGAATAGATCTGAACCGTTGTGGTATGAGTAACCTGAGGGCAGGCAGCTGAAGGCGGTATAGTATTGGTAACCTGATACGTTCCGGGGGCAGAAGCCTGCAGATCGATTTCGCCTGTTAAAACGCTCACGAATATCAACCCCGGAGGGGAAGCTGCAAAAGTCCCTCCCGACGAGCCGGGCGGAAACACTGGCAAGGGGTTGGTACCGGTTACGCAATAACCTGTCTGCGGATATCCGAATAACGCCGAAGGCGATGTAACCACGGTAACCGGTATGCTCGCTGTATCCGGACATGCTCCGCCGGTGATGTGGGTGATGGTATAGGAGCCCGGATTACTGGCCCCGAGATTGATATTACCGGTGGCCGCATTGATGGACAAACCTGGTGGAGAAGACAGGTAAATGCCACCGGGAAAAGAACCTACCGGATTCCCTGAAAACCCGCTCTGGCAAAGGGTGGACGACCCATAGCTGAATGCAGCGTTATCGCGTGGAATCACATTTACGGTTACATTATCAGTATACACCTGGCCACCGCACAGGTTCACCACAGCGGTGTATACGGTAGTTGACTGCGGCGACACAATAAGCTCGGGGCCATAGCCGGCGATGGTTCCTCCTGGATATCCGCCGGTATACCATTTAATGCCGCTCGGAACAAAACGGGTACTCTCATTGGATGCCGTCCACTGGGTTGAATTACGCCCGGTAGCAGTAAAAGCAATGGTTCCGTTGTTGTTATGAACGCCCTGGGTAGCAGTGCCTCCGGCCCAGGTCAGGCAGCTGGGTTTGCTGGTAATGTGGTTTTCGATAATGCTGCTCTGCTCATTCAGCACTATCTGAAAAGTGCCCCGGGATGAGGTACAGCTAAACATCGGGCTTTCGTACCAGTATACAACGAGTTTGCGGTTTGGGGCTGTACCTGTGGTCTTGTAAAAAACATAGGGAGGTCCGAATGCTGAGGTTACTCCCGGATGCCAGTCCTGCCAGGGTGCCATGATGCAGTTTTTGGGCACCGTACTGCTGCTGTTTGGAATCGGAGCCGAAGTATAGGTTGTCCACGAAGAATTATAGGTAAATCCTATCCAGCCATTGGATCCTATGTAAAACTGCGTATAATTCTGATTGAAGAAACAGAACTCGAATCCAATGGGGAAGGGACCGGCGATCTGGTCATCCTGATTCCCGCCGAAAGTTACAGGAGTTCCTCCCGTGTAGGACTCCGGCTGAAACGAAAATAGTTCAAACGAATAACTGTCGGAACCATACCCTCCCGTTGCTGTTGCAAAAAGGACGGAGGATTCGCCCTGGCAGATGGTAACATCAGGGCCCGCGTTTATCTGAGAATTTGCCTGAAACCAGGCACACAATGCCATAAGGCCGATAAGGTAAACACGCCGGTGTAAACGCATTTATCACCCGATTTAAGTTAGTCATTGCTTTAACTAAGGCTGGAAATCCCCTGTATTACAAAGGATTCCCCGGACATTCACTTGCGTAACCCCAAGAAACAAAAGCATCTTTTTCACGTAAACGGTATCCGTGGGGTGATTATAGGTAAGCGTAATTCTGTTTGCACCGGAGGGTGTCAGACCGAGGCTCAGTGTCAGTGTCTCGGGCATGGCCGAAGCCCGTTCGGCTATCATCTGAAGCGACTGACTGTTATCGGGCTGAATTGAAAAAACGGTCTTATTAACGTCACCCTCAAGAATCAGGAAATCATCCGTTTCTGTAAAAACAGCCGTTATTTCCTGTGCAAACGACGTCAATACGGGAAGCAGCATAAGGTGAAGAATTATTACGGCTTTGAATGCCAGATTTTCAGACTTCGACCCGACTGCTTTCATTGAACGACCAGTTTGGTAATGTATGTGCCTTTGCCGGAGGTAATCCGCATCATATACGTGCCCGGCCGGCTGTCGGAAAGGTCGAAAACCGACTGGTGAATTCCCGGCAGGGCTTTTGCTATTTCCGTGTGGCGGATTACGCGTCCGCTGAGGTCGGTCAGACTTACATCAAAATGGTCGGAGGGTCCGTCGAGCATCAGAGTTACAGCCTTGCTTGCAGGATTCGGGAATATGCTGATAAAATCTTCCGGTGTGAGGTCGTCGATACCGTATGAACAGGCAGTAAAAGTAAAAGCTACACCAACCGTATCGCGGTTAACGCACCCGCTGTTCGGATCGGTTACCCTGACCCAGTGTTCCTGAAAATCGAAACTAATGCCCGACGTCCTAATTTCCAGGAAGCGGTCGGTTGCGCCGTTGCTCCAGAAATATTCGGCACCCTGATTTCCGGCATCCAGAACCAGGGTATCGTAGACGCACACCTGTATGTTGCCGTCAAGGATATAGTGTTCGGGTTTGATAAGGCTAATGGCTGGCAGAGGATTAACGGTAACGAGAACATTACTTTCCACGGTGTTGAAGTTATCAAATACGGTCAGATGATAGGTTGTGGTTTGGGAAGGCATTACTGTAACGCTTGCTTCCGTTGAAATTTCTGTATCTCCCAATTTCCAGCTGTAGTTATAAAACGGGTAATTCCCTCCGCTGGGAAGGGCTTGAAGTATGGTAGTTTCGCCGTAACAGATAGTGGATGGGATTGCCTGTGATCCGGTGGCGAGCATTCCGCCCGTAACGGTAACCACCACCTGATCGGAAGGGCTGATGCATCCGTTTGCATCCGTTACCACCAGGCTGAAGATGGTTGTATTATAAAGCTTGCGGGTTGTAGGATCCTGGATATTCGGGTTCCAGAGGCTGTCTGACGGTTCCCACTGGTAGACGAACGGTGGCAGGCCCACCTCTGCGCTTCCGTGTAACTGGGTAAACGTGCCGTTGTTAATTTCAAAGTCATCGCCGGCATTGGCAACCGGCAGGGGAAAAACGGTTACGGTAACCTGAGAAGTTGCCGGGCCATATCCGTCGTCGACGGTTACGGTATATGTCGTAGTTTCCTCAGGTTCAACCACGGGATTCTGAAGAGTGCTTGTCCAGCCGCCGGGTGCCGTCCACAGGTAGGTATATGGCTGCTGTATATTTCCTCCGAATGCTTCCACATTCAGCTGAACCGATTCGCCCAGGCATATTTCATCGTCACTCACCGAAGCCGAAGCAGCCAGCTGATCGCCTACAAAAAGAGTAGCCGCCGGAGAAATGGAGTGTGGGGTGCATTCGCCGCTGACAACGCAGCGGAACTGGTATTGACCGAGTTCAAAAGTAGCAGGATCCACCGTCAGGGTATTTGTATTTGTACCTGAATAGGGAGCACCTTCTGTGAGATACGTCCAGAATGCTGTGGGATTTGGCCTGAACTGCCATCTGAAGCTGGTATCTCCGATGGTTTCAACGCTGAAGATGGCTGCACCACCGATGGGAACCATCTGATCTTCAGGCCCTGATAATATTGTTGGGAGAGGATCGAGCTGCACATCGAATGTTTTTCCGTGTACCACCGAGCTATTGGAACAAAGGTCGACGACATTCCCGACGAGGCGAAGCTCGTAGGTGCCGTTTTCGTACATGGGCGGATCGAATGTGATGGTAAAGAACTTTTCCTGTTCGCCTCCGGCCTGACACCCGGCACCGTTTACACTTGTCACCAGGTGCTCGGTACCGTCGGGACCAAACAGTTTAAAATCGTTGGGACTAACGGAAAGGCAGCGGATATTTTCGGAAAAACCAAAGTAGAGCGAAGTAGCTCCGGCGCAGCCGATTTCATTGTCAACAAAAGAAATGGTGGCGGGAACATTATCGAAGATACTGGCGGTTGATGCTCCGAAATCAAGGGTGTAACCGGCAGAGGATGAAGCGGTCCAGTTGCTCACACATAACACATATGTATCGCCTGCCAGTACATTGAGGTCTGCGTTCCATTTGTTTGTAGGGCCGCCTCCGTTACAATTGGAGTTTCCTCCGTTGGGACTGCTGATACCGGTTGCACCGTGATATCCTGCACCTCCTGCAGCATTGCAGCTTTCCTGCATAAAAATGGCATTGTTGTAAATATCGCTGCACTCCATATCGTTCAGGTTAAACACAGCCCAGTCGTAATCATCGTTCGGATTAACGGGTGTAATAACAAAACGAAGAAGTCCGGAAGATTGAACCGAGATCACATACCAGATGGTATTGGTTTCTCCGTCCATACACGAGCGGGGGCAACTTTGATTCGGGTTGATTTCGTTGGGATAATTTCCGGAGCCCAGGGGAACCAGGGGTTGATCGTAAAACCCCGTACAAACCGGAATGGCGCCAAGACAATCCTGAATGGTCGGAACCTGGGCTTTAAGAGTACCGGCAGCATACAGAAACAAGATTACCAGTGAAAAATAGCGTTTACAATTTCCGATTGTACATTTTAGCCCCGTTCTGTAGTTTTTCCCATTCATGATAACCCAATAATAGACAAACAATAAGCTTTATTTCTACCCGAAAATACGCAGCGGCAGGGCAGAAGTCTTCACGCAAATATAGAATTAAATCGATTGCTGATATGGTTTTTGCCTTAAAAAAAGCAATTGTGTAACTTTACCGCGCGGTACCCATTACTCTAGGGGATAAAAAGAGACCGGCTGCCGGATAAAACGCACGTTCCGGCAATTTATGAGTCCTTTTTGCCGTTATATACCTGAATCATTCCACTATGAAAACCTGCAGAACTTCCGGATTGCCGATTGCCTCAGCCCTGATCGCGTTGACACTTTTTGTTTTCTCCTGTGGCAAGGAAGAGGCCAACACCTTGAACCACATGCCCGAAGCCGTTTTTACCGTTGAACCTGCCCGGGGCGATGTGAATACCGGATTTGTGTTTGACGCTTCTGCTGTCAGCGATCAGGAAGACAACAATGCCTCTCTGGAAATCCGGTGGGACTGGACCGGCAACGGGACCTGGGATACGGAGTTTACCACGGATCGAACCGCTAACCGAAACTACAGCGAGCCGGGACTGTACTTTCCGCTAATGCAGGTCAGGGATTCAAAAGGGCTTTGCGATTCAGCCCGGATGATGCTGGTTGTGGTTAATGACCTGAACAATCAGCCACCCGATATGCCCATCTACCTGTCTCCTCCCAACTGGCAAAACTGGATGGAACCTACGGTCATTTTCAGCTGGAGCTGTATCGACCATGACAACGACAGCATATTTTTCGATCTGTGGACAGGTTTCAGCCCGGAAACACTCGAGCCCACACTTACCGGGATTAGCGATTACACGGTTGAATATGGTCAGAAAGTGTATGAAACCACCATATCCGGTTTTCAGCTCAAAAAGGACTATTTCTGGCAGGTTTATGCCCGTGACGAAGCCGGCAATTACACGCCGGGGCACATCTGGAGGTTTACCACACGACCCGAATAAGCATGAAATTCCGTTTCGTTATACTGCTTCTGCTAAGCCAGGCTACAGCTGCCAGCGGGCAGGATATACCGGAATTCTTCAATATCAGCGGCTGCATCCGCGGTCTCGACTCCTCCGGTATCTATCTCAGGGAATTTCATTTTGATGAAGAATTCGTTACGGACTCGGCAACCATAGGGAAAGACGGGTGTTTCCATTTCCGTATTTCAGCCCGGAAACCGGCCGGACATTACCGGATTCAGTTCGGTGGCAGGCGTTTCCTCGATCTGATCTTCTCGCACAGCGATATTTCCTTCCATACAACCATAAAGCAACCGATCGACAGCATCTCGTTTGAAAACTCTCCAGAAAACGAGATCTACTACCGTTACCTCAGGTTCCGACTGAAAAGCCAGCCGCGCATCGAAAACCTCCGCAAACAGCTCAAGGATTTCTCTCCGGATGATCCTTTTTTCAACATGGCCCGCAACGAGTATCTGAGTCTGATCGGGCAGGAAAAATCATTTACGGAGGCACTCATAGCCGGAGAAACCGATCAGTTTTCTGCAAAACTTATTAAACTGGACCGGGAACCGCCAGCCGACCCCTTACTGAGTCTGAAGGAGAGGCTAAGTTTTCAGTTTTCGCATTACCTGGATAAAGAAATATTCTCAGATACGTCCATACTGCGGTCTAATGCCCTTTCCGCCCGCATCATCTCTTATCTTTCTTTTGTTACCGGCATTTGGCACGATGATCCCGAAAAAGGATTCCGTCTGGCTAGCATTAACCTGCTGGCGGCAGCTTCAGGATCGGAGGCAATGTCGCATGCCGTTGCCGGTTACCTGGCGGCGGGATTTAAGCGCCTTGGCTATGAAAGCCTGGCCGGAGAAATCGGCCGCTTGCCCATCCCCTGCTGCAGTTGTGCAAACCCCGGATCAGAGGACAAAAAAAACGGGATGAAGCACGCAAACCTGATGGGCCGCAAATTCCCATCTATAACCGCGATTGGAAGTAGCGGAACCGTCAGCCTGCCTTCCAGGTCAAACACAACGCTTCTGATCATCCCCGGAAGGGATTGTATTGCCGGACAAGCTCTTACAGAAAATGTAATGCTGATGAAACCTCATTTCAACAAAGCGGGCACCGAGGTATACATCCTGAGCGACCTAAAAGGATCCGGGAGGCAGGAAAGTGAGATACGGGCAATAAGCCTGAGAATGGATGAAGCCGGAAGAAAAAAAGTGCAGCATTTCAGCGGTTCGGAAGTGCCGCTTCTTCTCGAAATTGACCCTGACGGCACGGTAAGAAAAGCCGCAGCATCCTGGATTGAATTTGCAAAACAGCAATTCTAAAGCTCCCAACCCGAAGCCAGTATATCGACAAGGTGGATGGTCTTTACCGGAAGTTTATGCCTGCGGATATAAGCATCCTGATGCATAAGACAGGAGCTGTCGGTGGAAACGATGTATTCGGCACCGGTTTTTAAGGCAAGATTCACTTTATGCTCAGCCATGGCTGAGGAGATGGCTTCATGTTTAACCGAAAACGTACCGCCGAATCCGCAGCATGTTCCGGGTTCCTCCATTTCAACAAGCTTCAGCCCTCTGACACTGGAAAGCAGAGTTCGGGGCTCATCCCTCAATCCATACTCGCGCAGGGCCGCACAGCTGTCGTGAAACGTTACCGTATGCTCAAACAAAGCACCTACACTCCTGACATTCATTACATTAACAAGAAAATCGGAAACTTCGTAAATATTTTTCTTCAGTAATCGGTACTCGTTATGAAGTGCCGAATTGTAGAACATTTCATCATAATAATTCCGAACCATACCCACACAGGAGGCCGAAGGCGCGACTACATATTCGCAATTTTTAAAGTCGCGGATAAACTTTTCGCCCATTGACTTGGCATGATCCCAAAAACCCGAGTTGAAGGCAAGCTGTCCGCAGCAGGTCTGATTTTTATTGTAACGAACGGTAACCCCGGCTTTTTCCAGAACTTTCACCATACTGAATCCCGTTTCGGGATAAAGCTGATCTATGAAGCAGGGGATGAAAATATCGACGACCATCGGAATGCCAAAATTTTAACAAACCTACGTTATATTTGTGGAAGAAACAATATGCATCAAAAAAAACCGCAGCCTGGTATGAGCAACAGCAAAGGCAATTCTGAATCTGAAAATAACAAGGGTGTCGTACGACCGAATCTGTTAAAACCTGCCACTTTACCACTAATTATCATATTTCTGATTTTCGCTGCCATACCCTCGTGCCACGAAAAAGACCGTTGGGGCGGAGTGTTCACGCAACATGGCGTGGAAGGTACATTTGTGCTCAGCAAACTATCGACCGGAGAAACAAGGGCATGGAACGAAAACAGAGCCGCGGAGAGGTTTATTCCGGCATCCACATTTAAAATTCCGAATACTCTTATCGGACTGCAGACTGGAGCTGCCGGAAGCATTGAGGAGGTGTTTTTATGGGACAGCATTGAAAGGACGTACGATGCATGGAACCGCGATATGAGTCTGAAAGAGGCGTTTCGTTTGTCGGCGGTATGGGTTTACCAGGAACTTGCACGGCGCACCGGCCGGGAAGCGATGGAAGCAATGCTGAGAAAATGCGAATACGGAAACATGCTGACCGGAACCGACATCGATCGTTTCTGGCTGGAAGGCGATATTGCGATTTCAGCACTGGAGCAGACCACTTTTCTTAAGAGGCTGTGGATGAAAAGCTTGCCTTTCGACAGTACAAATCAGGAATTGGTGAGGCAGATCATGCTGCTGGAAACAACGGGAGACAAAAGGCTGTATGCAAAAACCGGTTGGGCAGCGCGCATAGAAAATCAGATCGGATGGTATACCGGTGTGGTGGAAAGCATGGATGAAACCTGGTTTTTCGCCCTGAACATCGATATAAAAAAGCCCGGAGATCTGGATGCCCGGATTTCCGTTAGCCGGGAAATACTCAGTGCGGAAGGAATTTATCCGTACACACGCTGAGGTCAGCCTCCCGTGAGAATGAATCCCGCTTTGCGCAGATCGTCCCAGAATCCGGGATACGACTTCGCCACCACTGATGGGGCATCAAGAATTACGGAACCGGTTTTCAGCGCAAGCATGGCAAAAGCCATAGCTATTCGATGATCGCCGAAAGCCGAAACCACACCACCTTTTACCGGATTCTGGCCCCTCAGGATTTCCAGCCTTCCTGCGAATGGTGAAACGGCTCGATATCCAAGTTTCAACAGACCAGAGATTACAGCCTGAATGCGGTCGCTTTCTTTTATATGAAGGGTAGACAGACCCGTGAAGCGGGCGCCGGTACCTAGTCCGGCACATGCTACTGCCACGGCCGGGAGCAGATCGGGACAGGAATTGAAATCGTACTCCAGAAACGGAACCGGATTTCCGGAATGGGTTAAGATAAGGACATCGTTGTCGAAATGGGAGTCAACGCCCAGTTTACGGAAAATATCTACTGCAACGCGGTCTCCCTGAAGCGATTCGGGCTTAAGCCCCCCGATATGGATGCTGCTGTCCGGCATTAGCGCCACCATTTGCATCCAGAAGGCGGCTGCCGACCAGTCGCCCTCTTCCGAAGTCTCCGATACCCTGTAACTGCCTTTATTTACTTTTATAACCGGCAAATTCATGAGTACCCGGGCACCCCGGCGCACCATAAGTCCGGCAGTGAGTTCAATATAAGAAGGGGAAACCACACCTCCCTTCAGATGAATTTCTATTCCATTCTCCATTTCCGGAGCAACCAGCATAAGGGCTGAAACAAACTGACTGCTGACGGATGCATCCACATCCACCTGGCCTCCGCTCAGCCTTTTACCTTCAATCATCAATGGCGGAAATCCCTGACGACCTGTATACTTAATTTCAGCACCCAGCACCCGGAGGGCATCCACCAGCGGAGCGCAGGGGCGTTGCTGCATGCGCTGCGAACCGGTAAGCAGGTGTTTGCCGTCCGTATTGGCCAGCAGGGCTGCCATAAACCGGAAGACGGTACCCGCATCCCCAGCGTCAAAAACCGAATCATCCTTTTTGTGCCCGAGCTGAAATATCATTTTTTGCATCAGCAGGTAGTCATCACTCCCCGGCTGTAATTGTTCCGGCACTTCTCCGGCCAGGTAATTCATCAGCAGAAGACGGTTGGCAATGCTTTTCGACAACGGAAGCCGGAGGCTTACATCGGGAGGCGACTGAGGCGGACGGATATGCATCATGGCTTTTTCGTTTTTAATAAAAGAAGCTCTGGGTGTATGATGCATAAAACCTCAGGCTTTCGGCAATGAGTCGGGGTTCGCAGGGAATGCCGTCTGCTGCCTGCCCGACGGATCGCAGAAGACTGAGCAGATGCTTCCCGTTGCGATTTTTTTTATCGTAAACGGAAAGCCGCGCTATAGAGGCAATAGCGTCCTCATTCATAGGATAATGCCCAAAGCGCCGGTCTTCGGCAGGAAGTCCGGCAATCTGAGCCGAGATCCGGGTTTCGCAGACCATACCCGCTGCAACGGCTTCCCCGTGCGTAAGGGGAATGGCATCGTTTCGCAGCGACCAGGTTTCGATGGCGTGACCGAGTGTATGTCCGAAATTCAGCAATCGTCTACTTCCTTGTTCCAGAGGGTCGCTGCTGACAATCCCGGTTTTGATTTTAATTGCCGGCAGTATGTATTCCTTCCAAAGCAGGGGTTCTTTGCTCCCCTTCACGATTTTATCCCACATACCGGCATCGGCAATCAGGGCATGTTTGCAAATTTCGGCTGCACCCGACAGAATCTCCCTTTCCGGGAGAGTGTCAAGGAATCCGGGCCATACCAGGATGGCAGCAGGATTGGCAAACAGCCCGATCTGGTTCTTGAGACCGTGCAGATCCACTCCTGTTTTCCCGCCAAGGGAGGCATCCACCATAGCCATAAGAGTGGTGGGAATATTGATAAACGGCATCCCGCGGTGAAAAACGGAGGCAGCAAATCCGCCCAGGTCGGTGATCACTCCTCCGCCCAGGTTGATAAGCAGGGAATTTCTGTTGCCTCCGCTTTCGGCCATTTGCATCCAGATGCGCTCACAGGTCTGAAGCGTCTTGTTTTGTTCACCGGCTTCCGCTTCCAGACAGATGGCTTCGCTTAGGGCTGGCACATGCCGTTGCAGCACAGGATAACAATGTTTCCGGGTGTTGGAATCGGTAAGCACATACACGGGACTGTTGCCCATGAACTGCGATAAAAGAAGCTGCTGCAAAGCTTCCGGCGATGATCCGCCGACCCGGACGGGACAGCCGGCAATTTGAAATTCATTAAGATCAGCCAACATACCGGTAAAATTATCCTGCCGGTGAAAATACTAAAAAAACCGTTGTTGCTAACGGTGTCGCATAACCTTTGCTGCCGGTTTCCCGACTGTGTCGCCGCATGCTTTGCATCAAAGTGTATACATACCGATAAAGTGAAATGGCTATATTTACAAAAAACGTATAATAAAACAACAGATTGAAAGCCACTAATACCACAGGTAAAGCGGCAAATCCCGGATACGCCTTTACCGGAAGGATTTATTTTTAATCCGGCTAATTCGGTTGCTATTGAATATCTCTGAAACTAAATTAATTAATTTTGCAGTTAAGCAATTATCGCCGGATCCCTGCAGAATACAAACGATCGAATATCCGGGCCGGTGTTCTGCATTCAATACGTCCAAAAGAAATGAAACCAGACTTCACCAACACTGAAATTGCTTTCCGGAGCAAAACCAGCAGCGACCTGAGGAAGGCCATGCTGCTTTTCAACACCATGGCTAATCCCGGACTTGTAAAAGCCGGAACGTGGACAATTGACAAGGCTTTCAGAATGCGTTTGCCGGTAAACTGGGTAATAAAGCCAACGATATACAATCATTTTGTTGGCGGGGAGACGCTTGAAGACTGCAGACAAGCCGTTGAGCGTCAGATAGCGCACAATGTAAAATCGGTGCTTGACTATTCGGTAGAGGGCAACCACGAGGAGGAAGGAATTCAGGCCACGCTTGAGGAGACCCTGAAATCGATCAGGAATGCTGCGGGTAATCCGGCCATACCGTTTGCCGTTTTTAAGCCGACTGCCCTTGCTGCGCCCGTATTGTTTGAAAATGCATCGCCGGGCAAGCCTCTGGATGCGCGCATGGAAGAAGAGTATCTGCGTTTTCGCACCCGGGTAAACATCCTGTGCAATGAGTCGTTCAAACTGGGAGTTCCGCTGATGATTGATGCCGAGGACAGCTGGTATCAGCATCTTGTCGACGATACTGTGGAAGAGATGATGCGAAGGTACAACCGCAAAGAGGCAATCGTCTTCAACACCCTTCAGATGTACCGTCACGACCGGCTTCAATATCTGCGCGATAGCATTGCCAGAGCCAGGGAAGGCGGCTATTTTACCGGTTACAAACTGGTAAGGGGAGCGTATATGGAAAAAGAACGCAAACGTGCGGAGGAAATGGGCTACCCCTCTCCCATCCATCCCGACAAGGCAGCAACCGATGCCGCCTTTAACGAAGCCATCGTGATTTGTGTTGAAAATTGCGATATAACTACCGTAATGTGCGGTTCACACAACGAAACCAGCAATCAGCTTCTGGCCGATGCAATCGATTCGTGCAGGCACGACAGAACCGACAACCGATTCTGGTTTGCCCAGCTTTACGGCATGAGCGACCACATAAGTTTTAACCTGGCCCATGCAGGCTATAACGTTACAAAATACGTTCCTTACGGCCCCGTAAAAAACGTAATGCCTTACCTTTTCAGACGGGCAGAGGAAAACACCAGCATCGCCGGGCAAACCGGCCGAGAGCTCCGTCTGCTGCAGATGGAGATGAGCCGCCGCAGAAAAACAAAATCGTAAGGCCAGCCTGCCGGAAAATCCGGAAGCGCATAATTGCAGAGCTGAGAAACAATTCATTAAGCCGGAAAACGCCGTGTATTTCCCGGCATTTTTTTGTTCTGTTCAACGACCAAAACCTTTTCCCCGCAAGGGTTTGCAAAAAAAATGTTAAAACAGCAGAGGCGATACAACAAGCTACCGGAGCGAGCGTTTTGTATGTGATAGAATCACTAAGTGTAAACGCTAAAAACCGCTTTGCCATGCTGGAATATTCGAAAATGATCCTTCAGAAAGTCAGCTTCAGCAAGGAGTTATTCGGCAAGGAGCTGAAAAAAGCAATCAGGTTTCTGAAAAAAGAGGAGGTTCTTCTTCTGCAGGCCTGGGTAATGCTTAGTTACAATGACCGTTACGGAGATATAATACGGGAAGTTTTCAGAAACTTATCCTGAACCTCCGGTAATCAATAACTGAAATACAGAGGCTGCCTCAGGGCTCAGGCTTTTCTGCGGTTTAACCACTTTTACCGAAAAAATTCCGGAAGGCATTGACAGAAGCCGGTAAACAGCAGAAATATAAACCAGGGAAATCCCGCCGGGGCAGCTTTTTTTATGTTCCGATCCTTCCTATTTTTGCGATTCATCAACCATGCAAACGATGAAGGACTACGAAGAATGGCACAACGAAGCCCTGGCGCAAAAGGTTGTGGACCGGCTCAGGCGCAACGGATTTGATGCATTTTATTTTGGTACATCCGGCGAAGCTTCTTCCTGGATACGGCAACAGCTGAAACCGGGAATTATTGTCGGGTTCGGAGGTTCGGCCACGGTGCGGGCGATGGGTATTCGCGAAATGGCGTCGGAAGCCGGGACTCTGATTGCCGACCATGGAAAACCGGGGCTGAATTTCGAAGAAAAGATGACAGAAATGCGCAGGGAACTTCTCAGCGACGTATTTATCAGCAGCGCCAATGCGATCACTTTAAATGGTGAAATTGTGAATGTGGACGGGTATGGTAACCGTGTTGCAGCCATGATTTTTGGCCCTCGGCAAGTGATTATTGTAGCCGGCATCAACAAAATCGTCAGCAGTGAAGCAGAAGCGATGGAACGGCTGAAGCGTAAAGCAGGCCCCATGAATATGAAACGGCTGGAACGAAAAACGCCATGCACGGGAGACGGTTACTGCCACGACTGCGATTCACCCGATCGCGGATGCAGGGCATATACCATTCTGCGTAAACGACCGGCTTTAACTCCCACTACTGTAATTCTGGTGGGAGAACCTCTCGGAATGTAGAACCGGACTTTTTCAAAGTGAATTTGTTCAGGGCATTGCTACTGAAACTCCGCTAAAGGACAACGTTAAGCCAAAGTTAAAGGAGACCGGTGTCTGTCACCACAAAATGACCTTATTAAAAGGTTATAAATCTGCATGAAACGCTCTGGTTTATTTTAAAAATATTCAGATTTTACAAGGCATTTAGACGTTGGTACGGTATTTAACTCCTTCAATGCTCATTTTTTTTATCCGGCTGAGCCGGATTCCCCAAATTTTAAGTATATTGCCCTGAAATTTCCCGAAAAAGTAAAAAAAAATGTTGTAGTTTAAATTGCTTGCTTACATTTGACGCGGGTTAAAATAAGAGCGATATGGATTTAACGGTATTGAATGCAATTTCCCCTGTGGATGGGAGATACAGAAAACAGGTAGAGATACTTGCCTTTTTCTTTTCGGAGGCAGCACTTATCAACTACAGGGTTTTTGTGGAGGTAGAGTATTTTATTGCCCTTTGCAAGCTACCCCTGCCCCAGCTGCACGGAGTAAGCGAGGCGGATTTTGAAAATCTGCGGTCTCTGTGCCGCGATTTTACGTTTCAGGATGCTGCCGAAGTAAAAGAGATTGAAAAAATTACCAACCACGATGTAAAGGCGGTAGAATATTACCTGAAGAAGAAATTCGACAAAATGGGACTTTCCAGATACAAGGAATTCCTTCATTTCGGGCTTACCTCACAGGACATCAACAATACGGCAACCCCTTACATATTAAAGCTGGCGATCGATGAAGTTATGGTACCAGCCTACGAAGAGCTTATATCCAAGCTGTCGCAGAGAGCTAAGCTATGGAAAAACATACCAATGCTTGCGCACACACACGGGCAGCCCGCAACGCCCACCACCGTCGGAAAAGAGTTTTACGTGTACGTTGACCGCCTGAAACAGCAACTTAAACTGCTGAAAGCCATTCCGTTTACCGCTAAATTCGGAGGAGCAACCGGCGGAATGAATGCACATTATGCTGCTTATCCCGAAATCGACTGGGTTGGTTTTGCCGAAAGCTTTACCCGTAATCATCTTGAACTTGAGCGGCAAAAGGTAACCACGCAGATTGAGCATTACGACACCATGGCCGCCCTGTTCGACGGAATGAAACGTATCAATACCATACTGATTGACCTTTGCCAGGACTTCTGGCTGTACATTTCCATGGATTACTTCCGTCAGAAGATTAAAGCAGGAGAAGTGGGATCGTCGGCTATGCCGCATAAAGTAAATCCCATAGACTTCGAAAATGCCGAGGGAAACCTTGGAGTTGCCAACGCATTGTTCGTACATCTGTCGTCGAAGCTCCCCGTCTCGCGTCTGCAAAGGGATCTTACCGACTCTACCGTGACCCGCAACATCGGAGTGCCTGTAGCGCATACCGTCATCGCCATGAAAGCCCTTACACGCGGACTCGGAAAGCTGCTACTGAACGAAGATGCGATCCATGAAGACCTGAACAACAACTGGGCGATACTTTCGGAAGCCATACAAACCATTCTCCGGCGCGAAGGATATGCCAAACCATACGAAGCGTTGAAAGAGCTGACCCGCACGAATCTGAAAGTAACCGCCGAAGACCTTCATACTTTTATCAACGGCCTGAATGTGAGCGAAAAAATTAAGAATGAGTTAAAGGCCCTGACGCCGGAAAATTATTTGGGAAAGTTCTCCATTTAACAAAACAGGCTGATCGTTCACAGACAATGGAACGCAGAAAGCAGCCTCTCGTCCGGATCGGATAAAACAAAAAAACAAACTGCAGAGAAAATGCAAGAGGCCGGCTCCTCCTGAGCGGCCTCTTTCGTTGAACGACCAACTTTTTTCCCTCTTGCCGACACCTCGCAGGAAGATCGTTTTTCTCCGTTGTAATCGGAATTCCTCTTTGATTTCTCTATGATTCCTTTTGACATTCTCTATAGTTTCTTTTGAGATTGTCTATAAAAAGACGGAGCTGGTATAGAGAAATCAAAAAGGAACCACGGAGGAATCATGGAGAAATCAGTAAGGAAAAGGTATTAACAGGTCACTCCAAAAGGCATTATCTGATTCTTTGTACGGAAAACTATTTCGTCAGGATGAAAAATCCGGGCTGTGGAATCGCAAGTTGCTGCCAGGTAATGGTTCGATGATAAATTCTTTTCACGGTCATACCCGGGACGATGCCATTAGATTTTCAAGCAAACAGAAAAAGCTGTTCGCGACCGGGGTCAGGGCAAGGAAACGCCATGAAATCCATCGGAATTTGCATTGAAAACACAGCAGAAAACGGGCGACAGAATTAATGAAATGCCGCAATCAGAAGTTCAATATCCTTGAATGGAAGATGAAAATGGTCGCTGATGTAGCGGTTGGTAGAAATACCGTTATACAGGTAGACGCCGTTTCGGACACCGGTATTATTGCGGAGGATGTTGTTTACACCTCCTTCCTCACCGATCCGGAGCATAATGGGTGCAAGAAGATTGCTCAGTGCCTTGGAAGCGGTACGAGGCACTTTGGAAGCGATATTGGGAACGCAATAATGGGTAACCCCGAATTTCTCGAATACGGGATTTTTATGATTTGTAATTTCCGACGTTTCGAAGCACCCGCCCTGGTCGATGCTAACATCGATGATAATAGCTCCGGCTTTCATATGCCGGACCATCTCTTCGGTTACGCATACTGGCGAGAGTCCGCCCTGCGGTCGTATGGCTCCGATAGCAACATCGGCGGTACGCAGGGCTTCCTGGATGGGGTTGGGCTGAAGAACACAGGTAAAAATACGCGTCCCCAGATTGTTTTGAAGCCGGCGGAGCCGGTATACCGAGCTGTCAAAAACCTTTACCAGCGCTCCCATGCCCATGGCGGCCCTGGCGGCAAACTCGCCGACGGTACCTGCTCCGAGTATCACCACTTCGGTGGGAGAAATTCCGCTCAACCCTCCGAACATTAGTCCCCGGCCGTAATCGGGGTGGCTCAGGTATTCGGCAGCGATCAGAATTGAAGTATTTCCGGCAATCTCCGACATTGCCCGGATTACAGGGAAGTTGCCGTCTTTATCCTGAATGTACTCGTATGCGAGGGCGGTTATCCGCTTTGCGGCAAGCTGGCGGAGGTGCTGTTCGCTAAGGCTTGCCAGGTTCAGCGACGACAGCAGAACCTGTCTTCCCCTGAAAAGTTCAATTTCCTGAATGGTGGGCGGTGCCACTTTTATCACCACATCACACTGAAAAATGGCAGATGCTTCACCGGCAATTTCAGCCCCGGCTTCACTGAATTCATGGTCGTTGAAGTGCGAAGCTAACCCGGCCATTGTCTCAACCAGTACTTTATGACCGGCTTTAACCAGCAGAGCCACTGCATCGGGAACAAGGGAAATACGATTCTCAAGCCAGGCGGTTTCACGCGGAATGCCAATAGTGAGGCGACAAGCTTTTCCCGGTATCTCCAGCCGCTCTTCCTGAGGCATTAATCCGCTTGCATGCGACGGTAGTACCATATATTCCTTTGGATCTTGCATGGATGATTTATTTTCAGTCCGTATCCGGAGTTATGTAGATGTCGTAAAAGGAATCGCTGCCGGATGCATGCTCCGTAGCGGACACTTTCCGTTACAGAAAAAAAACGCAGGCATGCAGTATTGAATCCCTTCTGCTAAATTACAAAAATCGGAAACTAAAAATAATTGTTTAGCCGGGGAAACGAAAATCAGACCGGCAAAAAACCACAGGGGCACTCCCGGATTGTAAACAAACATCCGTATCAGGCAATTACGCCCGTATGGGTTTACCCATCGTTGCGAAAAGTTTTTCGCTGTAATGTATCCGGTATGGCAGGACTTGGCGCGAAAAACAAAGATGAGAATTCCGTTAAACGGGTTTTTGCCTGAAACACCTTCCTGCCTGTCGGAGGATCAGAATCTGCTGAATGTGAACAGTCGTTGTCCGTTGTGTTCGTTTACCTTGATTACCACCCTTACCCCATCGTCGGGCATAAGTTCGCCGGCCAGTTCCGGCCATTCGATAAAACAATAATTTCCGCTGTAGAAATAATCTTCGTATCCGATATCGAGAAGCTCTTCCGTTTTCCGGAGGCGGTACAGATCAAAGTGGTAAACCCGGTTTCCGTCGCCGGTAAGGTATTCGTTGACAATGGAAAAGGTCGGACTGCTGACGTTATCGGTAACGCCAAGATTGCGGCACACGGCCTGTATAAAGGTAGTTTTGCCTGCACCCATAGGGCCTGAAAGTCCAAAAACGGTTTGTCCCGGAAAATGCTGCAGCATTTGTTCGGCAATGGCATCAAGATCGTCTGTACCGATGCTTTCGAGGGTCAGAAAGGGAGTGTTGCTTTCTACGTTCATAAACGTAATAAAAATTCGGATGCAAACCTACACGATAAATCCGTTGCTCAGACGCGGGGTTTTAATTTTTCAGCCTTTCATCAGCTATAAATGATTCATCTGTTACAGGATCTGATTCTGCATATTGGGAAAACGGATAGGTTAAACCGTTTACCACGCAACTTTTGCCTTACAAGTACATTGCAAAATTCCGACTATTTAGGCTTTAACGTAATAAACGGAATCAGCATCTCCTCCATGGAAATACCGCCGTGCTGGAACGTATTCCGGTAGTAGTTGACGTAATAGTTGAAGTTGTTTGGATAGGCAAAAAAGTCGGTATTCCGGCAAAAAACGTAGTTTGAGCTGACGTTTGTTTTGGGCAGGAAGACATCTGCCGGGTTTTTAACTTCAAACACCTCCTTTTTATTATAGCTCAGGCTGCGTCCTGTTTTGTACCTCAGGTTGGTATTGGTGGCTTTGTCGCCCACGATTTTCACCGGGGCATCCACCTTCACGGAGCCGTGATCGGTTGTGATAACAACGGGAATTTTCTTCTCTGCCAGATACCGTATAATATCGTAAAGCGGGGAATGCTCGAACCAGGAAACGGTGATGGAGCGGTATGCAGCTTCATCGTCGGCAAGTTCGCGGATCACCTCCATTTCGGTCCGGGCATGCGAGAGCATATCCACAAAGTTGTAAACAATGGCATTGAGTTTATTACCCATGAGATTCGGGAGGCTTTCAACCAGTTTACGTCCGGCAGACAGTGTCAGAACCTTGTTGTAGGAATATTTTATATCCTTGCCGTAGCGGCGGAGTTGTTCGCCCAGGAGTTCTCCTTCGAACTGATTTTTTGTACCTTCCTCATCGTCGTTTACCCAGTAGCGAGGGTATTTTTTCTCGATCTCGGTAGGCATAAGTCCTGAAAACATTGAATTACGGGCAAACTGAGTAGTGGTAGGAAGTATGCTGCAATATATTTCGTCGTTTTCAACGCGGTAGAGTTCAGAGATAATCGGCTGAAGCATCTTCCATTGATCGTAGCGAAGGTTATCGATGAGGATAAAAAAGAGCACGGGGGTTTCATCGAGCAGTGGCATCAGTTTTTCCCTGATAAGGGTATGCGACATAACGGGGCGGCCTGCACTGCTGCGTCCGTTTATCCATTCAACGTAGTTGTTTTCAATAAATCTGCTAAAAACCTGGCCGGCTTCATCTTTCTGCATTTTCAGCACATCCATGATTCCTGAATCGTTCGAGCGTGCCAGTTCAAGTTCCCAGAAAACCAGCTTTTTGTATATGCCGATCCACTCATCGAATGTAAGCCGGTTGCTGATCTCCATACCGATGCTCCTGAATTCCTGCTGATAGCTGAAGGTTGCCTTCTCGCTGATAAGCTTTTTATTCTCCAGATTCTTTTTAAGACTGAGAAGGATTTGTTTGGGATTAACCGGTTTTATCAGATAATCAGAAATTTTTGAGCCGATGGCATCTTCCATTATGGCCTCCTCCTCGCTTTTCGTGATCATAACCACCGGTATGGCGGGAAAGGCATTTTTTATCTGGATAAGGGTTTCAATCCCTGAAAGGCCAGGCATTTGCTCATCCAGGAAGACAATATCGAAATTCTTGGTTTTCAGTATTTCTATGGCTTCTACTCCGTTATTGGAAGTATGTACTTCATACCCTTTATCGCGGAGAAACATAATGTGTGGTTTCAGCAGGTCAATTTCATCGTCGGCCCAGAGTATCGTTATATTTTCCATGTCGTAAATGTGAATTGATGTGGTTTTCCGGCAGGCGGATTATTATTCCGTATTTTTGCGGGTCGGATATACCCTCTCAACATAATGCCGGGCGGGGTGTTTTATTATCCGGCAGACTGTTAAATTAACATTTTTTCGCTTTTACCCGGTACACGGGTTCATCACGATACCCACGGATCTGCTTTTCGATCTGATTGAACATCCCTGGTTTCAGCGCCTGCGGCGCATCCGTCAGCTGGGCATGACCTCGTACGTATATCCGGGGGCACTGCATACCCGGTTCCACCATGCCCTGGGAGCCATGCACCTGATGCAGGAAGCCATAGATACACTGCGAATTAAAGGGTTTAACATCACAGCCGAAGAAGCCGAAGCCACACTGGCAGCCATTCTGCTTCACGATATCGGGCACGGCCCATATTCCCATGCCCTGGAGCACAGCGTTGTAGAAGGAATGCGTCACGAAGAGCTTTCACTCCTGTTCATGGAACGCCTGAACCGGGAGTTCGGAGGCAAACTGCAGCCTGCCATAGAGATATTCACAAACCGCTACCCGAAAAAGTTTTTGCACCAACTGGTTTCGAGTCAGCTGGACATGGACAGGCTGGACTATCTTAAACGAGACAGCTTCTACACGGGTGTTTCGGAAGGCGTTATCAATACCGAGCGCATCATCAAAATGCTGACGGTGCATAACGACCAGCTGATGATAGAAGACAAGGGTATCTATTCCATAGAAAAGTTCATCGTTGCCCGCCGGCTTATGTACTGGCAGGTTTATTACCATAAAACGGTGGTTGCTGCTGAAAGCATGCTGATCAACCTTCTGAAACGGGCAAAACACCTTGCAGGGAAAAACGAAGAGCTGTTTGCCAGTCCCGCTTTGCGTCTGTTCCTTCGCAAACCTTTCGGCAAAGAGGACTTTCAGGAGAACGACGGCTTGCTTGAGGAGTTTGCCAGGCTCGACGATTACGACATTTTCACGGGAATCAAAGTATGGGCATCCCATCCCGATTTCCTGTTATCGATGATAAGCCGGGCTATGGTCAACCGTCAGCTCTTTCGCATTGAATTGAGCGACACACCGTTCCCGAAAGAAAAAACACTGAATCTCGGTCGGGCTATCCGTGAAACATGGCCCGGGGCCGGAGAAGATGCTACTGCATACCTGCTTACCAGTGGTGTGATCACCAACAATGCATACATCCCCGAACACGATAAAATCCATCTGCTATACAAAGAAGGGAAGGTGAGCGACATAGCCGAATCGTCGGACCAGCTGAACATCTCGGTACTGACCAGTGCAGTGTCAAAGCACTTCATCACCTACCCCAAGAGTATACAGAAATTGCAATAACTGCCTGATCTCCGATCCGGTGAGTGCAAATAACAGCAGAAACCGGCGCTGGCAGCAGGCATTACTCCAATTTTGCGCTTTACGCTGTTGGTACGGGAATATTTTATAACTTGCGTAACTTTTCAGAATACGCTGCCTTAATTCTAAAAACCTGTTTAGCAGAGGCTTAAATCATATAAATCAAATTACTGCCACCAATCCGAACCTGATGAAATTTACCGCCAGGGAAATTGCTGACCTGATCAGGGGTACCGTTGAAGGGAATCCTGACATAGAGATACATAAGTTATCCAAAATCGAACAGGGAGAGCCAGGCTCTATCTCGTTTCTGGGAAATCCCAAATATACCCATTACATTTATCAGACAAAGGCATCGGCGGTGATAGTTAACCGCGATTTCAATCCCGAGCAGCAGGTCGGCTGTACGCTGATCAGGGTTGATAATGCATACAACGCCTTTGCAACCATGCTGGAAGCATACAACAACCTGACATCGAAGAAGACAGGAATATCATCCTATGCTGCAATAGCCGGATCGGCAGAGATCGGAGATGACTGCTACATCGGAGATTTTGTAAGCCTGGGAGAGCACGTCAGAATTGGCAACAAGGTGAAAATCTATCCCAACACCAGTATTGGCGATAACGTAGTGATCGGCAACAATACTACTATATATTCCGGAGTCAGGATTTACAACGACTGCCACATCGGCAGCAGTTGCACCCTGCATTCGGGTGTTGTAATCGGTGCCGACGGATTTGGTTTTGCCCCTCAAACGGATAACCATTACGCCAAGGTGGCGCAGATAGGCAATGTTGTGCTTGAAGACAACGTAGAGGTCGGTGCCAATACCACGATCGACCGCGCAACGCTGGGTTCTACCATCATCCGCAAAGGTGTCAAGCTCGACAACCTGATACAGGTTGCACATAACGTGGAGATCGGAGAAAATACGGTAATCGCTGCCCAGACGGGCATTGCCGGATCCACCAGGATTGGCCGCAATTGCATGATTGCCGGTCAGGTAGGAATTATCGGACACCTCGAAATAGGCAACGACGTTAAAATTGCAGCTCAATCGGGAATCTCAACAAACCTGGCCGACGGTTCAATTGCAATGGGAAGTCCGGCTTTCGATATCGGCACATACCGTAAAGCGTATGTTTATTTCAGGAGCCTTCCAAAACTGGTTGACCGGCTTTCGGCACTGGAAAAGAAACTCAAAAGCTGAGACCCGGGCCTCCACAAATTATTTAAGGATTTACAAAGTATTGCACAACAGTACTTTGATACATTATTGCAGAACACAAATTTGTACTAACTTTGCGCCCCATGTCAGAAAAGCAGAAAACCCTGAAAGAGGCGGTTACCATAACCGGAGCCGGCCTTCATACGGGCAAGGAAGTCACCCTGACTTTCAAACCCGCCCCGGAGAATCACGGATTCAAATTTCGTCGTACCGATTTGCCGGATCAACCGGTAATTGACGCCGATGCCGACCTTGTCACCGACACTTCCCGCGGCACTACCATCGAGCAAAAGGGCGTGCGTATCAGCACCATCGAGCATGCATTGGCGGCCCTTACGGGAATGGATCTCGACAACGTAATGATCGAACTGAATGCACCGGAGACTCCAATCCTCGACGGCAGCTCGAAATTTTACACGGAAGCCATCCGCAAAGCAGGCATCACAGAACAGGATGCAGAGCGGATTTACTTTAAGGTAAACGACGTGCTCCGGTTCTCGGATCCCGTCAAGAAGACCGAAATGCTCATCCTTCCCGACGATACATTTAAAGTATCGGTGATGATCGACTACGAAACGCGGGTACTCGGCACCCAGAATGCTCATATGAGCCACCTGAATGAGTTCGAGGAAGAAATAAGTCCCTGCCGGACGTTTGTATTCCTGCATGAGCTCGAATATCTGATTCAGAACGACCTTATCAAAGGCGGCGACCTGAGCAATGCCATCGTTTTTGTAAACCGCCTGATCGGTCAGGAAGAGCTCGACCGACTTGCCACCTTCTTTAACAAACCCAGGGTGGAAGTGCTGAATGAAGGCATCATTAACAACCTCGAACTGTATTTCAACAACGAACCTGCCAGGCACAAACTTCTTGACGTTGTCGGCGATCTGAGTCTGATCGGAACGCGCATTAAAGGGCACGTAATTGCCAGCCGTCCTGGCCATTTTGCAAATACCAGCTTTGCCAGACTCATCAAACAGCATATCCGTAAAGAAACCGCTCAGGACCAGTCGCCAAAGTATGATCCGGCGAAACCTCCTCTTTACGACATCAACGAAATCAAGCGCTTGCTGCCGCATCGCCCGCCCTTCCTTCTGGTTGATAAAATCCTGAGCATGAGCGAAAGCGATGTTGTCGGACTGAAGAACGTTACCATGAATGAAGGCTTCTTCGTAGGCCATTTCCCCGACGAACCGGTGATGCCCGGCGTATTGATCATCGAAGCCATGGCGCAAACCGGAGGTATTTTTGTGCTTAGCTCGGTTCCGGATCCCGAAAATTACATAACCTACTTCATGAAGATTGATAACGTACGCTTCCGCCAGAAAGTGGTTCCCGGCGACACGCTGATCTTTCACCTCGAACTGCTTTCTCCATTCCGCAGAGGCATCAGCCATATGCGCGGAATAGCCTATGTAGGAAATAAAGTAGCAGTTGAAGCCGAGCTCATGGCCCAAATCACAAAAAAAACCGTATCCTGATATGAATCAACCATTAGCCTACGTTCACCCGCAGGCCAAAGTAGCTAAAAATGTTGTGATCGAACCCTTCGTCAACATTGAGAAAAATGTTGAGATCGGCGAAGGCACCTGGATAGGGTCGAATGTCACCATTATGGAAGGAGCCAGAATTGGCAAAAACTGCAAGATATTCCCCGGAGCCGTTATTTCGGCAGTGCCACAGGACCTCAAATTCGACGGAGAAGAAACCATTGTAAGAATAGGCGACAATACCGTAATCCGGGAGTTCGTTACCATCAACCGGGGAACCAAAGCCAACTGGGAAACGGTGGTAGGCAACAACTGCCTGCTGATGGCTTACGTACACATTGCACACGACTGCGTGGTGGGTAACAACGTAATTCTGGCCAATGCAGCCACTCTGGCAGGTCACATAACCATCGACGATTATGCCATCATAGGCGGACTAAGCGCAGTGCATCAGTTTGTTAATATCGGCTCCCACGTAATGATTTCAGGAGGATCGCTCGTTCGCAAGGACGTACCCCCTTTTACTAAAGCTGCCCGTGAGCCGCTGTCGTATGTAGGCATCAATTCCATTGGTCTTCGCCGCAGAGGATTTACAGCCGAGAAAATCAACGAAATTCAGGATATCTATCGCTACATCTACCTGAAAGGCAACAACGTAACCCAGGCACTCGAATACATCGAAGCAAATCTTCCGGCATCTTCTGAGCGGGATGAAATCATTTCTTTCATCTCGAAATCGAGCCGGGGAATTATGAAAGGTTATCTGAAAAACGCCTGAGAAGTATTTACTAACATTTTTTTTGAACGGGACCGATATTCAGCGAAAACGGTCTTTCACCACCACTTGCCATGCTAACTGTAACACTGGATAACGCCGGCAAACAGTACAATCATACCTGGATATTTTCGGGTCTGAGTACCATACTGACTTCCGGACAACCGCTTGCCATCCTGGGATCCAACGGATCGGGAAAATCAACGCTTCTACAGGTAATTGCATCTGCCATAATGCCTACTTCGGGAACCATCACCTATAACCTGAAAGGAAGCGATGTACGGCCCGAACAGGCGTTTCGTCTTATGGCCATCGCAGCGCCCTATATGGAACTGATTGAGGATTTTACCCTCACCGAAATGATATGCTTTCACCGAAGGCTTAAGCCTCTGATGCGCAACATGAGCACTCCGGAGCTTATCCGCATTCTGCAGCTTGAAGACAGTGCCGGCAAAGCCATCAAGTATTTCTCATCCGGAATGAAACAGAGGGTAAAACTGGGACTTGCCATCATGAGCGACACCCCTGCCCTGCTGCTCGATGAACCGGTTTCTAACCTTGATCACAAAGCTATAGAATGGTTTCGCAGCCTGCTGGAACAAAACACAGCCAACCGGCTTGTGGTCGTCAGTTCCAATTCGGTGGCTGCAGAACACGATTTCTGCCGCAGCGAAATCCGCATGGAAAACTATAAGAAACATTCATCAGCTCTGCACAGTCCGGTTTACATTTGAAACCAGTTAACATCCCTGCCGGTGCACCATCCGTAATATTAAACCGGCGCTGAGGCTGAAGTCATAGAAAATTTTGGCTATTTTTGGAGAAACGACGGGATTATCCCGTCAAATCCGAATTACCATGCCTGCAAATGCTAATCCCGGGAGTAAACACCGCCGTTTCTTCATCATCGTTCTTCTGTTGTCCGTAGCTGTTTCCCTTCCGGGGATAGAGCTCTGCGCACAAAAATCCGGGCAGACCGTTTTCAGTACTGCCGGATTTTTCGGCCTTGAAAACAGCGGCAGAACGGCAGTATCCATGAATCCGGCATGGCGCTTTCACAAGGGCGACGTTAGTGGTGCACATCTTCCGGAATACGACGACAGCAACTGGCAGGTCGTATCGCTGCCGCACGGTACCGATATTCTTCCGGAAGAAGGCAGCGGAGGGGTTAACTACCAGGGCATTGTCTGGTACCGCAAGCATTTCACCCTGAAACCCGGAATGAAGGACAAAAAACTCATCCTTCATTTTGAAGCCATCATGGGTAAATCAGAAATCTGGCTGAACGGAACCCTGCTCTGCAAACATTACGGTGGTTTTCTTCCCGTTGTGGTTGACATTACGGATAATATCCTTCACGGAAAGCCCAATCTCCTGGCCGTTAAAGCCGATAACAGCGACGATCCCTCCTACCCGCCGGGAAAGGCGCAGGACATGCTCGACTTCGCCTATTTCGGCGGCATCTACCGCGACTGCTGGCTGGTGAGCCATAACCATGTTTACATCACCGATCCAAATCTTGCCTCTGAGGAAGCCGGAGGCGGACTCTTTATTTCGTTTGATGAAGTTAGCGATACCAAAGCCCGCATTAACCTTAAACTGCATCTCAGAAATGAGTCGGACAGCCGCTTCAGCGGGAAGGTAACATACCGGCTTGAAGTGCCCGGCGGCATTACGGCCGCAAAGAAGACAATAAAAATCATGCTGCCTGCTAAGGGGACAGATCACTTCAATGCCTCTGTGGAGCTCGATAATCCGGCACTCTGGTCGCCGGAGAATCCGTTTCTTTATCACCTGGTGGTAAGCCTGAGCGATGGAAAGGGAAAGATCGTTGACGGTTTTATGCAGCGCACCGGCATCCGCAGCATAGAATTCAGGGGCAGTGAAGGCTTCTGGCTGAACGGGAAACTCCGGCCGCATCCGGTAATCGGGGTAAACCGGCATCAGGATTTCGCCGAAATCGGCAATGCCCTGCCAAACAGTCTTCACTGGCGGGATGTAAAAAAGATTAAAGACGCCGGTTTTGAGGCCATCAGAAATGCACATTATCCGCAGGATCCCGCATTTATGGATGCCTGTGATGAACTGGGACTGCTGGTGATCGTGAATACCCCCGGCTGGCAGTTCTGGAATGAAGACCCGGTTTTCGGCGAACGCATCTTCAGCGACATCCGCCAGATGATCCGGCGTGATCGCAACCATGCCTCGGTATGGATGTGGGAACCAGTTCTTAACGAAACCTGGTATCCGGAGGACTTCGCCCGGCAAGCCGGTGAAATGGTAAAAAAGGAGTATCCATATCCATACTGCTGGACCGTTTGCGATGCCGAAGCCCGGGGCAGCGAACATTTTCCGGTTCATTATGCCCATCCGTTCAACGGCGACATAGATCGCGCTCTGCAGCAAACCGATCCGGAAAAGAGTTATTTTACCCGGGAGTGGGGCGACAATGTGGACGACTGGAACTCGCATAACTCACCCAGCCGCGTACACCGGAGCTGGGGCGAGTCCGCTATGCTGGTTCAGGCAATGCATTATGCATCACCTCCATACGTATACACGAGCCTTAACACCCTGCACCAGGTGAGCCGTCAGCACGTCGGAGGCTGCCTTTGGCATGTGTTTGACCACAACCGGGGATACCATCCCGACCCCTTCTATGGAGGCATTATGGATGCTTACCGGCAGCCAAAAACCTCGGCTTTCATGTTCAGATCGCAGCGCAGCCCCGAAGAATCCGAACCAATGGTATACATCGCGCACGAAATGACCCCCTTTTCCCCCGCTGATGTAACGGTATACAGCAATTGCGAATCGGTAAGGCTTACGTTCTGCAAAGACGGAAAAACTACCGAATGCTTCCCTGATTTCAGAACTTCGGCACTCCCCCACCCCCCGCTGGTATTCAGGGATACGTACAATTTTATGGAGGATAAAGAACGGTCCATGGACGGCCGGCCGGAGGAAGTATTCCTGAAAGCGGAAGGGCTGATTGGCGGAAACGTCGTTGCAACCCACAGGATTATGCCTGCACGCCGGCCCGCACAGCTCCTGCTGTTTGCCGATTACGAAGGAATGCCGATGCGGGCGGGCGGATCGGATCTGGTAACGGTTATTGCAGCTGTAGCCGATGAAAACGGGACGATTAAGCGGCTCAGCAATGCCAGAATAAAATTTGAAATCGAAGGAGAAGGAAGTCTGGTGAACGGCAAAGAACCCGTCAAGGTAAACTGGGGCACGGCTCCGGTGCTGGTAAGGGCAGGTCTTAATCCCGGGATTATAAAACTCAGAGCAGCCGTAACCCCGGAAGGCACGCACACACCGGTTTCAGCCGTACTGGAAATTAAAACGGAGCCATCGCTGCATCCAATGCTGTTTGATGAAGAGGAAGCGCTGCAAATACTACAAAATCCCACAGAATCTGTAGAAGAAGTCAATACCGGCGCGGATTCCTTAAAACTGGAAAACGAGCGCCTTCGCATGGAGCTCAACCGGCTGAAACTTAAAGAGGTAGAAAGGCAGCAAAAAGAATTCGGCGAAAACCCGGAGTAAAGAGTAATACACTTAACGGTGCAATGAACCATCAGAGGCAAATAATACTTTCCTGTTTGCTGTCGGCGACAGCTCTCGCAAATACCATTTCCGTAAATGCACAGGAATCGCTCAGAGTGTGGTACGACGCTCCGGCAGTCAGCTGGATGCGGGAGGCTTTGCCGGCAGGGAACGGTTACGTGGGAGTTATGGTATTCGGTAGTCCCGAAGAGGAACACATACAATTTTCGGAGGGTTCTCTCTGGGCCGGTGGCCCCGGATCGGGCAACAGTTACAACTTCGGACTTTCAGTGAATGCTTCAGGAGCTCTGGATAGCGTGAGAAAACTGCTGGAGCAGGGACTTACTGCACAGGCGGAAGACCATATGCGCCAATATCTCACCGGTAAAATAAACTCCCGTCCGGATCTTAGTTTCGGTGATTATGGGGCGCAACAGCCGATGGGAGATCTATATGTTGAAACAGGGCATAACGCAGAGCCGGGTACCTACACACGGGAGCTGACCCTTGCTGACGGACGCATCCGAATTCGTTACCGCGACGGATTAACCACGCACCGGCGAACCATCTTTGGCTGTTATCCGGCAAGAGCGATGGTATACCGCTTTGAAAACGACCGGCCGGGAGGCTGTAAATACCGGATCAGGCTTAGTTTCCCGCATCCGATTGACAGTCTGATGTTTCGTGATCAGACTCTGATACATTACGGGCATGTTAACGACAACGGGCTGGAATTTCTGAGTTTGCTTACAGCAGAAACCGATGGCATTATTACGTATCATGATGGAGTGGCCGAAGTTGCAAATGCCACATTTCTGGTATTGAAACATACAGCACATACAGCATACAAGAACCAGTATCCGGAGTACCGCAATCCGGAATGGGAGCCCGAGGCCCTTGCCGGGATGGAATCCCTGAAAATGGCAGACTATGCAAAGCTTGAGCGAATTCAGAAGGAAGATTATCAGCATCTTTTCAGCAGAGTTTCCCTTAATATTCAAGGACCTACGTACGATACGATTCCGACCGGGCGGAGGCTTGAAGCCCAGTCCCGGGGGCACAATGACCCTCAGCTTGTGGTTTTGATGTTTCAGTATGCACGCTATTTGATGATATCGGCATCCCGCAAAGGAGCCCTGCCAATGCATCTTCAGGGAAAGTGGAACAACAGCACGGATCCGCCCTGGGCCTGCGATTACCACACCAACATCAACCTGCAGATGTTGTACTGGCCTGCAGATGTGACCAACCTTCCGGAATGTCATCTGCCGTTGTTTGATTACCTGCAGCAACTGGTTATTCCCGGGTCGATAACCTCTGCACATTTTTACGGATGCAGGGGTTGGGTAGTGCACACCATGAACAATGCATTCGGATACACAGCTCCAGGCTGGGACTTACCCTGGGGACACTTCCCGGCAGGGGCAGCCTGGCTCACGAGGCATATGTATGAATATTTTGAGTTTACGGGAGATACGGCCTTTTTGAAGCAAACCGCGCTTCCGCTGATGAAGGAGGCCGCTCTCTTCTGGATGGACTACCTGAAACCGGGACCGGGGGGATTTTTGGTATCGTCCCCCTCCTGGTCGCCTGAGCATGGTGGTATTTCACGGGGAGCATCCATGGATCACCAGATCGTCCGCGATCTGTTCAATAACATTCTTAAAGCCTGCAGGGCACCGGGTGCTGATGAGATTGAAACCGAACCCTTCCGCAAAATCCGGGACAGCATTGCTCCATTAAGGACCGGACGCTGGGGACAGCTGCAGGAATGGCTGGAAGATACTGACGATCCGGAAAACAGACACCGCCACGTTTCACATCTTTTTGCCCTTTATCCGGGCAGTGAAATCGGTGTAAAAAGTACACCGCAACTTGCAGAAGCCGCCCTCACAAGCCTGAGAGCCAGGGGAAACGATGGTACCGGATGGTCGCTCGCCTGGAAGATAAACCTTTATGCCAGACTTCAGCAGGCCGACACTGCCCACATACTTATCCGAAAAATGATGACACCC